>QUBV01000118.1 GCA_014338185.1 Lysobacterales bacterium | reverse complement strand
GCGCGGATGTCGGCGTCGCGCTCGCGGCCGCGCAGGATGTCGCGCTCGCCGAGCAGGCTGGCGAGCGCCGCGGCCGTGCCGCCGGCGCCGGCAGCGGCGCCCCGCAGCAGCATGTGGGTGAGCCGCGGGTGGGCGCCGAGTCGCACCATCTCGCGGCCATGGGCGCTGATGCGGCCGCCCGGCTCCAGCGCGCCCAGCGCCAGCAGCAGTTCCCGGGCCTGGGCCAGTGTGCCGGACGGTGGTGCGTCGAGCCAGGCGAGCGCGCCCGCATCGGTGGCGCCCCAGGCGGCGAGTTCCAGCGCCAGCGGCGCGAGGTCGGCCTCGAGGATCTCCGGCGGCGCCTGGGCGGGAAGCGCGCGCTGCTGCGTCTCGGTCCACAGCCGCAGGCAGACGCCGGGCCCGAGGCGGCCAGCGCGGCCGCGACGCTGGTCGGCCGAGGCGCGCGAGATGCGCAGCGTGTCGAGCCGACTCATGCCGCTGCCCGGGTCGAAGCACGCGCGTCGCTCCAGGCCGGCGTCGATCACCACGCGCACGCCCTCGATGGTGAGGCTGGTCTCGGCGATGTTGGTGGCGAGCACGACCTTGCGCTCGCCCGCGGGGCTCGGGCGGATGGCGCGGTCCTGTTCCTCGTGGGTGAGGTCACCGAAGAGCGGCAACACCTGCGTGTGCCGCGGCAGCGAGGCATCAGCGAGCGCGCTGGCCACGCGGCGGATCTCGCCGGCGCCGGGCAGGAACACCAGGATGTCGCCGGGTTCCTCCGCAAGCGTGCGCAGGATGGCGCCGGTCGCGAGGCGGTCCGGGTACGCGTCGCTGGGCCGCGGCAGGTAGCGCGTTTCCACGGGATGGCTGAGGCCCGGGGCGCTGATCACGGCCCCGGTGCCGAGCAGGCGCGCGACCGCCGCGGTGTCGAGGGTGGCCGACATCACCAGCAGGCGCAGCTCGGGACGCAGGTGGCGCTGCGTGTCGAGCAGCAGGGCGAGGCCCAGGTCCGCCTGCAGGCTGCGTTCGTGGAACTCGTCGAAGATGACGCAGCCGACCTGTTCCAGGGCCGGGTCGCGCTGCAGCTGGCGCGTGAGGATACCCTCGGTCACCACCTCCAGGCGCGTGGCTGGCCCGACACGGCTGTCCATGCGCATGCGATAGCCCACCGTCTGCCCGACGCGCTCGCCACGCAGGCTGGCGATGCGGTCGGCGACGGCGCGGGCGGCGAGCCGCCGCGGTTCCAGCATCAGGATGCGACGGCCCCCGAGCCAGGGCGCGTCGAGCAGCGCGGGCGGCACTCCCGTGCTCTTGCCGGCGCCGGGCGGCGCATGCAGCACCGCATTACGCTGCTCGGCGAGCGCGGCGAGAAGGGCGGGCAGGGCCGCTTCGACGGGCAGCGGGGGTGCGTTCACGCCCGGCATTCTAGAACGCGGGCCGGCGCAGGCCGCATAATCCACGCTTCCCGCAGCAACCGGCCGCGATGCCCATGCTGACAGCAGCCCCCACACCCGCCGGCCAGGATGGCAACGG
>QUBV01000009.1 GCA_014338185.1 Lysobacterales bacterium | reverse complement strand
CAGCGTGGCCGGCTGCAGGCCCGCGCCCGCGAGCTGTTCGATGAGCGCCTCGCGCCGGCCCGGCGAATCCACCGTGAGCAGCACGCGGCCCGGATAGGCGGCGAGGAACCCACGCAGTGCCGCGGCGGGCGCCTCGCCCTTGCGCGTGAGCGGCAGCAAGGGCGCGGGTTGGGTGCCCAGCGCCAGCGCGTGCGGGTGGCCGCCGGCGCTGACGAAGTCGGCACGCAGCACGCCATTGAGCCGCTCGCGCAACTGCTGTGGCGACAGGTACAGCTCGGTCGGCGGCAGCAGTGGGCGCTCGACGTCGTGGGCGCGTTGCTCGTAGCGCTGCGCGGTGTGCGTCCAGAACGCGTCGCTGGCTTCCAGCGCGCCGGCGCCGATCACGAACAGCGCCGGTTCGGGCAGGTAGTCGAACAGCGTCTCGGTGTGCTCGAAGAACAGCGGCAGGTAGTACTCGATGCCCGCGGGCGCGCCGCCTTCCTTGATGTCCTGGTACAGCGGGCAGCGCCGCGGATCGATCGGGAAGCGTTCGCGCAGCGTGTTGCGGAAGGCCTTGGCCGATTCCTCGGTGAGCGGGAACTCGCGCGCCGGCAGCAGCCGCACGGCATCGACCTTGTGGTCGGAGCGCTGGGTGTCCGGGTCGAAGCTGCGGATCGATTCGATGTCCTCGTCGAACAGCTCGATGCGGTAGGGCACGGGACTGCCCATCGGGTACAGGTCGAGCAGCGCGCCGCGGATCGCGAAGTCGCCCGGCTCGTTGACTTGCGGCACGTTGCGGTAGCCGGCCGCCGCGAGGCGGCGCTGTTCGCTGCCCAGGTCGAGGCGCTCGCCCACGCGCAGTATCAGGCTCGAACCGGCCACGTAGCTGCGCGGCGCCAGCCGCTGCATCAAGGTCGCCACCGGCACCACCAGCACGCCGCGCCGCAGCGTGGGCAGGCGGTACAGCGTCGCCACGCGCTGCGACACGATCTCGGCGTGCGGCGAGAACAGATCCCACGGCAGGGTCTCCCAGTCCGGGAACTGCAGCACCTCGGTGTCGCTGCCCGCGAACACCGCGATCTCGGCTTCGAGCTCATGCGCGGCATGGGTGTCGCGCGTGACCACCACCACGAGGCTGGCGTGGTCGCGTCCGGCCTGCGCCAGCGCCAGCGCGAGCGCCGAGCCGTGCGGCTCGACCCAGTAGCGGCGCTGCTTGCTGGAGGCGGGAAGCGGAAGCTGGATCAGAGGAGAAGCCATCGGACGGTTGCCGCACGCGGACCGGCGCGGCAGGTGGGCGCGTGGAAACCGCGCATTCTAGCAGCCGCACGTGGGATGGCCCCGTACGTGACATGACGCGTGCGACCAGTGCCGCACGATGCCGGGACAACCTGATGCAAGGGCGCACCGCGGCCGCGGCCGGCTTTACCGCACATTTACGCCCGTCATCCCGAAGCCGTCGGCTGGATCGGCGAAAATGACGCCGGATGTGATGAGCGGGGAGTGGACAGGACATGCAGTCCAGACACGCGTGGCTGTGCGGCGTGGTGATCGCGGGGTGGGTACTGGCGGGATGTTCGCGCCAGGCGCCGCCGCCCGCGGCCATGGCGGTGCCGGTCACGGTCACGCGCGCGGTCGCGCGCGACATGCCGATCGTGGTCGCCGCACCGGGTACGGTCGAGGCGATCAATGCGGTGGCGGTCAAGTCGCTGGTGGAGGGCCAGCTGCTCGAATCGCTCGTGCAGGACGGTGCCGACGTGCAGGCCGGCCAGCTCATGTTCCGCATCGATCCGCGGCCCGCGCAGGCGGCGCTGCAGCAGGCCGAGGCGGCGCTGGCCAAGGACCGGGCGACGCTGGAGCAGGCGCGCTCGCAGGTCGAGCGCTATCGCGACGTGGCCGCCAAGGGCTACGTGTCGGCCGACCAGATGGAGCAGTACCGCACCAACCTGGGCGTGGCGCAGGCGGCGGTGAAGCTGGACGAGGCCAATGTCGAGGCCGCGCGCCTCAGCCTGGACTACACCCGGATCCGAGCCCCCATCAGCGGCCGGCTTGGCCGCATCCAGATCCGTCCGGGCAACCTGGTCAAGGCCAATGACGCCAACGCGCTGGTGGTGATCAACCAGATCGAGCCGATCTACGTGAACTTCGCCCTGCCGGGCAGCCATGTCGGGCGCGTGCTCGCGGCGCAGCAGGCCGGGCCGCTGGCGGTGCGCGCGAACGTGATCGGCGTGGCGCAGCCGCTGCAAGGCCGCCTCGCCTTCGTCGACAACACGGTCGACAGTGCCACCGGCACGATCCGCCTGCGTGGCGAGTTCGCCAACGACGGCCACGCGCTGTGGCCGGGCCAGTTGGTCAGTGTCGAGCTCACGCTCGGCCACGATGCCCATGCGGTGGTGCTGCCCGACAAGGCCGTGCAGAACGGTCCGCAGGGCAGCTACGTGTACCGCGTGCAGGATGACCGCCGCGCGCAGATGCGCGCGGTCAGCGTGGCGCGCGTGCAGGCCGGGCTCGCGGTCATCGACAGCGGTGTCGCGGCCGGCGACCTCGTGGTGCTCGACGGCCAGTCGCGCGTGCACGACGGCAGCGCGCTGCGCTTCGAGGAGACCGCGCCGGCGGCCACGACGGACGGCGCGCCGTGAACATCTCGGCGCTGTTCGTGCGCCGCCCGGTCATGACCACGCTGGTGATGGTCGGCATCCTCGTGTTCGGCATCGTCGGCTATCGCGCCTTGCCGGTGGCCTCGCTGCCCAATGTGGATTTTCCCACGATCTCGGTCAATGCGAGCCTGCCGGGCGCCTCGCCCGAGACCATGGCCGCGGCGGTGGCGACGCCGCTGGAGAAGCAGTTCTCGACGATCCCCGCGATCGACTCGATGACCTCGCAGAGCTCGCTCGGCTCCACCAACATCACGCTGCAGTTCGCGCTCGACCGCGACATCGACGCGGCCGCGCAGGATGTGCAGGCGGCGATTTCCTCGGCGCTGCGCCAGTTGCCGCCGCAGATGACCTCGCCACCGACGCTGCGCAAGGTCAACCCGGCCGATTCGCCGATCTTCTTCATCGCCTTCACCTCGACCACGCTGCGCCTGTCCGCGCTCAACGAGTACGCCGAGAACACGCTCGCGCAGCGCATCTCGATGGTTGCTGGCGTGGCCCAGGTCAACGTATGGGGCTCGCAGAAGTACGCGGTGCGCATCGACCTGGATCCGCACGCACTGGCCGCGCGCGGGCTGGGCATCGATGCGGTGGCCGGCGCGGTCGGGCGCGGCAACGTCAACCTGCCCACCGGCACGCTGTACGGGCCCGACCGCATCTACAACGTGATGGTGGACGGCCAGATCCATGACGCGGCCGCCTTCGGCGAGCTCATCGTGAGCTATCGCGATGGCGCACCGGTGCGGCTCAAGGATGTCGCCAACGTCTACGATGGCGTGCAGAACGACAAGGGCGGTGCGCTGCTCAACGGCGAACGCGGCATCGTGCTCGCGGTGCAGAAGCAGCCCGGCGCCAACACGATCGCGGTGGTCGACGACATCCGCGCATTGCTGCCGGCGTTCCAGCGCACGCTGCCGGCTGGCGCCAAGCTGGAGGTGATCTACGACCGTTCGCAGAGCATCCGCGAGTCGGTCGACGAGGTGAAGTTCAGCCTCATGCTCGCGCTGGCGCTGGTGGTGCTGGTGATCTTCCTGTTCCTGCGCAACCTGTCGGCCACCGTGATCCCGTCACTGGCGCTGCCGATGTCGATCGTGGGCACCTTCGCGGTGATGTATGCGTTCGGCTTTTCGATCGACAACCTGTCGCTGATGGCGCTCACGCTCGCGGTCGGGTTCGTGGTGGACGATGCGATCGTGATGCTCGAGAACATCGCCCGCCACATGGAAATGGGCAAGGACCGCTTGCGCGCGACGTTGGACGGTGCGCGCGAGGTCGGTTTCACGATCGTGTCGATGACCCTGTCGCTGGCCGCGGTGTTCATCCCCGTGGTGTTCATGGGCGGCATCATCGGGCGCCTGCTGCGCGAGTTCGCGGTGACGATCGTCGCGGCGGTGCTGGTGTCGGGGCTGGTGTCGCTCACGCTCACGCCGATGCTGTGCAGCCGCTGGCTCAAGGCGCCGCAATCGGTCCGCCATGGCCGGCTGTACCAGTGGAGCGAGCGCGCCTACGAGCGCGTGCAGCACGGCTACCGCGTCACGCTGGAGGCGTGCGTGCGGCATGCGCGCATCGTGCTCGGCCTGTTCCTCGCGCTGGTGCTCGCCACCGGCGTGCTCATCGTGCAGGTGCCCAAGGGCTTCCTGCCCAACGACGACACCGGGCAGATCTTCGTGTCGGTGGAAGGCGCGCAGGACATCGGCTTCGAGGCGATGCTGGAGAAGCAGCGCGCCGCGATCGACATCATCCGCGCCGATCCCAACGTCGCCTTCGTGATGGCGTTCGTGGGCGCCGGCTATGGCGGCGGCACGCTCAACCGCGGCCGCCTCATCGTCAACCTCAAACCGATGGGCGAACGGCTGGGCGCGGATGCGGTGGTGCAGGGCCTGCGTCCCAAGCTGCAGGGCATCGCGGGCCTGCAGGCGTTTCCACAGAACCTGCCGCTGATCCGCATCGGCGGCCGGCCGACCAACAACGTGTACCAGTTCGCGTTGCAGGATACCGACACGCGCCAGCTGTTCGAGTGGACGCCCAGAGTGGTCGAGGCATTGGCGCGCGAGCGCGGCTTCCTCGACGTGAGCAGCGACATGCTCATCGCCAACCCGCAGCTGGACGTGACGATCGACCGCGACGCGGCGGCAGCCTACGGCGTGACGCCGCAGGCGATCGAGAACGCGCTGTACTACGCCTTCGGGCCGGCCCAGGTGTCGACGATCTACACCGACTCGGACCAGTTCTGGGTGCTCATGCGCATCGATCCCGCGCGGCAGGCCGATCCGGACGTGCTGTCCTCGATCCATCTGAGCCCGACGCTGCCGCCGGACGGCAACGCCTCCGCGCCGCCGTCGGCGCAACTGGTGCCGCTGTCGGCGGTGACGCGCACCGGGAAGTCGGTGGGCGCCGCGACCATCAACCACCTCGGGCAGGTGCCAGCGACCACGGTCTCGTTCGATCTGGCGCCAGGCGTGGCGCTGAGCGATGCGGTCGCCACGATCGATCGGGTGGTGGCCGAGCTCAAGCTGCCCGACACCATGAGCGCTTCGCTGCAGGGCACCGCGCAGTCATTCCAGGATTCGGTTGCGGGCATGGGCATGCTGTTGCTGCTGGCGGTGTTCGTGATCTATCTCGTGCTGGGCATCCTCTACGAGAGCTTCATCCACCCGCTCACGATCCTGTCGGGCCTGCCCACTGCGGTGTTCGGCGCCTTGCTCACGCTCATGCTGTTCGGGCGCGAGCTCGACCTGTACGGCGCGGTCGGGCTGATCATGCTCATCGGCATCGTCAAGAAGAACGCGATCATGATGATCGACTTCGCGCTCGACCGGCAGCGCGAGGGTGTGCCGGCTGCGCGCGCGATCGTCGATGCGAGCGTGGTGCGCTTCCGTCCGATCATGATGACCACGTTCGCGGCGCTCATGGGCACTCTGCCGATCGCACTCGGCGTGGGCGCGGGTGCGGAAGCGCGCCGACCGCTCGGCCTGGCCGTGGTCGGCGGCCTCGTCACCTCGCAGCTGCTCACGCTGTACATCACGCCGGTGATCTACCTGTACTTCGAGCGCCTGCAGCAACGCCTGCGGCACCGGAGCGGCTCAGTGCCGGCGCAGGCGGCGTGACAGGTCCAGGCGCACGCGCACCACGCCCGGCTCGTCGAGGCAGGCTTCACGCGTGGCACCGAGCCGCCGCGAAAACTCCAGCATCTGCGTGTTCTGCGCGAGTACCGTGCCCCACAGGTGACTCAGGCCGCGGCGCCGGGCTTCGTCCACCAGCCGGCGCATGAGCGCGCGGCCGAGCCCGCGGCCGGACAGCGCCGGGTCCGTGATCACCGCGAACTCGGCGCCGCCGCCGACCGGGTCGTGGAAGAAGCGGGCCTCGCCGCGGATCTCGCCGGCGGCATCCACCACCACGTAGGCCGCGCCCAGTGCGGGGTCGACCGTGGCGAAGCGCGTGGCCGCCTCGATCGACAGCTCATTCATGCGGTGGAAGGTGCGCTGGCGCACCTGCTCGGGACTCAGGCGCTGGAACGCGCGCTGCAGCGCGGGCACGTCCTGCGGGTGGATCGCGCGCACGCGGTAGCAGGCGCCGTCGCGCGTGCGCAGTGCCCGCCCGCGCGTGGGGGCGTGTGGCAGGCGCTGCGGACGGGCGGGCGGCGTCGGCATGGACGTCAACTGCGACCAGACGGGCCCGCGAGCATGCCACGGCGCGTCGCTGGCGTCGCGCATCGGTCATAATGGCGAGGTTGGCGGGCCGCGGGTTGGCGCGGCGCGTGACCGACGGGCAGGGGGAGACGTGGCCGCTGAACAGACCGGAATGCGCGATGCCGATCTCGACGACCTGTGCGCGCGCTGGCCAGGCGCGACGCGGGCGATGAAGTGGGAAGTGGACCTGGTGTGGAGCGTGGCGGGCAAGATGTTCGCGGTGCTGTGCACGCTCGGACCCGACCGCGGCCGTCTGTCGTTCAAGGTCGAGCCCGAGCAATACGCGACCATGAGCACGCAGCCGGGCATGATGCCCGCGCCCTACACCGGCAGCATGTTCTGGATCAGCGTCACCGAGCCGGAGCGGTTTGCGACCGCCGACCTGGCCGGCTGGGTGCGCGGCTCCTACGAACTCGTGCGCGCGAGCCTGCCGCGAAAGACCCAGGATGCGCTCGATGCGTCCTGATCGCCCACGAGCGTTTGCTCGCGGGGCCCGGCCGCAAACGGTCGGGCACGAAGCCGGTGCGTGGCTGTCCGCGGCGCGGCAGCGCGACCGGCGCCCGCGACGCACGCGCGAGACCACCGACTGCGCGGGCGCCGCCATGAACGCCGATCGTTGAACACGTACCCCAACGGGTAATCCAGCCGTTCCCGCAACTTGCTTCCCACCACTGCCGCCTGCCTCATGTCGACCCAAGCCGATTCCGTCAAGACGATCTTCTACGCGCTCGGCGCCAACTTCGCGATCTTCCTGGCCAAGGCCGGCGCGGCCGTGGTCACGGGTTCGGGCGCGATGTTCGCCGAGGCCGTGCATTCGCTCGCCGACTGCGCCAACCAGGTGCTGCTGTTGCTGGGCATCCGCAGCGCCAAGCGCGCGCCGTCGGAAGAGCATCCGCTGGGCGAGGGCAAGGCGATCTACTTCTGGTCGTTCCTCGTCGCGCTGCTGCTGTTCTCGGTCGGCGGCGCGTTCTCGATCTGGGAGGGCCTGCACAAGCTGTCGCATCCCGAGCCGCTGCGCTGGCCCTGGCTCGCGATCGGCGTGCTCGCCTTCGGCGTGGTGGCCGAGAGCCTGTCGATGTGGGGCTGCCTGCGCGAGGTCAACAAGGCGCGCGGTGACAAGAGCCTGTGGCGCTGGTTCCGCGAAAGTCGCCAGAGCGAGCTCATCGTGGTGTTCGGCGAGGATTTCGCCGCGCTGTGCGGCCTCGTGTTCGCGCTCATCGCGGTCAGCCTGACCGCGGCCACGGGCAATCCACTGTACGACGCCGGCGGCACGCTCGCGATCGGCGTGCTGCTGGTGCTGGTCGCGATTTTCATCGCGATCGAGGTCAAGGCCTTGCTCATCGGGCAGAGCGCCGACCCCGAACTGCGGCGCGATCTCAAGGCGTTCCTTGCCGGGCGCAGCGAGATCGCGCAGGTGTTTCGCGTGGTCACGCTGCAGCTCGGGCCCGACGTGATGGTGGCGGTCAAGGTGCGCATGCAGTGCGATGGCAGCGCCGACGGCCTGGTCGCCGCGATCAACGCGGTCGAGCGCGACATGAAGGCGCGCTTCGGCCAGATCCGCTGGTCGTTCTTCGAACCCGACATCGCCGACTAGCCGCGCCACACCGCCCCGCGCCCGCTGCACCCGCCCACCAGTGCGCCGCCACCGGTGCGCGGTGGACGACTACTCCACGCGTGTCGGGCGCAGCAGCAGCGCGAGCACCGGTGGCGTCACGATCGCGGTGAGCAGGGACATCGCGACGATGACGGCGTAGAGCTCGTTGGAGAACACGCCCGCGGCGAGGCCGAGGCTGGCGATGACCACGCCGACTTCGCCGCGCGGCACCATGCCCACGCCGACGATCGCGGCGCCGCGGCGGCCGAGCGACAGCGCGCCCAGCGCGCCGCCGAGGAACTTGGTGCTGATCGCGATGAGCGTGGCGATCGCGAGCATCCACAGCGCATCGCGGCTCGTGAACACCACAAGGTCGATCTTGGCGCCGGTGAGCACGAAGAAGAACGGCGCGAGCAGTGCGAGCAGCGGCTGCATCTGGTGTTCCAGCTCGTCGCGGCGCGGGATTTCCGAGGCGATCATGCCGGCGAGGAAGGCGCCGATGATCGCGGCGAGCCCGAACCCGGTCGACAGCCACGCCAGCCCGAGGCAGATCGCCAGTGCGATCGTGAGCGGCGACAACGGGTTGATCGGGCGATCGAGCCAGTCGCCGCGCTTGCGCATCACGCGCGTGCCGACCCAGCCGATGATCGCGACGAAGCCCAGCGCCTGCAGCAGCACCAGCGCAAGGCCGGCGAGGTCGATGCCGCCGTCCTCCTGCAGCGAAGTCACCATGCCCAGCAGCAACATCGCGAGGATGTCGTCGATGACCGCGGCGCCGAGGATCACGCGGCTCTCGACGCGGTCGAGCACGCCCAGTTCCTGCAGCACGCGCGCGGTGATGCCGGCCGAGGTGGCGACGAAGGCGGCGGCCACGAACATCGACTTGACCCAGTCCAGGCCGCTGCCATGCGCCCACCACGCGCCCAGCGCGAACGGCAGCAGCACGCCGAGCACGCCCACCAGCAGTGCGCTGCGGCCGACCTTCTTGAGGTCGTCCAGGCGCGTTTCCAGCCCGACCGCGAACAGCAGGAACACCACGCCGAGCTCGGCCAGCAGGTCGAGCGGGGTGCCTGCGGCGAGCTGGCCGGCGTCGATCCAGCCCAGCGCCGAGGGGCCGATCGCGCAGCCGGCGAGGATTTCGCCGACCACGCCGGGCAGGCGCAGGCGTTGCGCCAGTTCGGCGCCGACCTGCGCGGCGACGAAGATCACGAACAGCGCGAGCAGGATGTCGGCGGCGTGGTGCATGGGGCAGGGTCAGGGTCCGAAGTGACGGGCATTGAGCCACAGGTGGGTGAGGATGCTCGCGGCATAGCCGAGCGCGATCGGCACGATCCAGCGCAGGTGCGCGGTGAAGGTGTAGGCGCCGCGTGAAGCGCCCATGAGCGCCACGCCCGCGGCGGAGCCGATCGACAGCAGGCTGCCACCGACGCCCGCGGTGAGCGTGACCAGCAGCCATTGGCCATGGTCCATCGCCGGATCCATCTTGAGCACCGCGAACATGATCGGGATATTGTCGACGACCGCCGACAGCAGGCCGATCGCGGTGTTGGCCCAGGTGTGGCCGAAGCTGCCATACAGCGCGTGCGAGGCCAGTTCGAGGTAGCCGATCGCGGCGAGCGCGCCGACGCAGGCGAACACGCCGTAGAAGAACAGCAGCGTGTCCCATTCGGCGTTGGCGATGATGCGGAAGATCGAGTAGCGCGACGGATTCTCGATGCCGTTGGCGAAGGCATAGCGCAGCTCGCGGCGCTCGATGCGCGCGGCGACGAGGTTGAGCAGGGCCAGGCCGGTGAGCATGCCCCATGCCGCGGGCATGTCCAGCCACTGGCGGCCGGCCACCGTGATCGCGATGGTGAGCGCGAAGGTCACGCAGATGCCCAGACCGCCGATCTTGATGCGCGTGCGCTCGGCATGGGCGGGCGGCCTGCCGACCGGCACCGCGAAGTGCATGAACGCGGCCGGCACCAGCCAGTTGACGATCGCGGGCACGAAGATCGCGAAGAACTCCACGAACTCGACCTTCTGCGCCTGCCACACCATGAGCGTGGTGATGTCGCCGAATGCGCTCCAGGCACCGCCCGCGTTGGCGGCCACCACGAGGTTGATGCAGGCCAGGGTGACGAAGCGCCGGTTGTCGCCGCCGACCGCGAGCACCACCGCCGACATCACCAGCGCGGTGGTGAGGTTGTCGAGCACGGGCGAGGTCATGAACGCGAGCAGGCCGGTGATCCAGAACAGCGCGCGGTAGCCGAGCCGGAGCCGCACCAGCCAGTCACGCAGCGCATCGAACACGCCGCGCTCGCCGATCGCGGTCACGTAGGTCATCGCCACCACGAGGAAGAAGAAGATCTCGGAGTATTCGAGGAACATCTCCTCGAACGCGGCGTGCACCGGCGCGGCGCCGCCGCCCGAGCGGATCGCCCACCAGGCCAGCAGGCCCCACATGAGGCCGCCCGCGAGCATCACCGGCTTGGACTTGGCGATGTGGATGCGCTCCTCGGCAACCACCGCGGCGTAGGCGAGCACGAACAGGCCGAGCACGATCCAGCCCAGCGGATGGGCGACCAGATCGAGCGTGGGGTCGGCGCCCGCCGCCCATGCCGCGGGTGCGGTCGTCGCGAAAAGTGCAGCCAGCCAACGATGCATCCAGGGATCCCCCATCCACCAAGCCGGCCTAGCGTAACAGCCGCGGCGTACCGGCGTGGCCACGCACGGTTGCGTTTTGCGTGGCGCGCGCCAATGCTAGGCAACCGTCCGCCACCCGGAACCGCCCATGCAGGATGTCCTCGGCACGCCGCGCGAAGCCATGTCCAAGGTCGACACCGCGTGGCTGCGCATGGAGCGGCCGACCAACCGCATGATGATCACGGGCGTGCTCATGTTCGCCGGACCGCTCGATCCGGCGCGGATCAAGGCCCTGCTGGCCGAACGCTTTCTCGCCTATCGCCGCTTCTGCCAGCGCCCCGTGCTCGGCGTCAATGGCGGCCACTGGGAAGCCGATCCGGATTTCGACCTCGACTGGCACGTGCGCGTGGCGGCGCTGCCCGGTGCGGCCGACAAGCGCGAACTGCAGGATTTCGTCAGCGAACTGGCCTCGACACCGCTGGACCTGTCCAAGCCGATGTGGCAGTTCCACCTGATCGAGAACTACCGCGGCGGCGGCGCCCTGGTGGCGCGCATCCACCACTGCTATGCCGATGGGCTGGCGCTGGTGCAGGTGCTGCTCTCGCTCACCGACACCGCCGCGCAGCCCGAGGCGCGCGCCGAACTGGCGCGCACCTGGCTCAAGCGCGACCGCGGCAGCGTGCTCGAGCGCCTGCTGGAGCCGATGCAGGGCGGCTTGCACAAGATGCTCGCCGCGGGCGAAAAAACCTGGCAGACGCTTGCGCAGATGTTGGCCGACCCGTCGGTCGCGGCCGAGTTTGCCCACGAGGGCAGCGAGATCACGCGCGAGCTCGCGGTCACCGTGACCTTGTCCGACGATCCCCGGACCGCGCTCAAGGGCCGCCTGGGCGTGGCCAAGCGCGTGGCCTGGGCCGAGCCGCTGCCGCTGGACGAGGTCAAGGTGCTGGGCAAGGCGCTGGGCTGCACCGTCAACGACGTGCTGCTGGCCTGCGCAGCCGGCGCCTTGCGCGGCTATCTGCGCGACCTGGGCGAGGACATCGACGGACTCACGATCCGGGCCACGGTGCCGGTCAATCTGCGCCCGCTCGAACATGCCAGGAAGCTCGGCAACCACTTCGGCCTCGTGTTCCTCGACCTGCCCATCGGCGAGCCCAATCCGCTGCGCCGGCTCGAGCGCGTGGCCGCGTGCATGCGCGAGCTCAAGGGCCGGCGCCAGGCGGTGGTCGCATTCGGACTGCTGGCGGCGCTGGGCATGGCGCCGGCGGCGTTGCAGGCACCCGCGCTGGAGCTGTTCAGCCGCAAGGCCAGCGCGGTCGCGACCAATGTGCCCGGCCCGCAACAACCGCTGTTCATGGCCGGCGTCGAGGTACGCGAGTTGATGTTCTGGGTGCCGCAGACCGGATCGATCGGACTGGGCCTGTCGATCCTCAGCTACAACGGCCGCGTGCACTTCGGGCTCATCGCCGACCATCGCAGCATCCGCGACCCCGACGCGATCGTCGCGCGCTTCGGCAGCGAGTTCGAAAAGCTCATGCTCATCGCGATGATGGAAGACTGGGACGAGGAATTCGGCGCGAGCGACGCCGCCTCCACGCTCGCGCGTTACCTGTAGCACGGGCGGCGTCGAGCCGGGCAAGCGCCGCGCGACTGCGCGTCAGGGCCGATTCACTGCCGCAGGGTGCTCCAGATCGCACCGAGCAGGTCATGCGTCGGAGTGTCGGCCGACAGCTCCCAGAACATCACGCCGGCGAGGCCGCGGTCGAGCACGTAGCGGCCCTTCAGGCGCAGCGACTGCGGATCGTCATAGCTCACGAACACGTGTTGCTGCGGCTGGTACAGGAACGGCACGCCCGACACCGCGTCCCAGTGGCGCACGTAGCCATCGCGATCGACGCTGTCGCGCGCTAGTGCCGCATAGCCGGTGTTGACGCGGCGCGTGGGCTTGGCGCCCTGCTGGTACAGGCCGTCGGCGGTGGCCGGCACCTGTTCCCAGGCGTGGCCGTAGAACGGCACGCCCAGCACGATCTTGCGCGCGGGCACGCCCGCGGCCAGGTACAGGTCGACCACGCGTGCCGCCGACAGCTGCCGCGGATTGTCCGGATGCGTGTACAGCGGCGCATTGTGGCCGGTGTAGGGATCCCACGGTCCGACCTGGTCGTAGGTCATGAGATTGACGTAGTCGACCACGGCCTGCACCTGCGCCATTTCGGTGAGTTCGAGCCATTTCTCGTTGGCGCCGGTGGCGATCGTGAGCAGGTAGCGGTGGCCGTCGGCGCCGGCGGCCGCGTCCAGCGCCGCGCGCAATTCGGACAGCAATGCGGTGTAGTTGTGCTTGTCCTCGGGTCGATGCGGATTGCCCGCGCCGGGCTGGCCCGGGTATTCCCAGTCGATGTCGATGCCGTCGAGGCGGTGGCGCTGCACGAACTGCACCGCGCTGGCGATGAAGGCCTCGCGTGAGCGCGCATCGAGCGCCATGTCCGAAAACGCGCCCGACCAGGTCCAGCCACCGACCGAGACCAGCAGCTTGAGCGCGGGATTGCGCCGCTTGAGCGCGCGCAGACGCTCGAACGTGCGCGCGTCATTGCGAAAGCCCTCGACCATGCGGCCCTCGACGATGTTGGCGAAGGCGTAGTTGAGGTGGGTGAGGCGTTCGACCGGCAGTTTCGCCGCGTCGAAGGCCTTGCCATCGGTGAACAGGTAGCCGATCACCACCTTGGGCGCGTCCGCCACCGGCACCGGTCGTGCCGATACCGCGAGCAGGTACCAGGCGGCGTGCGGCAACCATTGTTCGCCCCAGCGCCAGTCATCGTCCTTGCCGGTCTGCGCGTGCGGCAGGTTGAAGTCGATGCCGCGGTCATCGGCATAACCCGAGGTGATGCCGTTGACGATGCCGCCCGGAAAGTTGGTGTACTGCCAGCTGCCGAAAAAGCCGTAGCCGGGGTTGTTGCGGCCGCTGCCGTGCAGCATCGAGGCATCGAATGGGTTCTTGCCGATGATCCAGTCGAGCTGGTCGGTGGCATAGGCGGCCAGGCGCTGCTGCCAGGCCGGATCGGACTCGAACAGCGGCAGCGCGAGCCGCGCGGCCGCGGCGAGCGAGGCCAGTCGTGCGTTCTCGCCCTGCCACCACTGGCCGGTCTCGGTGTCGTGCGGAAAGAAGAACTCGCCGCGCCGGCCCTTGCCCTTGCTCTGCACGTACTGGCGCGCGAGGCCGAACGGATTGGCGACCTCGGAGGTGATCGCGAGTTCGAACGCGAGCGAGCGGCGCACCGCGTCGTCGATGCGCTGGCGCAGCGCCGCGGGCGCCTGCTCGCGATAACGCAGCAGCGCCACCACCGGGGCGCCCGCATCGGCGGGATTGAAGAACGGCCGGTCCTTGCCATCGGCGCGCCAGTAGTCGCGGTAGCGGTCGTCGCCGGCAAGGCGATCGAGCAGGTTCAGCGCGCGTCGCTGCGCCGCGGTCGCGTACCGCGGCTTGCCGGTACTGCGCAGCAGTTCGCTCGCCGCGAGCAGCGCGCAGTAGTCATCGACGATGTTCTCCACGCCGTCGTTGGTGAGCTCGTGGTTGTGCGCATCGAGGAATGCGAACGCGCTCTCGGCGTGGGCCAGGTAGGTCGCACGGTCGAATTCGCCACCCGCACCGAGCCGGGCCGCGAGTGCGAGCCCCGCGACCGAGAACCCGCCACCGCTGCGCCAGCTCACCTCGTAGGCACCATCGTGATGGGCGGAGGCGCCGTCGTTGGCGTCCTTCTTCAGCCCGAAGCTGGTCATGGCGCGGCCGAGCCGCCGGTCCCGCGCGGCCTTGGCCGGCCCCGGCGCGCTGATGGTCTGGTAGAACGAGCGCCCTGGCCGGTGCATGCGCACGAGGAAGTCGGCGCCATGGCTGAGTTCGTCGACGAGCCGGCGCCGGATCTGATTGAAGTTGGCATCGCCACGCGCTTCGAGCAGTTCGTGGCTGCGCCCGAGGCTGTACACCACCAGCGGCACCTGCTGGGTGTTGAAATAGCTGGTGAAATCCAGCTGCGAGAGGTGGATGCCGTAGTCGCCGCTGGCGTCGTACCAGCCGCCGTGCACGTCGATCGGAGGCTGCCCGCCATCCTCGAACGGCAGGGCGCGGTCGGCACGGTCCAGTTCGCCCGAGGCGCGCTGCGCCTTGAAGTAGGCGATCACGTCCGACAGCGTCGCGCGCTCGAGCAGGTTGTGCTGCACCTGAAACGGCAACGAGCGCAGCACCTGTTCGCCTTCGCCGCGCGGGTTGTCGCACTCGATGCGGTAACGGCCCGGCTGCTGCAGCGCGCCGAGGTCGAAGGTCCAGTAGCGCCAGTCGCGCCAGTCCTGCACCTGCAGCGGTCCGCTCGCGCTGCCACGCAGCACCAGCGTGCCTTCGGGATCGCTGCGCACCACGCAGTGCGTGATCGCATCGTCGGCATGGCCCTGGACCACCGCGCGCTTGGGGCCGAACGCCTCATAGCCCAGGTGGTTGGTGAGGATCTGCGCGGGAGCCGCCGCCAGCGCTGCGGACGCGAGCGCGGCACACGGCATGACGACAAGGGACAGACGGCGGTGGTTCATGGCAGGTGTTCCCGGGAAGGGGGCGGCCGGCGTGCGCAGCGCCGGCGCCGGTGGTCGCCCGGGTATACACGAGCGGCGCGGGTGCGGGAAATGACCCTGCGCCATGAGCACGCCGCCGTGCGCCGCGCCTCCGGCGTCGACGGCGCGGACTGGGCAGGGAATGCGCCGGCGCGACGGTGTCAGCCGCGCAGCACCAGCAGGCGCGGCTCGGTCATCCCGGCGATCGCGCAGCGGATGCCCTCGCGCCCGAGGCCCGAGCGCTTGACCCCACCATAGGGCATGTTGTCGACGCGGAAGCTCGGGATGTCATTGATGATCACGCCGCCCACCTCGAGCATGTCCCATGCGCGCAGCGTGTGCGCGAGCGAGTCGGTGAACACGCCGGCCTGCAGGCCGTAGTCGGAGTCGTTGACGCGCGCCAAGGCCTCGTCGAAATCCTCGAAGCTCGCCAGCACGGTGACCGGGCCGAACGCTTCCTCGCGCTGAATGCTGGCGCTCGCGGGCACCTGTTCGAGCACGCTCGCGGCGAGCCGGTTGCCCTCGCGCACGCCCCCGCACAGCAGGCGCGCGCCCGCGGCGACCGCCTGCTCGATCCAGCCTTCGAGCCGCTGCGCCGCGGCCACGTCGATGAGCGGGCCGAGAAAGGTGTCGCGCGACCTCGGATCACCGCTGCGCAAGGCCCGCGCGGCCGCGACGAAGCGCTCGCGCAGCGCCGCGTACAGCGAGGCATGGGCGTAGATGCGCTGCACCTTGATGCAGCTCTGGCCCGACTGGTAGTAGGCGCCGAAGATGAGCCGCTCGACGATCGCATCGAGCTTGTCGCGCTGGTCGCCGTCGACGATGCAGGCGGCATTGCCACCCAGCTCCAGCACCACCTGCTTGCGTCCGGCCCGGGCCTTGAGCTGCCAGCCGACCTGGCCACCGGTGAAGGACAGCAGCCGCAGCCGCTCGTCGCTCACCAGCGGATCGGCGTCCTCGATGCGGCAGGGCAGGATCGAGAATGCGCCGTGCGGCAGTTCGGTCTCGGCCAGGACCGAACCGATGATGAGCGCGCCGAGCGGGGTTTTCTCCGAGGGCTTGAGCACGAACGGGCAGCCCGCCGCGATCGCGGGGGCCACCTTGTGCGCGACCAGGTTGAGCGGGAAGTTGAACGGCGTGATGAACGAGCACGCGCCCAGCGGCACGCGCCGCACGAAGCCGCGATAGCCGGCCGAGCGCGGCGAGATTTCGAGGTTGGGCATCTCGCCGTCGATGCGCACCGCCTCTTCGGCGGCGATGCGGAAGGTGTCGATGAGGCGCGTGACCTCGCCCTCGGCGTCCCGGATCGGCTTGCCCGCCTCGATGCACAGCGTCAGCGCGAGTTCGTCGAAGCGCTCGTGCAGGCGCGTGGCGCAGTGCTGCAGCACCGCCTGGCGCGCATGTGGCCTGAGCGCGCGCAGCGCCGGCTCGGCGGCGGCGGCGGCCGCGATCGCGGCCTCGATCATCGCGGCATCGGCCAGCGGCACCCGCGCCGCCACCGCGCCCGTGTACTTGTCGAGCACCGCGAGCGCGTGGTTGGGCGCCAACGGCTGGTTGGCGAGGTAACAGGGCAGCTGGACAACGCTCATGGCAACCTCCGACGCGGTGGCAGGCCGCCATGGTCGCGCAAGCGCGGTCGCCGCGCGCTGAATGCGACGTGCCGCAACTGCGGCTTGCTAGACTGGCCGCATGGAACCCACGCCGCCACCGGTTGCGATCGATGCCCTCGTGGCGGCCGTGCGCGCGGGCGACAGCGAGGCGTCCGATCGCCTGTTCGCGCTGCTGTACGAGGAGTTTCGCGCGCAGGCGCACGTGCTGCTGCGGCTCGGCCCGCAGCAGACCCTGTGCACCACCGAATTGGTCAACGAGACCTGGTTGCGCCTGAGCGGACGCGTGCTGGCGATCGAGGACCGCGCACATTTCGTCAATCTCGCCGCGCGCGCCATGCGCCAGTTGCTGATCGATCGGGCGCGGCGCCGCCATGCCGACAAGCGCGCGGCGGGCGAGGTGCTGACCTTGCGTGCGGCCACCGACGTCGCTGGCGAAGAACCGTTCGACGTGCTCGCGCTGGACCGCGTGATGACGATGCTGCAGGCGGTCGATGCGCGACTTGCGGAGGTGGCGCACCTGCACCTGTTCGGCGGCCTCGGCTTCGCCGAGCTGGCACAGATGCGCGGCGTGACCGAACGCACCGTGTTTCGCGACTGGCGCGCGGCGCGCATGTTCCTGCTGCGCTTCATCCAGGAGATTGCCTGAGCCGCTGGATGGCACGCGTATCGGTACGCGTGCGTGGCGGGTGCCCGGGCCGTCGCGGGCGCCACCCGGACGGATCGGTCGCGCGCGCGCCGGCTGCGCGCTAGCATGCGCGATCCCACGGCAGCATCGATGACCGCAGCGTTGGATCCAGCCGAGCACATGCGCCGCGTACTGGAGCTGGTGCGTGGCGCGCTCGATCAGCCCGCAACGCAGCGGCCGGCGTGGCTCGCGCGCCGCTGCGCGGGCGACGACGCGTTGCAGCGCGAGGTGCTGGCGATGCTCGCGCTCGATGGGATTCCGGCCCACCTCGCACCGGCGTGGACGCTCACGCAGCGGGCCGAAACAGCGGCTGCGGATCCATTGATCGGTGCACGCATCGACCGCTTTCGCATCGACCGGCGCCTCGGCAGCGGCGGCATGGGCACGGTGTATCGCGCCGAGCCGGTCGATGGCGTGGCGCGTCAGACCGTGGCGCTCAAGCTGGTCAAGCGCGGCATGGACAGCGAGGAGATCGTGGCGCGCTTCCTGCGCGAGCGGACCATCCTCGCGCGCCTGGAGCACCCGCACATCGCCCGCCTGCTCGATGGGGGTATCAGTGGCGACGGCCGCCCATGGTTTGCGCTGGAGCTGGTCGACGGCCAGTCGCTGCTGGAGTGGTGCGATGTGCGCACACTCGACCTCGCGGCCCGGGTGGACCTGTTCCTGGATGCGTGTGATGCGGTCGCCTACGCCCATCGCAATCTCGTGGTCCACCGCGATCTGAAGCCGGCCAACATGCTGGTGACCGCCGATGGCACGCTCAAGCTGCTCGACTTCGGTATTGCCAAGCTGCTCGACGGCGCTGCCGGCGCGACCCGCGGCGGCGTGTTGATGACGCCCGAGTACGCGGCGCCGGAGCAGTTCTCGGCCGGCAGCATCACGACCCAGACCGACGTGTTCCAGCTCGGCGTGGTGCTGCACGAACTGCTCGCAGGCGTGCGGCCCGCCCAGACCCAGCGTGGAGCCGACGTGGCCGCGCAGTTGCGCGAACTGCGGATGCGCGACCCCGTGGCGCTGGAAACCCTCGCGCGGGCGCGCGGCTGTGGTGCGGGCGCGCTGCTGCGCGCATTGCGCGGCGATCTCGGCCGCATCGTGCGCCGGGCGATGCAGGTGGATGTGGCGCAACGTTACGCGAGCGTGGGTGCGCTCGCCGATGACCTGCAGCGCTGGCGGCGCGGTGTGCCGGTGAGTGCCACCGCCGACACCCTGCGCTACCGCATGCGCATGTTCCTGCGGCGCCACCGGGTGGCGGTGGCGTCGACCGCGGCAGTGGCATTGGCATTGCTCGTCGGTATCGGGGTGGCGTGGCACGAGGCCTGGCAGCGCGCCGCCGCCGAGCGCGATGCGGGCACGGCCTTGGCGATGCTGGAGGATGTGTTCCTGGGAGCCGATCCGTACGCCGCCAAGGGCAGCGACACGCGCGCGCTCGATCTGGTGTCGCGCGCGCGCGAACGCGCCTTGGCCCAGGCCGCGGACAATCCCGCGCTTGCGGCGCGCCTGCTCACCGAGATTGGCGGGGTGTATGTGTCCCTGGGTGACCGGGACCAGGCCGAGCCGACCTTGCGTGCGGCGCTGGCCGCGGGTGAGCGGGCCGGCGCCGCTGCGCTCGTCCACACCGAGGGTGCACGCGCCAGGCTCGCGCACTACACGCTGGTGGTCGATGGCAACACCGCCGCGGCGGGTGATCTGGACTTGGCGATCGAGCGCCTGCGTGGCGCGGGCGAGCCCGCGTTGCGCACCTTGGCGCAAGCACTCGACTTCAAGGCCGATGCCGCGTTCAATCGCGGCGACTATGCTGCCATTCCGCAGTTGTCGGCGCTGGCGCTGGAGGCGCATCGCCGCGCTGCGGGCGAGCCCTCCAGCGAATTCGCCACGGCCTTGGGCAATCAGGCGTCACTGCTGCGCGCGATCGACCGTGCCGACGAGGCCATGGCCCCGGCGGCGCGTGCGTACGCGATGATGCAGCGGCTGGGCACCGCGGCGCCCAGCGCACGGTTGTATGTGGAGCAACAGTACGCGGGTGCGCTGGCCGCCAACGGACGCAACCGCGAAGCCGAGCCGCTGTTGCGCCAGGCCCTCGCGCGCGCACGGGCGACTCCGGGCACCGATCACCTGTTGGTCGAAGGCATCCGCTGGGAACTGGCCAACCTGCAACTGGAATTGGGTGAGTTCGACACCGCCGCGCGAGCCTTGCGCGAACTGGCTGCCGCGGCGGCCGACAAGAGCGCCAACGGCGCCGCGATCCACAACGCGCTCGGCCACGCCGAACTGGGCCGCAACGATGCCCTTGCCGCACTGGCGGCGTTCGAGCGCGCGTTCGCGTTGTTGTGCGAATCGACCGCGACCAGCCCACCGTGTGTTGCGATCGGGCTCAATCGTGCCGACGCCTGGGTGCAGTCCGGGCGTCTCGAACAGGCGGACTCGGCGCTGGCCGAGCTCGATGCGCGCATCGGTGCCGATGCGCAAGCAGCGCGTGCGCGTTGGCGCGTGGTGGCGGCGGCGCTGCGCCTGGCGCAGGGCGACGCCGATGCGGCGGCGCGGATACTGGCGCCGCGCGCGCAGCAGGCACGCGCGGCCGGCGCCCACGCCGACATCGCCGATGCGCTTGCACTGGTGCTGTGGGCGCGCATTGCGCGCCAGCGCGGCGAGGTCGGCGCCGAACTGGCCGACCTGCACGCGGCGGAGCGACGCATGGATGCCTTGTGGGAGGGTCAACCCGCGGCCTTGATCGAAGTCCGCGCGCGCATCCGGGCGCTGGAGCATGGCGCGCCGCGCTAGTGTGCGCCGCTTGGCCCGGCCGGACCGACCTGCAGTGGCAATTCGCCATCGGCCAGCCGCGCCTGCAGTGCCTGTCCGGGCGCTGCCTGGGTGATGCTGCGCACGACCCGGCCGCTGCCCGCATCGAGCAGGATCGCGTAGCCGCGCTCGAGCGTCGCCAGCGGGCTCACCGCATGCAGCGTACGCGCGAGCTGGTCCAGCTGCGCGCGTGCGCGTGCGAGCTGTTGCGCCTGCGCGCTGCGCAGACGGGTGGCGAGCACGCGCAGGCGCTCGCCGCGCTGCGCGAGCCGGGTCGCGGGCGCATGCGCGTGCAGGCGCGTGTGCAGCTGCGCCAGCGTCGCCGCATGGCGCTCCAGTCCGTGGCGCATGGCCACGCCCAGCCGCAGGTGCAGGCGCTGCGCGCGTTCGCGTTCGCGCGCGAGCCGTGCTTGCGGACGTTGCGCCTGCAAGCGCGCCAGCAGGTGGTCCAGGTGCTGGCTGCGCGTCTCGAAGCGGCGCTGCATCCATTGGCCCAGACGCGCGCGCTGCTGGCCGAGCGTGCGCATGAGGTCGTGGCGGTCGGGCACGATGAGCTCGGCCGCCGCCGAGGGCGTGGGCGCGCGCAGGTCGGCCGCGAAGTCGGCGATGGTGAAATCGGTCTCGTGGCCGATCGCGCTCACCACCGGGATCGTGCTGGCGCGGATCGCACGTGCGACCGCCTCGTCGTTGAATGCCCACAGGTCTTCCAGCGAGCCGCCGCCGCGCGTGAGCAGCAGCACGTCGTGGCGCTGCGCGCGCGCTGCCGCGGCGAGCGCGGCCACGATCGCGGGCGGCGCCTCCTTGCCCTGCACCGGCACCGGCAGGATGTCGACCTCGAGCAGCGGGTAGCGCCGTTGCAGCACGCTGAGCACGTCCCGCACGGCGGCGCCGGTGGGCGAGGTGATCACGCCCAGGCGCCGCGGCAGGCGGGGCAGTGCGCGCTTGTGCGCAGCGTCGAACAGGCCCTCGGCGGCGAGCCGCGCCTTGAGCTCGTCGAACTGGCGCTGCAATGCGCCGGCGCCGGCTTCCTCGAGGGCTTCGATGATGAGTTGGAACTCGCCGCGTGCCTCGTACAGGCTCACCCGCGCGCGCGCGAGCACGCGCATGCCGTCGGCGGGGCGGAAGCGCAGCCAGCCCGCCTTGGGCCGGAACATCGCGCAGCGCACCTGCGCACCCGCGTCCTTGAGCGTGAAATACAGGTGTCCCGAGGCCGGCCGCGCGAAGTTGGAAATCTCGCCCTCGATCCACACCAGCGGCAATGCATCCTCGAGCAGGTCGCGCACGAGGCGCGTGAGCGCCGTGGGCGTGTAGACCTCGCAGTCGATGGTGGCGGGCGGGCTGGGCGTGGGCATGGCGGTGCCGCGCGGCGGCGGTCGCGACGCGGAGGTCGAGTCTGCGTGATCGCAGTCATGACCACAAGAGTTCACGCCAACCCGATGACTTTGCTGGGCTTGGCCCGGAACCAGCGCGCGCGTGGCCCGCGAGCCCCGATGTCGCCGTCCAGGTGCGGTTGCGTCAGTGGTCGCGGCGCAGCTTGATGTAGCGCGCGAGCAGGGTGAGGCCGACCCAGACGCCGAGCGCGCCGAGTGGCCAGGCGAACAGGTGCGGCCACAACAGCGCCACCGTGGAGGCGGCCAGCAGGATCAGCGCGCCGAGCAGCAGCGGCGCGGCCTCGGCGGCGCCGAGCAGGCGCCGGTTGGTGATCGCGGCACCGACCGAGTTGGCGATGCGCAGCGCGCTGGCCGCCGCGCGCCCCGAACTGCCACCGTGCGGCCCGCCGTGCCCGGCTTCGGGATCGTGGCGGCGCGGACGTTCGGCCTTGAGCACGACCTCGGTGGCATGGTCCAGGTCGCGCAGGTACTGCGCTTCCATCTGCCGCGCGAACTCGTCGTTCTCGATCGCGACGTCGATCTCGCAGTTGCCCATCCAGCTGGCGATGTTGAGATTGGTCGAGCCGACCCTCGCCCAGCGTGAATCGGCCACCGCGGTCTTGGCGTGCATCATCGAGCCATCCCACTCGAACACGCGGATGCCGGCCTCCAGCAGCACGCGGTAGCCCGCGCGCGAGACCGAGCCGACCGCGGGAATGTCGCTGGAGCCGGGCACCAGCAGGCGCACGTCGACGCCGTCGCGCGCGGCCGCGATGAGTGCCTGCACATAGGGCGTGACGCCGACGAAATACGCATCGGCCAGCCACAGGTTGCGCCGCGCGAGGCCGGTGATGAGCTGGTCGAAGCGGTACAGGCCCGCGATGTTGGGCAGGGTCGCCACCACGCGCAGGTCGACGCTGCCGGCCGCGACCGGCGCCGGTGCCGCAGCGGGCACGGGCAGTGGCGCTCCGAGCTGGGCCCACACTTCCGCGAACGCCTGCGCCAGTTCGTCGACCGCGGGGCCGCGGATCGCGACCGCGCTGTCGCGCCACGGTGGCACCTGCCGCGCGGGGTCGCCCAGCCATGCGCCACTCACGCAGATGCCGCCGACGAAACCGACCTCGCGATCCACCACCAGCAGCTTGCGGTGGTCGCGCGAGAGCCAGCCGAACGGGCTGAGCAGGCGCGGCGCGTTGTAGGTGCGCACTTCGCCGCCCGCCTCGACCAGCGGCTGCCACAGGCGCAGCGAGGACTGGCCCAGGCAACCGAGCCAGTCCCGCGTCACATGCACGCGCACGCCCGCGCGCGCGCGCTCGGCCAGTGCCGCGACGAACTCGCGGCCGACCGCGTCGTCGCGGAAGATGTAGTTGGCGAACAGGATCACGTGGCGGGCGGCGCGGATCGCCTCCAGCCAGGCCGCGAACGCGGCCTGCGCGTCCACGTGCAGCTGCAATGCGTTGCCGCCGACCAGCGGCGCGCCGGCGGCGCGGCTGAACGCCTGCTCGGCAAGCCGGCGTTGCGGGCTGAGGCGGGAGGCGCTGGCGGCCATGGCCGCAGTGTAGCGAACGCCGGGGCGCGGGTCCGTGGTCGCGCAGCTGTGCGAAAATGCGCGATTGCCGCATGCCGGCCGTGCATCGCCCCGGAGTCGCCCGCAGCATGAACCCAGTCGTTGCCAGTGTGATCACGCGCCGCGCGAGCGTGCCGGTGCCCGTGGGCACTGTCGTGGTCGGCGGCGACGCGCCGATCGTGGTGCAGTCGATGACCAACACCGATACCGCCGACGTGGTCGGAACCGCGCGCCAGGTGGCCGAACTGGCGCGTGCGGGTTCCGAGCTCGTGCGCGTCACCGTCAACACGCCCGAGGCCGCGGCCGCGGTGCCACGCATCCGCGATCGGCTGGACATGATGGGCGTGGCGGCGCCGTTGATCGGCGATTTCCACTACAACGGGCACCAGTTGCTCGCGCACGAACCCGCCTGCGGGCAGGCGCTGGCCAAGTACCGCATCAACCCCGGCAACGTCGGCTTCGGCGCGAAGAAGGACACCCAGTTCGCGGCGATCATCGAGGTCGCGCTGCGCAACGACAAGCCCGTGCGCATCGGCGCCAACTGGGGCTCGCTCGACCAGGCCATGCTCGCCGCGCTCATGGACGAGAACCATGCGCGGGCGCAGCCATGGGATGCGGCGCGGGTGGCGCGCGAGGCCTTGATCCGCTCGGCGCTGGATTCGGCCGCGCGCGCCGAGGAACTCGGGCTCGCGCGCGAGCGCATCATCCTCTCGTGCAAGGTGTCGGGCGTGCAGGAGCTCATCGCGGTGTATCGCGACCTGGCCGCGCGCTGTGACCATGCGCTGCACCTGGGCCTGACCGAGGCCGGCATGGGCAGCAAGGGCATCGTCGGCTCCAGCGCCGCGCTCGCGGTGCTGCTGCAGGAAGGCATCGGCGACACCATCCGCATGTCGCTCACGCCCGAGCCGGGCGAGCCGCGCACGCACGAGGTGGTGGTGGCGCAGGAGCTGCTGCAGACCATGGGCCTGCGCGCGTTCACGCCGCTGGTCACCGCCTGTCCGGGCTGCGGCCGCACCACCAGCACGCTGTTCCAGCAGATCGCCAAGACCGTGCAGGACCATGTGCGCGCGAAGATGCCCGAGTGGCGCATCAAGTACGACGGCGTGGAGAACCTCACGCTCGCGGTGATGGGCTGCGTGGTCAACGGCCCCGGCGAATCGCGCCATGCCGACATCGGCATCTCGCTGCCTGGCACCGGCGAGGCGCCGGCCGCGCCGGTGTTCATCGACGGCAAGAAGGCGATGACGCTGCGCGGCGAGCACATCGCGCAGGACTTCGTCGGCATCGTCGAGGACTATGTCGCGCGCCGCTACGCGCAGCGCGGTTGAGGCCCTATTCGGCCGGCTGGCCGAGCACGCGCGGCGGTGACTGGTTGCGCTGGCGCGCCAGCCGCGCCTCGCGCCGGGCGATGTACAGGCTCGCGCCGATCACGATGCCCGCGCCGAGCACGGTGTAGCGGTCGGGGGTCTCGGCGAACATCAGCCAGGCGAGCACGGCCACGAACACCAGCTGCAGGTAGCTGAACGGTGCCAGCGTCGAGGCGTCGGCCAGGCGCAACGCGTGGGTCCAGAAATACTGCCCCGCGGTACCGAGCACGCCGAGCGCGACCAGCAACGGCAGCAGTCCCGGGCTCGGCCATTGCCACACCGCCAGCGCCGCGGGCAGCGACAGCGGCACCCACAGCCAGGTGGTGAGCAGCACGATGGTCGCGACCGGGTCGGTGCGCGACAGGAACTTGATGCTGATGGTGACCGCGCCCGAGCAGGCGGCCGAGAACAGCGCCACGAGGCTGGCCGCGGTGAAGGCATCGCTGCCGGGTCGCACGATCACCAGCACGCCGATGAACCCGGCCACCACCGCGCTCCAGCGGCGCATGCGCACCACCTCGCCGAGGAAGATCACCGCGCCGATGGTCACGAACAGTGGCGAGGAATACGACAACGCGATCGCCTGCGCGAGTGGCAGGTGCGCGATCGCCCAGAAGCCCGCGAGCATCGACACCGCGCCGATCGCACAGCGCAGCACGTAGAACATGAGGCGATCGGTGTACAGCGTGCGCCAGCCGCCGCGCAGCAGCAGTGGCAGCGCCGCGAGCGCGCCGAACAGGCTGCGCAGGAACGCGATCTCGAATGCATGCAGGCTGTGCGAGGCGATGCGGATCAGCACCGCCATCACCCCGAAGCAGAGCGTGCTCGTCACCATCATGGCGATCGCGCGCCGCGGCAGGGCCGACGCGGCAACGGGAACGGGCGCGGAAGGATTCAAGTACGGCACGAGGGCAGGGCGGCCGTGCATGCTAGCACCCGTCGCGTTGTGGCTGTGGTGCGCTCTCGGCTACGCTGCCGTGGTGGTTTGCCGGATGTTCACGATGCCTGATGCATTGCCCGAGTTCATCGTCGCGATTCCCGCGCGTTACGCCTCCACGCGCCTGCCGGGCAAGCCGCTGGCGTTGCTCGCGGGCGAGCCGCTGGTGCTGCATGTCGCGCGCCGCGCGCTGGCCGCGGGTGCACGCGAGGTGGTGGTGGCCACCGACGACGAGCGCATCGGCCACGCGCTCGCGGGCAACGGTGTGCAGGTGGTGATGACGCGCGCCGACCATGCCTCGGGCAGCGACCGGCTGGCCGAGGTGGCCACCCGGCTGGGCTGGGCGGACGATGCGCTGGTGGTCAACCTGCAGGGCGACGAGCCGCTGGCGCCGGCCAGTGGCCTGCGCGCGGTGGCGCACGCGCTGGCCGAGGACGGCGCGCCGATGGCGACGCTGGCGACGCCGCTGGATGGTGTCGGGGAGTTGTTCGATCCCAACGTGGTCAAGCTGGTGCGGCGCGCGGACGGCCACGCCCTGTACTTCAGCCGTGCGCCCGTGCCGTGGCCACGCGATGCGTTCGCGCGCACGCGCGAGGCCCTGCCGCCGGGCCTGCCGTTCCTGCGCCACATCGGCATCTACGGCTATCGCGCGGGGTTCCTGCGCCGGTTCGCGCAACTGGCGCCGACACCGCTGGAGCGCAGCGAATCGCTGGAGCAGCTGCGCGCGCTCGAACATGGCCACGCGATCGCGGTGCGCCTCGCGCCCGAGCCGTTTCCGGCCGGCGTCGACACGCCACAGGACCTCGCGCGCGTCGCGCAGCTGTTGGCCGGGGGCGCGCGATGACGCGCATCCTGTTCGTGTGCCTGGGCAACATCTGCCGTTCGCCCACGCTCGAGGCGGTCGCACGCGTCGAGTTCGCGCGCGCCGGGCTCGCGGTCGAGGTCGATTCGGCCGGCACCGCGGCCTACCACGTGGGCGAACCGCCCGACCGGCGTTCGATCGCGGCGGGCGCGGCCCACGGCTACGATCTGTCGCCGTTGCGTGCACGCCAGGTCGTTGCAGCCGACTTCACGCGCTTTGACCGGATCCTCGCCGCCGACCGCGCCAACCTGCGCGACCTGCTCGCGTTGCGGCGCGCGCACGGCACCGAGCCCGCGCTGTTCCTGGCCGATGCCGAGGTGCCCGATCCGTACTACGGCGGACCCGCGGATTTCGAGCACGTCATCGCGCTCGCGCGTGAGGGCATGGCCGCGCTCATCGCCAGCCTGCGCGGCGGAGACATGGTGGCCGGCCGCGGCCGCTGACGCGGGCCGCCGCGCACGGCCGCGCATTCAGTCGTGGCCGCGATCACCGAGCAGCGTGGAGACGATCAGGTCCTCGATCCGCGTCCACCCGGGTTGGCCCGGCGCGATCACATCGAAGTGCCCGCCGGGCAGTTCCAGCACCTGCGCCTTGCCTCCGCGGCGCTGGATGAGCCCGGCGTAGCGGTGTGCCTCGGCGGCGGTCAGCACCGCCGAAGCGACCAGGAACTGGCTGGCCGAGGTCGCCAGCAGTTGTTGCGGCGATGCCCAGCGATAGCGCTCGGGCCGTTGTGCGGGCGTGCCGCCCATCAGCGGCGCGATCACCGGCTTGCCGCAGATCTGCGCGTCGGCGCCGACCAGTCCGGCGAGGTCGGCCGGGCCATCGATCGCGAATGCGGCGTGGATCGGCAAGGGGTTGGCCACACCGATCTCGCGTTGCCGCCGCAGCTGGTCGCGCGCGGCGATCCACAGCGCCGCATGGGCACCGGCCGAGTGCCCGACCACGGCCACCCGTTGCAGATCCAGTGGATGGACGCGGGCCAGCGTGCGCAGCTGGTCGGTGGCCGCGCCCCAGTCGCGGAAGGTGCCGGGCCAGCCCGCGCCGGCATCCCCGACCTGGCGGTATTCGACATTCCAGGTGGCCACGCCGCGCGCGGCCAGCGCGCTGGCAATCGGCGCGGTCATGCGCACGCTGGCGAAGCCGCGGGTCCAGCAGCCGCCGTGCACGATGATCGCCACCGGGAACGGCCCCTTGCCGGCCGGCAGGCGCAGCTCGCCAAACTGCAAGGCATCGCGGCCGTACTTGGCCGTCACGGTCGCGGGTGAGGCCGGCAGCGCGTTGACCTCGCCCGGGCCGATCGCGGTGCCCGTGAGCGGAAACAGCAGCGCCACGCCCAGTGCGCTTGTTGCGAGCCAATGCATGGTTCGTCCCCGGTGGTGATGGCGTCGTCGACCCGCGGTGGGCGCGCGCCGCATGGCGCTCGCGCACGCCGCCGTCGGTACGCCTGCATCGTGCCAGCGCGACCTGCTGCGGTGCACGCCGCGTTGCCGCAGCCGGGCTTGCGCCTGCGCCGGCCAGGTTGGCCGGGCGCTTGACGAGGCGGCATACAATCGCCGCGTGAGCGAGGCACCGCTTCCATTCGACGGCAAGGCCTTCGTGCGCACCCTGACCAGCGCGCCGGGCGTGTACCGCATGTTCGATGCGCGCGGCGAGTTGCTGTATGTGGGCAAGGCCGGCAACCTGCAGCGGCGGGTCGGCAGCTACTTCCTGCGGCCGCGGCTCGAGCCGCGCATCGCCGCGATGGTGGCGCAGGTCGCGCGCATGGAGACCACGCTCACGCGCACCGAGGCCGAGGCGCTGTTGCTCGAGGCCCAGCTCATCAAGACGCTCAAGCCGCGCTACAACATCGTGCTGCGCGACGACAAGAGCTATCCCTACATCCACCTGACCGGGCCCAAGGCCGCCGCGCGCGCGGCACCGGCCGGCGCCGAGGCGCCGCCGAGCGAGCGCTTTCCGCGGCTGGAGTTCCATCGCGGCGCGCGCGACGGCGGCGGCCGCTACTTCGGCCCGTTCCCGAGCGCCGGCGCGGTGCGCGAGACGCTCGACCTGATCCAGAAACTGTTCCGCCTGCGCAACTGCGAGGACAGCTACTTCCGCAATCGGTCGCGCCCGTGCCTGCAGTACCAGATCGGCCGCTGCACCGCGCCGTGCGTGGCTTACGTCGACCAGGCCGCCTACGGCGAACAGGTGCGCCATGCCCAGATGTTCCTCGACGGCAAGGCCGGCGCGGTCATGGACGAGCTCATCGCGCAGATGGAGGCGGCCAGTGCCGAACTCGCGTTCGAGCGCGCGGCTGCGATCCGCGACCAGATCGCCGCGGTCAAGCGCGTGCAGGCGCATCACTACGTGCAGGGTGCGAGCACCGACATGGACGTGATCGCGTGCGCGGTCGAGGCCGGTGTCGCCTGCGTGAGCGTGATGTTCTTCCGCAACGGCATCAGCCTGGGCTCGCGCGATTTCTTCCCGCGGCTGGCGGGCGCGAGCGAGCCTGCGGCGATCATCGGCTCGTTCCTGGCCCAGTACTACCTCGACCGGCCGCTGCCGCGCGAACTCATCGTGAGCGATGCGCCGGAGGATGCCGAGGCGATCGCGGCCGCGCTTGCCCAGCGCAGCGAGCAGGTGCCGCAGATCAAGTATCGCGTGCGCGACGCGCGCGCGCGCTTCCTCGACCTCGCGCGGCGCAATGCGCAGGCTTCGCTGGCCGCGCGCCTGGCCAGCAAGCAGACCCTGCTCAGCCGCTTCGAGGCGTTGCGCGACCTGCTCGGCATGGAGGACACGCCGCAGCGCATCGAGTGCTTCGACATCAGCCACACCCTGGGCGAGGCGACCGTGGCCTCGTGCGTGGTGTTCGGCCCCGACGGCGCCGACACCTCGCAGTATCGGCGCTACAACATCACTGGCATCACGCCCGGCGATGACTACGCGGCGATGCACCAGGCCCTGCAGCGCCGCTACAAGCGCGTGCAGGCGGGCGAGGGCGTGTTGCCCGATCTGCTGCTCATCGACGGCGGGTTCGGCCAGGTGCGGCAGGCGGTCGATGTGCTCAACGAGCTGGGCGTGGAGGGCGTGCCGATCGTGGGCGTGGCCAAGGGCCCGGCGCGGCGCGCGGGTGAGGAGACGCTGGTGCTGGCCGATACGGGTCGCAGCCTGTTCCCGGGGCCGCACTCGCCGGCCTCGCACCTGGTGCAGGCGGTGCGCGACGAGGCCCACCGTTTCGCGATCAGCGGCCACCGCGCGCGCCGCGCGAAGGCGCGCGAGCACAGCACGCTGGAGGACATCGCGGGCATCGGCCCGCGCCGGCGCGCGGCCTTGCTGCGGCATTTCGGCGGCCTGGGCGGCTTGTCGAAGGCGGGCGTGGAGGAGCTCATGGAGGTCGCCGGCATCCAGCGTGGGCTGGCCGAGCGCATTTACGCGGCATTCCACGGATAATGTGCCGCGATGACGATCACGATCCCGACCCTGCTGACGCTGTTCCGCATCGCACTGCTGCCGGTGATGGTGGTGGTGTACTACCTGCCGTTCCGTGGCGCCAATGTTGCCGCGGCGCTGGTGTTCATCGCGGCCGCGGTCACCGACTGGGCCGATGGCTGGATCGCGCGCCGCTTCAACATGGGCTCCGCGTTCGGTGCGTTCCTCGATCCAGTCGCCGACAAGCTCATGGTGGCGGTGACGCTGTTCCTGCTGGTGCAGGAGAACCCCACGCCACTGCTCGCGATCACCAGCGCGGTGATCGTCGGGCGCGAGATCAGCATCTCGGCGCTGCGCGAATGGATGGCCGAGATCGGCCAGCGCGCGACCGTGCGCGTGGCGCTGCTGGGCAAGGTGAAGACCACGATGCAGATCATCGCCATCATCGTGCTGTTGTACCAGCATGATTCGGCCGAGCTGCGCCTGTACCGCGTGGGCGAGGTGCTGCTCGTGATCGCGGCGATCCTCACGATCTGGTCGGCGCTGCTGTACGTGCTTGCGGCATGGCCGATCCTGCGCGAACAGAAGTAGCGTGCGTCGTGTGCTGGTGCCCGGGGCCGGACTCGAACCGGCATGACCTTGCGGTCGAGGGATTTTAAGTCCCTTGCGTCTACCGATTTCGCCACCCGGGCCGGATGCGCGCTCGTGGTCGCGTCGAAGGGAACGTGCGCTCCGGCGCGGAGCGTTGGAGGCCTGGGTCGGAATCGAACCGGCGTACGCGGATTTGCAGTCCGCTGCATGACCACTCTGCCACCAGGCCGGTGACACTCAAGCTATTGCGGCGATCCCTGCACCAGACGCTGCCGTGCGCCATCCTGGCGCAGCCTCGCGCAGGCACGGGGCGCTGCGCTGCAGGTCCTGCAAAAACGAAACCCCGGCACGCCGGGGTTTCGTCGAATCCTGGAGCGGGAAACGAGACTCGAACTCGCGACCCCGACCTTGGCAAGGTCGTGCTCTACCAACTGAGCTATTCCCGCGTGGGACGCGCATCATACGTTGTGGCGTGCAGGTGTCAACCCTCGCGCCGCGAATCGGCCGGGTCGCGCCGTCGCAGGCGGTGCCTGCGCGTGCATGACCGGGAGCGCGGTTCGGCGTAGGCTGGACACGGTTGCGGGACCTTGGAGCGGATGCATGGCAACGGGTTGGGCCGGCGACGGCGCGGTGCAGGACCAGATCGATGCGACGGTGGCGGACGCGGTGCAGCGTGCGCGCAGCCGGCTGCGGCGTGGCCCGAGCCTGAGCCGCTGCGAGGAGTGCGATGCGCCGATTCCCGCGGCGCGCCGCGCCGCGGTGCCCGGAGTGCGCCTGTGCGTGGCCTGCCAGGAACTGCAGGACCGGGCCGGCAAGGCCAGTGCCGGCTACAACCGGCGTGGCAGCAAGGACAGCCAGTTGCGCTGAGCGCTTGGCGTCGGCCTCGGCCGCGTCGAGGCGGCAGCGCCACGGCGCTCCACGTATGCTGTAGCACCTTGCCATCGCGTCACGAGGAAGCCCGCATGTCCGATACGCCGCCCGACCGCCTCAGCGTCGATCCGAGCAGCCCGCATTACGACGAGGCCGTGCTCGGCCGCGGCGTGGGCATCCGCTTCAATGGCCAGGAGCGCACCAACATCGAGGAGTACTGCGTGAGCGAAGGCTGGGTGCGCGTGGCGGCCGGCCGCGCGCGCGATCGCCGCGGGCGGCCGATGACGCTCAAGCTCAAGGGTGAAGTGGTGCCGTACTTCCAGGACCTCGCGGGCGCCGACACGCCCACGACCCCATGATCCCGTAGCCCCAGCTTTCGTCATGGGGCAGCGCCGCGCACTGCTGCTAGCATCATCCGGTTCGCCCCAACCGAGGTTTGCGCCGATGACTACCAAGCTGTGCGCCGCCATTGCGCTCGCGCTGAGTGTTCCCGCCCTTGCGCAGGAACTGCCCACCTTCGATCCGCAGCGCCTGTCCGACGAGGTCAAGACGCTGTCCTCCGATGCGTTCGAGGGCCGCGGCCCGGCCACGCCCGCCGAGCAGCGCACGATCGACTACGTGGTCAAGCACCTGCAGGAGGCCGGCGTGCAGCCCGGCGGTGACCTCAAGGACGGCAAGCGTGCCTGGACCCAGGCGGTGCCGCTGCGGCGCGCCGACATCGTCGGCACGCCCAGGCTCGGCTTCACGGTCGCGGGCAAGCCGCAGGCGCTGGAGCAGGGCAAGGATATCGCCGTGCGTGCGGCGATGGATGGCTCGCGCAAGGTCGCGATCGACAAGGTGCCGGTGGTGTTCGCGGGCTATGGCGTGACCGCGCCCGAGCGCAACTGGGATGATTTCAAGGGCATCGACGTGCGCGGCAAGCTCGTGCTCGTGTTCATCAACGATCCGGACTTCGAGACCGGCAGTGGCGATTTCGGCGGCAAGGCCATGACCTATTACGGCCGCTGGACCTACAAGTACGAGGAGGCCGCGCGCCGCGGCGCCGCGGGCCTGCTGGTGATCCACGAGACCGCGCCCGCCTCGTACGGCTGGGCCACGGTCAAGAACTCCAACACCAACACGATGTTCGACATCGTGCGCAAGGACCCCGCACGCAGCCACCCGCAACTGGAAGGCTGGGTCCAGCGCGACGTCGCCGCGGCGTTGCTCAAGGATGCCGGGCTCGACTTCGACACGCTCAAGCGCCAGGCGCAGACGCGCGACTTCAAGCCGGTCGAACTCAAGGGCATCCGATTCTCGGCGCACTACGACGTGCGCAGCGACGTGATCACCTCGCACAACATCGTTGGCCGCATCGAGGGCAGCAGCCACCCGGACGAGAGCGTGATCTACAGCGCACACTGGGATCATCTGGGCATCGGCGCGCCCGACGCCAAGGGCGATCGCATCTACAACGGCGCAATCGACAACGCGACCGGCACTGCGGCGCTCATCGAAATGGCGCGCGCGTTCGCGCACGCACCCAAGCCGCAGCGCTCGGTGGTGTTCCTCAACGTGACCGCCGAGGAAAAGGGCCTGCTCGGTTCCGAATACTACGCATCCAACCCGCTGTATCCGCTGGCGACCACGGTGGCCGTGCTCAACACCGACGCGCTCAGCCCGCGCGGCCCGGCGCATGATTTCGGCACTTCGGGCAACGCCGCCTCGGACCTGCTCGACCATCTGGTCGCCACCGGCAAGGCGATGGGGCGCCGGTTCACGCCCGACACGCACCTGGAAGCGGGCTACTTCTTCCGCTCCGACCACTTCCCGTTCGCCAAGCGCGGCGTGCCCGCGCTGTCGTTCGGCTCGGGCAGCGACTGGGTCGATGGCGGCAACAAGGCGGCCGAGGCCTCGCAAGCCGAGTACGGCAAGAACCGCTACCACCAGCCCGCCGACGAATGGCAGGCCGACTGGAGTTTCACCGGCATGGCGCAGGACCTGCAACTGCTCTACCGCGTGGGTAGCGAACTGGCCAACTCACGCGACTGGCCGGGCTGGCCCAAGGATTCCGAGTTCAGGGCCGCCCGCGAGACCAGCAAGGCCGACCGGCACTGAGCGCGCCCGCCGCCCGCGCACCGCGCGAAGTCGCGGGCCGGGCGGCGTGCCGCAGATGTTGTGGAATCGGACATGCCACGCGCGGCGCGGCGACCACCGTCGCCGCGCCAGCGCGTCAATCAAAGCCGTTGCGGAAGATCAGGTCGGAGTTGACCGGCACGATGCAGGCGGGCGTGTGTGACGCGATCAGCGCCTGCAACTGCGTGGCATGGGTCGGGTGGAACTGCGCCACGTTGGCACCGCAGGCGGCGCCGTTGGGCGCGCTCGTGTGGCAGTAGCTCATGACCGTGCCCTTGGGCGCGCCCGGTCCCGACACCGGGCAACTCACCGAACCGGCGTAGCACCCCTGGCTGGCCTCGCCCTTGAAGCACTGGTCGATCGTGCCGGTCGCCACCGGCGAGCTGCCGTTGGCGGCGCTCGAGCAATGGGTGTGGGCCGCGCCGAAATTGTGGCCGAGCTCATGCGCCACGAGGTTGGCCGATGCGCTGACCGGCACGCCCGCGTTGGTGAACACCTTGTTGACGCTGTAGCTGTAGCTGTTGTTGCAGTACGCATTGAGCCAGGCGATGCCCGAGGCGTTGAAGCCGCCCGTCATCTGTCCCGACAGCAGCATCGCGAACGCGCGCTGCACGCCGGCGTGGTGGGTCTGCCAGTAGTTGCCGAACGCGTTGAGGTCGGCGCCGTCGGCTGCCTGGTCGGGCTTGATCGTGTACGGGGTGCCGGCGGTGCGGAACAGTGTCGTGCCCTGCAGCAGGGTCACGTTGAGGTCGCGCTCGTACATGATGTTCATGCTGGCGAACAGATCGGCGATCCAGTTGCCGGCCGCAGTGACATTGCCCGCGCCGGTGCCGCCGAAGCGGTTGATCAGCAGTTCCTGGTCCACGTCGACCGCGACGGTCGCGCTGCGGCTGGCCGCGGCCACGCCGACGGGCGGCAGCGCCAGCGCCAGCGGCGCGGCGGCCAGTGGCGTGGGCAGCGCATCGTCGAGGCCGAGGGTGCGCAGCGTGACGCCCGCGGGCAACGCGTCCTCGCTCGGCCGCACCAGCAGGCGCAGGCGTGGCGCCTCGCCCGCGGCGCTGACCACGAACGCACCCGCGGCGGATGAGCCCGAGCCGGCGAGGTTGCGCAGGCCGGGGTCCCAGGCCAGGTGCACGCGCATGCCGCCGGTCTCGTCGCTGCCGATGAGCTGGATGCGCGTGCTGCGCGGAACTTCGTGCTCGCCATCGGCACCGACCGCGAGCAGGCGCGCACCCGCGGCGTACACGTCGATGCGCTTGAGACGCAGGTGGTGGCGCACGCCCTGCGCGTCGGGAAAGCCGTCGAGTTCGACACCGGCATCGACCGCGAGGGTGGCGAGCGCGTCGAACCGGGCCGGTGCGAGCGACATTTCGTGGGTGGCGGCCATGGCCTGGCCGGCACAGGCGGCGAGGATCAGCAACATGAGCTTGTGCATCGCACTCCCCCTTTGGCTGCAGTCGCGCGGGCATTGTAGCGCGACTGCCCGCGCTGGGTCAGCGCGGTGGCTCCAGCAGCAACAAGGGATCCAGCCGCACCTCGAACCAGTTCAGTCCCCAGTGCAGGTGCGGACCGCTGGCGCGGCCGGTACGGCCCACGGCGCCGATCACCTGGCCCTGCTCGATGCGTTGGCCCACGGCCACGTCGACGCGCGACAGGTGCAGGAAGTTCGAGCTCACGCCATGGCCGTGGTCGATGAGCACGGTGCCGCCGGTAAGGTACAGGTCGGGATCGGCAAAGCTCACGATGCCGCCGGCCGGGGCATGCACGGGCGTGCCCTCGGGCACCGCGATGTCCATGCCCGAGTGGGGCGATTTGGGGACCGCCTTGCCGTCGACCACGTACACGCGCTGGTTGCCGAACCGCCCGCTGATGCGCCCGCGCACCGGCCAGCGGAAGTCCGCGGCCCAGTCCTCGCGCGCATCGTCGCGCTCGCGCGCCGCGGCCACGCGCGCCTGTTCGCGGCGGATGCGTTCGGCGATCGCAGGCGGCGGCTCGACGGTCGCGGGCGGCACGCCGGTCACGCGCTCGACCGGCCAGTCGCGCGGCGTGACCTCGATGCGGACCTGCTCGCGGTGGCCCGTGGCGGTGGTGACCTCGAATTGCAGCGGATCGCGCTGGTCACGACCCACGCCGAACGCGATCTCGCCGCGCGGTCCCACCCGCAACATGCGCGTGCCATAGCGCACTCGCGAATGCGCCGCCACCTGCACGCGCACCAGCGAGCCCTGCTCGACACGCGCCGGCCACGGTCCGGGCGCGGCCGCCACACGCGCGCCGGCCAGCACGCAGGCGCCCGCCAGCGCCGCCACGAGGGTGCGGCGAGCCCGTGCGCATGGCGAACCCGCGGCGGCTTGGCACCGGTGCCGCATCAGCGCGCGAACGCCAGGCGCTGGCCGCGCACGCGCGGATCGATCTGCGTGCCGTCCCACACCCGCTGGCCGTTGACGAAGGTCGCGGCAATGCTGGAGCGGAAGCGCTGGCCCTCGAACGGTGTCCAGCGGCACTTGGACAGCACGTCGCTGGCGGCCACGAGCTGCGGGCGCTGCGGATCGACCAGCACCAGGTCGGCGTGGTAGCCCTCGCGCAGCCAGCCGCGTTCATGCACGTCGAACAGCGTGGCCGGCGCATGCGCGACGGCCTCGACCACGCGTTCGAGCGTGAGCAGGCCATCGAATACGCGCTCGAGCGCGCACTGCAACGCGAACTGCACCAGCGGCAGGCCCGATGGCGCCTTGGCGTACTGCGCCGACTTTTCGCTGACCAGGTGCGGCGCGTGGTCGGTGGCGAGCACGTCGATGCGGCCTTCGGCGAGCGCGCGCGTGATCGCGGCGCGGTCGGCCGCGTCCTTGATTGCGGGATTGCACTTGATGAGGTTGCCCAGGCGTGGATAGTCCTCGGCGCAGAAGTGCAGGAAATGCACGCAGGTCTCGGCGGTGATGCGCTTGTGCCGCAGCGGACCGGGTTCGAACAGCGCGCATTCCTCGGCGGTGGAGATGTGCAGCACGTGCAGGCGCGTGCCGTGCCGGCGCGCCAGCGAGATCGCCAGCTCGGTGGACTTGAGGCAGGCCTCGCGCGAGCGGATCAGCGGATGCTGCGACACCGGGATGTCGTCGCCATGGCGTTCGCGCGCGGCGGCCTCGTTGGCGAGGATGAGCGGCGTGTCCTCGCAGTGGGTGATGATCGGCGTGGGGGTCTCGCGGAAGATCGCATCGAGCGTGGCCGGATCGTCGACCAGCATGTTGCCGGTGGAGGCCCCCATGAACACCTTGATCCCGGGCGCGCTGGCGGGATCGAGCGCGCGGATCTGGGCGAGGTTGTCATGGCTCGCGCCGAGGTAGAACGCGTAGTTCACCGCCGACACTTCGGCGGCGCGTGCGTATTTGGCTTCGAGCGCGGCGGCATCGAGTGTGGGTGGCCGCGTGTTGGGCATGTCCATGAAGCTGGTGATGCCGCCGGCGGCACAGGCGCGTGATTCGCTGGCGATGTCGGCCTTGTGGGTGAGCCCGGGTTCGCGCAAATGCACCTGGTCGTCGATCATGCCGGGCAGCAGCCAGCGCCCCGCTGCATCCAGCACCCGCTCGTGCGCGCCGGCCGCGAGTTGCGGCGCGATGCAGTCGATGCGGCCGTCGCGAATGCGCAGGTCGGCGTGGCGACGCTGGCCGTCGCTGACCAGTTCGGCGTTGGTGATGAGCCATGGGTTCGCGCTGTCAGTCATGCGGGTGCTCGTGGGAGTGGGGTTGGGGTCGCGGGAACCAGCGGAACGTCGCCGGTACCGGGTCGAGGCCGCCCGTGCACAAAGGCTGGCAGCGCACGATACGCCATGCGGCGAGCCAGCAGCCGCGCGCGGCGCCGAAGCGCGCGATCGCGACGCGCGCGTAGTCCGAGCAGCTGGGATGAAAACGGCAGCGCGTGCCCAGCAACGGACTGATCGCACGCTTGTACGCGCGCAGCAGGAGGATAAGCAGTCGGGACATCGGATCGCGTGCGCAAGCGGGCAGGGACTGGCCGCGAAATCATGCGTCGGGTGGGCGCGATGGCCGCGGTTGCCGGGGGTGGACAGTTAGGCTATAACACGCGACCGCTCGAGTCACAAGGCGATCATCGGACATGGCGACAAGCAAGGCGAAAGGCAAGGCGAAAGCACCCGCGCCGCGCAAGGCGGCGAAGGCGGCCAAACCCGGCGCAGCCAAGAAGGCCGCCGCGGCGAAGAAGCCCGTGGCGAAGAAGCCGGCCAAGCCACCCGAGCGCAAGTCTCCGGTCGCGAAGCCCTCGCCAGCGAAGAAGGTCGCGGCGAAGAAGCCTGCGGCGAAGAAGCCTGCGGTGGGCAAGGCGGCGCCGAAGAAGCCGGTGGCGAGCAAGGCTGCCACCACCAAGGCAGCCGGCAAGGCGGTTGCCCGCAAGCCGGTGGCCAGCCCGCGCGCGGTCGCCAAGCCGGCGCCCAAGGCCACCGCGCACAAGCCCGTGGCGCACACCCATTCATCGAACAAGGGCGCCGCGCCTGCCGCGGCGCCGAGCAAGCCATCCGTGAAAACAGGCAAGACCAGTCATACCGAAGGCGTCACCGCGCGTGCCGTCAAGCGTTCGGCCGAGGCCGAGGGCATCACATTGCAGGACGGCCGCTACGCGCTGCCCGCCACCACCACGATCGACCTGCCCAAGGGCTACCGGCCCGGGCCCAAGGAAGAGTACATGGGCCCGCCGCAGCTGCAGTACTTCCGCAACAAGCTCAGCCAGTGGCGCGAGAGCCTGGTCGAGGAAAGCCGCCAGACCATCGAAAGCCTGCGCGATGAAGTGCGTGATGTGGGCGATGAGGCCGAACGCGCCACGCGCGAGACCGAGAACTCGCTCGAACTGCGCACGCGCGACCGCTATCGCAAGCTCATCGCCAAGATCGACAAGGCGCTCAAGCGCATCGAGGAAGGCCGCTACGGCTTCTGCGAGGAGACCGACGAGGAGATCGGCATCGAGCGCCTGGAGGCGCGCCCGATCGCCACGCTCAGCCTCGACGCGCAGGAGCGTTGGGAACATCGCCAGAAGCAGATGGGCGATTGAGGCACGCGGCGGGTGCGACCCCGCCGCGGCGAACCATCACCTGCGCATGCCGGGCGTCGCGCGCCGGTGTCCGCGCACCACGATCCACCCGGCTCCGCATCGCCTGCGCCGGATGGACGCCAGTCACGGGTTGTCCGCTGCATGAGCGCAACGCACTACTTCGGTACCGACGGCATCCGCGGCCGCGTCGGCGAATGGCCGATCACGGCCGATTTCATGCTGCGCCTCGGCCGCGCGCTCGGTGCCGTGCTCGCTGCGCGTGGTGGCGCGGCCAACGTGGTGATCGGCAAGGACACGCGCATCTCGGGTTACATGTTCGAGTCGGCGCTCGAAGCCGGCCTGGTCGCCGCGGGCGCGGGCGTGAGCCTGCTCGGGCCGATGCCCACGCCTGCGGTGGCCTACTTCACGCGTTCGCTGCGCGCGAGCGCGGGCATCGTGATCAGCGCCTCGCACAACAGCCACCACGACAACGGCATCAAGTTTTTCTCCAGCGCGGGCGAGAAGCTCGACGATGCGCTGGAAGCGGCGATCGAGGCCGAGCTGGAGGCGCCGTTCACCACCGTGGCTTCGGCTTCGATCGGCAAGGTCGTGCGCGTGCGCGATGCGGTGGTGCGCTATGTCGAGTTCTGCAAGTCGACCGTGCCGGCCACGCTCAACCTGCGCGGACTGTCGCTCGTGCTCGACTGCGCGCATGGCGCAACCTACCAGGTGGCGCCCACGGTGTTCAGCGAACTGGGTGCGCGGGTGGAGGCGATCGGCGTCGCGCCCGACGGCCTCAACATCAACCGCGAGGTCGGCTCGACCCATCCGCAGGCGCTCATGCGCGCGGTGGTCGAACGCGGCGCCGACCTCGGCATCGGCTTCGACGGCGACGGTGATCGCGTGGTCATGGTCGATCGCCACGGCGCGCTGGTCGATGGCGACCAGCTGCTGTACCTGCTCGCGCGCGACTGGCACGCCTGCGGGCGCCTGCACGGCCCGCTGGTCGGCACGCTCATGAGCAATTTCGGGCTGGAGCGCGCGATGGCCGGGCTGGGGGTGCCGTTCCTGCGCGCCAAGGTGGGCGACCGCCACGTGCTGCAACTGCTCAAGCAGCATGGCGGCGTGCTCGGCGGCGAGACCTCGGGCCACATCCTCACGCTCGACCGCACCACCAGCGGCGATGCGATCGTGGCCGCGCTGCAGGTGCTGGAGGCGCTGCAGCGTGCCGACCAGCCGCTCGACCTGGCCGTGGCCGGCATGAGCAAGGTGGCCCAGCACACCGAGAACGTCGCGGTCGCGGGGGATGCCGCCGCGGTGGTCGCCGCGGCGCCGGTGCGCGCGGCTCTCGAGCGCATCGAGCAGGCGCTGCGCGGCCATGGCCGCGTGGTGCTGCGGCCGTCGGGCACCGAGCCGCTGGTGCGCGTCACCATCGAGGCCGATGACGCTGCATTGGTGCAGCGCTATGCGCGCGAACTCGCGCAGGCCGTAGAATCGGTGGCCTCGCAACGACATGGATGAGCGCCGATGAGCGCAGCCATACCCAGCTTCGACATCGCCCGCTACGACAGCGACCGCGCGGGTTTCGTCGCCGACCTCGGCGCGGCGTACCGCGAATGGGGATTCGCGGGCATCCGCAACCACGGCATCCCGGCGCAGCTCATCGACGATGCCTACGCCGCGTTCAAGGCGTTCTTCGCCCTGCCGCTCGAAACCAAGATGAAGTACCACCTCGCCGGCAGCGGCGGTGCGCGCGGCTACACGCCGTTCGGGGTGGAGACGGCCAAGGACTCGAAGTACCCGGACCTCAAGGAGTTCTGGCACATCGGCCGCGAGATCGCGCGCGACTCGCCGCACGCGCAGGTGATGGCGGCCAACCTGTGGCCGGCCGAGGTGGCGCAGTTCCAGCGCCATGGCTATGCGCTGTACGACGCGCTCGATGCGCTGGGCGTGCGGGTGCTGCGCGCGCTGGCACTGCACATCGGCCTGCCCGAGACCTGGTTCGACGACAAGGTCGACCACGGCAACTCGATCCTGCGGCCGATCCACTACCCACCGATCACCACGCCGGACCTGCCCAACGTGCGCTCGGGCGCGCACGAGGACATCAACTTCATCACGCTGCTGGTCGGCGCCAGTGCCCAGGGCCTGCAGGTGCTGTCGCGCAAGGGCGAGTGGGTCCCGTTCACCGCCGACGCCGACACCATCGTGGTCAACATCGGCGACATGCTGCAGCGCCTGACCAACCACGTGTATCCCTCGACCACCCACCGCGTGGTCAATCCCCCGGGCGAAGAGGGCCGCAAGCCGCGCTACTCGGTGCCATTCTTCCTGCATCCCAACCCCGAGTTCCTGATCCAGTCGTTGCCCGGCTGCGTCAGTGCCGACAACCCCGATCGCTACCCGCAACCGATCACTGCGCATGAGTACCTGCAGCAACGGTTGCGCGAGATCCGGCTGATCTGAGCGCCGGTGCGCCGATGAACGCAGCGCCCCGCGTTCGCGGCTGGTCCGTCCGCTGGGGCGCGAGCGTGGCCGGCCTCGTGCTGCTCGTGCTGGTGCTGGCGGTGGGCTGGCCCGGGCTGCAGGGGTACTGGGGACGCGACGATTTCTTCCAGCTCGCGCTCGCGCGCATGGTCGGCTCGCCCTGGCCGTTGTTCGGCAGCGACCACTATCCGGTGCCCGGTTCGGTGTTCCGCCCGCTCGGTTTCGCCTCGATGTGGCTGGACACCTGGCTGCTGGGCACGTCGTATCCCGCGCACGCACTGGTCGACCTCGTGCTGCATGCGGCGGCGGCGCTCGCGCTGCTGGGCCTGCTGCGGCGTGCCGGCGGCGACGTGGCCGCGGCGGCACTCGCGAGCGCGCTGTTTGCCCTGCATCCGGTGACACTCGGACCGGCGTTGTGGTGGTCGGCGCGCTTTGACGTGTTGGCGAGCCTGTGGCTGCTGCTCGCGCTGCAGGCCGGCATCGCCTGGTGCGCGCGGCCGCGGCCGCTGACCTTGCTGGGCGCGCTGCTGGCGGCGCTCGCGGCCATGGCCAGCAAGGAGATCGGCCTGATCGCGCCCGCACTGCTGGTGCTGCTGTGGCTGCGCCATGCCTGGCTGGATCCGGCGCTGCGCCTGCGCGCAGCGCGCGCGATCGCCGCGGCGGTCGCGCTCACGCTCGCATTCCTCGCTTGGCGCGGCCAGGTGCTGGGCACCTTCGGCAGCGGCCTGCTCGGCGACACCGCGCTGGGAGAGGTGCTTGCGGCCGGGCTGCGTGCCTGGGCGCGCGACGTGCTGGGTTACCTGTCATGGGCGGCGGTGCTGGCGCCGTGGCAACGCGGCGCGCTCGCGGGCGCGCTGCTCATGCTGGCGCTGTGTTGCGCCGCGCTGGTGGCGCCGCGCTGGCGGCGCGAGGACGCACCCGATCCGCGCGCGGGTGCGGCGTTCGCGCGCGGCGACCTGTTGTGGTGCGGGCTCGGCCTCGTGCTGCTGCCCGCGCTGCTGCAGGCTCCGATCGCGCGGCTCAACGCGGCGCCGCTGCAGGCCGGCCAGTCGGCGGTCGAGGCCGCGATGCAGGCGCGCCTGTACTACCTGGGCATGGCCGGCGTGGCGATCTGGCTGGGCGTGCTGCTGCAGGCGTGCCGCGGCCGCGTGCGCGCCCTGGCATGGGGCGCGAGTGCGCTGCTGGTGGGCGCCCTGGGCGGCGCCGCGCACGATGCGGCGCGCGCATCCGCGCAGCGTTCCTGGCACAACGGCGCGAGCGCACGCGCGGCGGTCGCCGCGGTCGATCGCCTGCCGCTGGCGCGCATCCCCTGCCGCATCGTGTTCATCGATGCGCCGCAGCCGCCCGAGTGGGGCGGGTTCGTGTCGATGGACGGCATCGTCAAGGCGCTCGCGACGGACCGCGGCGCGATCGGGCGTTGCTGGATCTTCGAGGACCACACGCCCACCTGGTTCCATCTGCAGGAGGCCGATGCGCAGCCGGTCGACGCCTTGCCGTGGACCCCGCTCGCGCTTGCCGCGGCGCCACTGGTGTGGCCGCGGGTGGGCGCGCTCGCCTATGCCTACCTGGTGCCGCCGGCCGAACTGGACCTGCACACGGTCCTCGGCACGCATTTCCTGCGCTGGCAGGACGGCCGCTTCCAGGACATCAGCAGCGACGTGGCCGCGGGCCACGTGCCGGTGCGGCTTGGCGACGGCGCGCCGACCGTGCCGCGGCATAATTGAACGCTTGCCAGCTGCCGTTGTTGCCGATGAAGCCGATGCCTGCCGCCCATGATTCGATCCGCGCCGTGCTGTGGCAGGGTGACCACCTGCTCCTGCTCGACCAGCGCGTGCTGCCCGCGCACGAGCGTTACCTGGACTGCCGCGGCAGCGCCGAGGTGGCGCAGGCGATCACCGACCTCGTGGTGCGCGGCGCGCCCGCGATCGGCATCGCCGCGGCCTGGGGCGTGGTGCTCGCGGCGCAGCGCGATCCGGCCACGCTGGGCGCGGCGCTGGCGCAGCTGCGCGCGGCGCGCCCGACCGCGGTCAACCTCATGTGGGCACTGGACCGCATGCGCGGCGTGATCGATGCCGCCCGTGCATCCGCCGCCCCCGAGCTGGTCGAGCGGCTCACGCGCGAGGCGCAGGCGATCCAGCACGAGGACCTCGCCGCCAACCGGCGCATGGGCGAACTCGGCGCCGCACTGATCGCACCCGGCAGCGGCGTGCTCACCCACTGCAACACCGGCTCGCTGGCCACCGCGGGCTATGGCACCGCGCTGGGCGTGATCCGCGCGGGCGTGGCCGGCGGCCGCATCGCGCGCGTGTATGCGGGCGAGACGCGGCCGTGGCTGCAGGGCGCGCGCCTGACCATGTGGGAACTCGTGCGCGACGGCATTCCGGCCACCCTGATCGCCGACTCGGCCGCGGCGCACCTCATGCAGACCGGAGCGGTGCAGTGGGTGATCGTCGGCGCCGATCGCATCGCCGCCAACGGCGACACCGCCAACAAGATCGGCACCTATTCGCTGGCGCTCGCCGCGCGTCACCACGGCGTGCGCTTCATGGTGGTGGCGCCGGCATCGACGGTGGACCTGGCCAGCGCCAGCGGCGCGGACATCGAGATCGAACTGCGCGATCCCGCCGAACTGCTCGGCTACGCGGGCACGCGCACCGTGGTCGAGGGCGCCCAGGCGTGGAACCCGGTGTTCGACGTCACGCCGCACACGCTCATCGATGCAATCGTGAGCGAGCGCGGCGTGGTCGAGCAGCCCGATGCGGCGCGCATGGCGGCGTGCTTCGGCGCGGCTTGAACCGATGCCTGCATCGCTGCGCCGCGAGGTCGGGCTGTTCGCGCTGAGCGGCGTGCTCGGCTTCGTGGTCGATGCCGGCATCGTGCAGTGGCTGGTGCGTGGCGCTGCGATGGATCCCTATGTGGCGCGGCTGCTTTCGTTCCTGGCCGCCGCGAGCGCGACCTGGGCATTCAACCGGCGCTTCACCTTCGCGGGTCGCGGTGCCGGCAGCAAGCGCCGGCAATGGCTGCGCTACCTGCTGGCGATGGCCGCGGGATTCGCACTCAACTACGGCGCCTACGCGCTGTGCGTGGCGCAGTGGACGCTGGTACGCCAGTGGCCTGCGATCGGGGTCGCGGTGGGATCGGTCGCGGGTGCGGTGGTCAACTTCCTCAGCGCCAAGTACTGGATCTTCGCCGTGCCGCGAGCGAGTGTGGCGCAGGCCTGCGCGCGGCGCGCGCAGTAGCCGCGGGCACCCGCACCGGGGCGGCCGAAACCACGGGAAAACCGCCCGTTTGCAGGGGTGCCTGTGCTAGAATCGCGCGTTGATTGCTGGCGCGCCGGAGCACCGTCGCGGGTGGTTCTCCGAGCCTCAACCCAGGCCGCCCGAGGGCGTGCCAGACGGGTGCCCGTGCGGCTGTCGCGCCCCACCGTGGACTTCGAGGTTGCCGATGGCAGAGACGGCCAGAGAGATCATTCGCGTCAATATCGAGGACGAGGTCAGGAAGAGCTATCTCGACTACGCGATGAGCGTGATCGTCGGCCGCGCGCTGCCCGACGTGCGCGACGGCCTCAAGCCGGTGCATCGCCGCGTGCTGTACGCGATGCAGGAACTCAACAACGTGTGGAATCGGCCGTACGTGAAGTGCGCGCGCGTGGTCGGTGACGTCATCGGCAAGTACCATCCGCACGGTGATTCGGCGGTGTACGACGCGCTGGTGCGCATGGCGCAGGAGTTTTCGCTGCGCTACCCGCTCATCGACGGCCAGGGCAACTTCGGCTCGGTCGATGGTGATGCGGCGGCGGCGATGCGCTACACCGAATGCCGCCTCGACCGGCTGTCGTCCGAGCTGCTGGCCGACCTCGACAAGGAAACCGTCGATTTCGTGCCCAACTACGACGAGAAGGAACTGGAGCCGTCGGTCCTGCCCACGCGCATCCCGAACCTGCTCGTCAATGGCTCGGCCGGCATCGCGGTCGGCATGGCCACCAACATCCCGCCGCACAACCTCGGCGAGGTGCTGCGCGCGTGCATCGCGCTGATCGACGACCCCGAGCTGGGCTTCGACGATCTCATGCAGCTCGTGCCGGGGCCGGATTTCCCCACCGCGGGCATCATCAACGGCGCCGCGGGCATCATCGAGGCCTACAAGACCGGGCGCGGCCGCATCCTCGTGCGCGCCAAGGCCGACATCGAGACCCACGACAACGGCCGCGAGTCGATCGTGGTCAGCGAGATCCCATACCAGGTCAACAAGGCGCGGCTGATCGAGAAGATCGCCGAGCTGGTCAAGGAGAAGAAGCTCGAAGGCATCGCCGAACTGCGCGACGAGTCGGACAAGGACGGCATGCGCATCGTCATCGACGTGCGCAAGGACACCATGGCCGACGTGCTGCTCAACAACCTGTTCCAGCAGACCCAGCTGCAGGTGACCTTCGGCATCAACATGGTCGCGCTGGTCGATGGCCAGCCGCGCACGCTCGGCCTGCGCGATATCCTCGATGCGTTCATCCGCCATCGCCGCGAAGTGGTCACGCGGCGCACGATCTTCGAACTGCGCAAGGCGCGCGCGCGCGCCCACATCGTCGAGGGCCTCACCGTCGCGCTGGCCAACATCGATGCGATGGTCGAGCTCATCAAGACCTCGCCCTCGCCCGACGCCGCGCGCGAACGCATGCTCGCGCGGCGCTGGGAACCGGGCATGGTCGGCGCGCTGCTCGCGGCCGCGGGTGCCGACGCCTCGCGTCCCGAGGACCTGGACCCGCTGGTCGGGCTCAAGCCCGACGGCTACCAGCTGTCGGAGCTGCAGGCCAAGGAAATCCTCGAGATGCGGCTCGCGCGCCTGACCGGGCTCGAGCAGGAAAAGCTCAGCGACGAGTACCGCGAACTGCTCGCGACGATCGGCTCGCTGATCGAGATCCTCGAAAAACCCGACGTGCTGCTGCGCCTGATCCGGGACGAGTTCAGCGCGCTGGTCGAGCAGTACGGCGATGCGCGCCGCACGCTGATCCAGTCGAGCCAGGAAGACCTCGACATCCTCGACCTGATCGAACCCGAGGACGTGGTGGTCACGCTGTCGCACGCGGGTTACGCCAAGCGCCAGCCGGTGAGCCTGTACCGCGCGCAGCGGCGCGGCGGCAAGGGCCGCTCGGCCACCAACATGAAGGAAGAGGACTTCGTCGAGCGGTTGTGGATCGCCAACACGCACGACACCTTGCTGGTGTTCACCAGCGCCGGACGCGTGTACTGGCTCAAGGTGTTCAAGCTGCCCGATGCCGGGCCGAACACGCGCGGCAAGCCGATCGTCAACCTGCTGCCGCTGGAGGAGGGCGAGAAGGTGCAGGCGATCCAGGCGGTGCGCGACTACGATGGCGACCACTACGTGTTTTTCGCCACGCGCAACGGCACGGTCAAGAAAACGCCGCTGGCCGAGTTCGCGTTCCAGCTGCAGCGGGGCAAGATCGCGATCAACCTCGACGAGGGCGATGCACTGGTCGATGTGGAGCTCACCGACGGCAGCCGCGACATCATGCTGTTTGCCTCCAACGGCCGCGCGGTGCGCTTTGCCGAGGACGAGGTGCGGCCGATGGGGCGCACCGCCGCGGGCGTGCGCGGCATCCGCCTGGCCGCACAGGCACAGGTGGTGTCGCTGCTGGTGGTCGAGCGCGCCGTCGAGCAGGGCGGTGACGAGGACGACGCCCCCGACAGCGAGGAAGCCACCAGCACGAGCGAGGTCTGCGTGCTCAGCGCGACCGAGCGTGGCTATGGCAAGCGCACGCCGTTGTCGCGCTATCCGCGCAAGGGCCGCGGCATCCAGGGCGTGATCGGCATCCAGTGCTCGGAACGCAACGGCAGTCTCGTCGGCGCGGTGCTGCTGGAAGAGGCGCACGAGGTCATGCTCATCTCCAACCAGGGCACGCTGGTGCGCACGCGCGCGAGCGAGATCGCCTGCGTCGGCCGCAACACCCAGGGCGTCAAGCTCATCAGCCTGCCCGGCGACGAGTCGCTGGCCGGCGTGGTCAAGGTCGAGGGCCTCAACGGCAACGGCCATGACGAGGTCGACGCCGACGTCGACCCAACCAGCGACGCGGCGGCGCCGGCCTGACCCGGACGCGATGGCGCCGCATGGCTGCGGCGCGTGCGGGCGTGGCGCCGCTACGCCTGCGGCGCGCTGCCGCACGGCTTGAAACCGGCGCCGGCTTCCCCATCTAGGGTGCATCGCGGCGGTTGGCGCCGCTCCTGGCAGTGGAGAGCATCATGGCCATCACCCGTTACAGCCCGTGGTCCACCCCGAACAACCTGCAGACCGAGCTCATGAGCGTGTTCGACCGCTTCCTCGGCAACGACGACACCGACCAGTCCAACATCGTGACCAGCCAGTGGACGCCGCGTGTGGACATCAAGGAGGAGGACAAGCGCTTCGTGATCCTCGCCGACATCCCCGGCGTCGATCCCAAGGACATCGAGGTGCACATGGACAAGGGCATCCTCTCGCTCAAGGGCGAGCGGGTCTCCGAGAGCAAGGAAAACAACGGCAAGTTCACGCGCGTGGAGCGCACGCACGGCACCTTCTATCGCCGTTTCGCGTTGCCCGACAGCGCCGACGCCGATGGCATCAGTGCGGCCGGTCGCAACGGCGTGCTCGAGATCTCGATCCCGAAGAAGCCCGAGACCACGCCGCGGCGCATCGAGATCAAGGCCTGATGCGCAGGCGCCGCAGGCGCGCCACCCGGTCGTTGCAGCGCGGGCTTGCCGTCGCTGCCGCCGGTGGCGTCACCGGGCATGGCCACGGCCCGCGGTGCAGCACCGCGGGCCGTTGCGTTTGAAGGCGGGGTGATGCATGGAATTCAAGGACTACTACGACACGCTCGGGGTGAAACCCGACGCGGGCGAGGCCGAGATCAAGGCGGCCTACCGGCGCCTCGCGCGCAAGTACCACCCCGACGTGAGCAAGGAAAGCGGCGCCGAGGACCGCTTCAAGGCGATCAACGAAGCCTACGAGGCGCTGCGCGAGCCGGACCGGCGCAAGGCCTACGACCAGTTGCGCGCGGGCGGGTATCGCGGCGGCGACGCGTTCCGCGGTCCGCCGCCGGGCTGGCAGCACGGCCAGGACTTCGGCGAGGACGGTGCCGACTTCAGTGATTTCTTCGAATCGCTGTTCGGTGCGCGCGCGGGTGGCGCGGGCCGGCGTGGCGGCGCGCGTGGCGGGCGTGACGTGCATGCCCATCTCACGGTCGACCTGCATACCGCCTGGCGCGGCGGCCGCGAGCGCATCACGCTGCGCGACGGCGCGGGCGAGCGCACCCTCGAAGTGAAGATCCCGGCCGGCATCCTCCCCGGCCAGCAGATCCGCCTGGCCGGGCAGGGCAGCCCCGGACAGCACGGCGGCAAGGCCGGTGACCTCATACTCGAAGTCGCGCTGCGCGAGGATGCGCGCTTCCGCCTGGAAGGGCGCGACGTGCACCTGAACCTGCCGGTGGCACCGTGGGAAGCCGCACTCGGCGCCACCGTGACCGTGCCCACGCTCGGCGGCAACGTCGAACTGCGCATTCCCGCGGGCTCCGACAGCGGCCGCAAGATGCGCCTGCGTGAGCGCGGCTGGCCGGGCCAGACCCCGGGCGACCAGATCGTCACGCTCGTGGTGCACACGCCCAAGGCGCACAGCACCGAGCAACGCGGCCTGTACGAGGCGCTCGCACGCGCCTACGGGGACTTCGATCCGCGGCGTTGACGCACGGGCGTGGCGGACGGGCCGCCGCGCGGCAACCTCAGTGCGGCAGGTATTCCTGGATCACGCGCGACAGCTCGTCGTCGTCGATCGGCTTGGTGACGTAGGCCTTGGCGCCCTGGCGCATGCCCCACACGCGATCGGTGTCCTGGTCCTTGGTGGTGACCAGCACGATCGGGATGTGGCTGGTGTTGGCGTCCTTGGAGATCGTGCGTGTGGCCTGGAACCCGTTCAGGTTGGGCATCACCACGTCCATGAGGATGAGGTCGGGCAATTCGCGCCGTGCCGCTTCCACGCCGGCGGCGCCGTCTTCGGCGGTCACCACCTCGTGGCCGAGTTTTTCGACCGCGCGCTTCATGCTCACGAGCTGGGACGGCGAATCGTCGATGATCAATACTTTGGACATGTGCTGCATTCCCCCGGTGGAGGCCTCAATTCTAGTCACGGATTCGGTGGATCGCCAAGGCCCGTTCAGGCCAGGCGCACGAGCGTGCGGCCCAGCGAGCCGCCGCCGATCATTGTCGCAAAAGTCGCGGGCAGCGCGGCCAGGTCCACCTCGCGGCCGGCGATCGTGGCCAGGTGGGCCGGTTTCCAGGGCCCGGCCAGTTGCCGCCAGACCTCGTCGCGCAGCGCGCGCGCGGTACCGGCCGAGGCCACGCCGAGGATCGACAGGCCGCGGATGATGAACGGCATCACCGTGGTCGCCAGTTCGATGCTGGCGGCGTTGCCGCAGGTGGCGATATTGCCGTAGGGCCGGATCACGCGGCTGAGGCCGGCCAGCATGTCGCCGCCGACGTTGTCGATCGCGCCGGCCCAGCGCGCGGTTTCCAGTGGACGCTGGCCCCAGTACAGGCCCTCGCGCGCGATGCACTGTTTCGCGCCCAACCCGATCAGGTAGTCGAACTGCTCGACCTTGCCGGTGATCGCGTGCGCCTCGAAGCCGGCGCGCGTGAGGATGTCGATCGCGAGCGAGCCCACGCCACCGGTGGCGCCGGTCACCACGATCGGCCCCATGTCCGGCTGCTGACCGTTGCGGATCATCTGGGTCAGTGCCAGCGCCGCGGTGAAGCCCGCGGTACCCAACTGCATCGACTCGCGCAGCGTCAGGCCATCGGGCAGCGGGATCGTCCATTTCGATTCCAGCCGCGCGTACTGGGCGTAGCCGCCATCGCGCGTCTCCGACAGGCCGCAACCGGTGCACAGCACCGCATCGCCCTCGCGGAATGCCGGATCGGACGAGGCCGCCACATAGCCGGCCACGTCGATGCCGCCGTTGAGCGGGAACTGGCGCAGGATCTTGCCCTTGCCGGTGCCTGCGAGTGCGTCCTTGTAGTTGACCGAGGAGTAGGCGACCTTGACCAGCACCTCGCCCGGCGAGAGGTCGTCGACACGCATCTCCTCCACGCCCGCGCGATAGCCCGCGGCGTCGTTGTGGATGCGGAACGCGTTGAAAGTGGTCGTAGCGCTCATGATTCGTTGCTCGTTTGCTCGTCATCCCGGCGAAAGCCGGGATCCAGATTTTACTTTCGCGCTCATGTCAGGAGATCAGGATAAAGATCGCGCCAACGATGATTCTCTGCCTCGATCGCTTCGATCTTCCATGCGCGTTTCCATTCCTTGATGGCCTTCTCGCGCAGGATCGCCGATTCCATCGTTTCGTGTTGCTCGAACCAGACCAGATCGTGTACGCGGTACTTCTTGGTGAAACCCTCGACGGCGTCGGTCTTGTGCTCCCAGACGCGCTTGACGAGATCGGAGGTCACGCCGACGTAGAGGGTACCGTTCCGGCCGCTTGCCAGCATGTAGACGCACGGCTGTTTCATGACCTGTCAAAAGCTGGATCCCGGCTTTCGCCGGGATGACGGAGTTGGGAGTCTTTCAGATTTGAAAGCTTGTCATTCTGGTTGGCGTTCTCATGCACCCCATTCTGGGGAAGGTTGGAATCCATTTGGCTTCTGGAGGCAAGCAAGAGCCCATGAATCCAGGCGGTCGCCGGGACGGCCAATGAGTCGGCCACTCACCGTGTGGCAAGGTTTTTGTGCTGCCAGCCCTCGGACGCGAGCACGAATGCATCGGTGCTGACTTGTGCTGTGGCAAGTCGTTTGGCGATATTTGGGAATGCCTTCTGGATCGAAGCATCCTTCGTCCATTCGGCAATGTCGTCGATCGTGTAGCGGTAGCTGACCTTCGAGATGCGATAGCCCATCATGTCCGCCGGTTCGGCATAGCTGTCAACGGCGACGACCTTCGGCGTGCCAAAGCACAGTTGATGCACCCGCCTTTTGCCGAGTCCGCTACCGATGGAGCCATCCTGATAGTACTTCTTGCCCAATTCGCTCAACTCGTAACGGGTCGCGGCAACGGGCTTGGGTTTGTCCAATGTGAAACCGCGCGGCTCCATGGTGGTTGCGCTTCCCGTCAGTAGGCCGACGGAAGCCATTGCAAGAACCTGCGTCGCGTTGCTTGCCATGTCTTGCAGTTGGTTGCGCGTGTCCGGAAGCGTCACGGGAAACGGGCATCGAGCGAGCGAAAGTCGACGCAGGCCGGTGCGCGCGTCTGTTGGAAGTATGCGTCCAGTGCCGTCTCGAAATTGGCTTTGCTGGTCGCCTTCGGATCGGAACACGCGGTCAACCAGCCTGCGGCGATGGCAGATCCGACAAGTTTCCATGCTTGCACGAGAGGCTCCTTATGTGTTGAACGGTTTCCTGTGCGATTCGTATCAATTGGCCTTGTGGATCGCGCGCTTGTCGACCGCGAGCGCAGCTTCGTGTACCGCTTCCGACAGCGTCGGGTGGGCGTGCACGATGCGCGCGAGGTCTTCGGCCGCGCCCTTGAACTCCATCGCGACCACGCACTCGGCCACCAGTTCGGACACGTTGGCGCCGACCAAGTGCACGCCCAGGATGCGGTCGGTCTCGGCGTGCGCGATCACCTTGACGAAGCCGGCCGGCTCGTTCATCGCCACCGCGCGGCCGATCGCCGCAAACGGGAAGCTGCCGGTCTTGAACGGGATGTTGTCGGCCTTGCACTGGGCTTCGGTCTTGCCGACCCAGGCCACTTCCGGCTCGGTGTAGATCACCCACGGGATCGTGTCGAAATTGATGTGGCCGGCCTTGCCCGCGATGAGTTCGGCCACCATCACGCCTTCCTCGGAGCCCTTGTGCGCGAGCATCGGGCCGCGCACGCAATCGCCGATCGCCCACACCCCCTCGACGCCGGTCCAGCAGTGGTCATCGACCACCACGCGGCCGCGTTCATCGGTCTGGACGCCGGTGTCGCCGGCGAGCACGCCTTCGGTGTAGGCGCGGCGACCGACCGCCACCAGCAGCTTGTCGACGACCAGCGATTTTTCGCCATCCTTCGCGCTGTAGGTGAGGTGGACTTCCGCGCCCTTGACCTCGGCCTTGGACAGCTTGGCGCCGAGTTCGATCTTGAGCCCCTGCTTGGCGAACTCGCGCGCGGCGGTCTTGGCCACGTCGGCGTCGGCCGCGGCGAGGAACTCGGGCAGCGCCTCGATGATCGTGACGTCGCTGCCGAGGCGCTTCCATACGCTGCCCAGTTCCAGTCCGATCACGCCCGCGCCGATCACGCCCAGGCGCTTGGGCGTGGCGGCGAAGTCGAGTGCGCCGGCATTGTCGACGATGTACTTGCCGTCGAACTTGGCAAACGGCAGCTCGATCGGTACCGAGCCCGTGGCGAGGATCACATTGGTCGCAGTCAGCACCTGCCTGGCGCCATCGGCGCCGGTGACCTCGACCTGGCGCCCCGGCAGCAGGCGGCCCTTGCCGAAGTACGGCGTGACCTTGTTCTGCTTGAACAGCATGGCGATGCCGCCGGTGAACTGCTTGACGATCTTGTCCTTGCGCCCAACCATGGTGCCGACGTCGATCGCCGCGTCCTTGGCGCTGATGCCGTGTACCGCGAAGGCGTGGGTGAGGTTGTGGAACTGGCGCGAGGAATCGAGCAGCGCCTTGGACGGGATGCAGCCGACATTGAGGCAGGTGCCGCCGAGCGCGGCCTTGCCGTCCTTGCCCGCGAACATGTCCACGCAGGCGGTCTTGAGGCCGAGCTGGGCGGCGCGGATCGCGGCCACGTAGCCGGCCGGGCCGGCACCGATCACTACAACGTCGTACTGTTCCATTGCACAGGTCCTTCGGAAGCGGGGAGGCGGGCGGGATGGCGTGGTGCGGGCGTGCGGGGTGCGGCGCCGGTGCTGGCCGGCAGCCGCCACCGTGGCGCCCGCGTCAGCATCACATGCCCAGCAGCATGCGCTGGGGGTTTTCGAGCTGGTTCTTGATGTCGACGAGGAACAGCACCGCGTCCTTGCCGTCGATGATGCGGTGATCGTAGCTGATCGCGACGTACATCATCGGTGCGGCCACGACCTGGCCGTTGTCGACGACGGCGCGCTCCTTGATCGTGTGCATGCCCAGGATCGCGCTTTGCGGCGGGTTGACGATCGGGGTCGAGAACAGCGAGCCGAAGGTGCCGCCATTGGTGATCGTGAAGGTGCCGCCCTGCAGGTCGTCGAGCGTGAGCCCGCCCTTGCGTGCGCGGTTGGCGAAGTCGGCGATCGCCTTCTCGATGTCGGCAAAGCCCATGTCCTGGGCGTCGCGCAACACCGGCGTGACCAGGCCCTTGTCGGTCGACACCGCGATCGAGATGTCCTGGTAGCCGTGGTAGATCACGTCGTTGCCGTCGACCGAGGCGTTGACGATGGGATGGCGCTTGAGCGCCTCGCAGGCGGCCTTGACGAAGAAGCTCATGTAGCCGAGCTTGATGCCGTTGGCCTTCTCGAACTGCTCGCCCAGTTCCTTGCGCATCGCCGCGACCTTGCCCAGGTTGATCTCGTTGAACGAGGTCAGCATCGCGATCGAGTTCTTCGACTGCATGAGGCGCTCGGCGATGCGCGCGCGCATGCGTGTCATCGGCACGCGCTCTTCCGGACGCGCGCCCGGCGTGGGCCGCGCCGCGGCGGCCACGGCCGGCGCGGGGCTGGCCGCGGGCGAGCCGGTGCGCATGAAGTTGACGAGGTCTTCCTTGGTCACGCGGCCGTCGCGGCCGGTGCCGGTGACCTGCGCGGGATCGATCCGGTTCTCGGTGGCGACGCGCTGTGCGGCGGGCGACAGGTCCGCTGCCGCGCCAGCTGCGGCAGCCGGCCGCGCCGGTGCCGGCGCGGGCGCGGCGACAGGCTTGGCGGCTTCGGCCTTGGCGGCGGGCGCGGCCGCGGCGGCGCCGGCTTCGAGGATCGCCAGCACCTGCTGGCTGGTCACGGTCGCGCCGGTGTCGAAGCGGATCTCCTTGAGCACGCCATCGGCCGGTGCGGGCACTTCGAGCACGACCTTGTCGGTTTCCAGGTCGACGAGATTCTCGTCGCGCCTGACCGCATCGCCCGGCTTCTTGTGCCAGCTGGCGATGGTGGCGTCGGAGACCGACTCGGGAAGAACGGGAACCTTGATTTCAATCGACATGACTTGGTCCTGGGCGTGCGGCCGGCCATGGCCGTGATAGTCGTGGCGCGGCCGATCCCGGCCGCGCGCTCACAAGGGAAGGCTTTACTCGGCGGTGTTGTGCAAGCCGGCCGGGCCCACCAGCGCCTGCTCGAGCAGCGCCGCCTGCTCGGCCACGTGGGTCGACAGGTGGCCACAGGCCGGTGCCGGCGAGCGCCCGCGCCCGGCATAGCCGAGCGTGGCGTGCGCGGGGGTGACCGCCTGCAGGTGATGGCGGATCTGGTACCACGCACCCTGGTTCATCGGCTCCTCCTGGCACCAGATCACGTCCTTGAGCGCGGCCTGCCGCGCCAGCGCCGCGGAAACCGCCTCGCGCGGGAACGGATACAGCTGCTCGACGCGCACGATCGCGACGTTGCCGAGCGCGCGCTTGTCGGCTTCCTCGACCAGGTCGTAGTAGACCTTGCCCGCGCACAGCACCACGCGCTCGACCTTCTGCCCGCCCTTGGCGGTGCTGTCGGCGATCACCGTCTGGAACTGGCCATTGGCCAACTCGTCGAGCGAGGACACCGCATGCTTGTGGCGCAGCAGCGACTTGGGCGTGAGCACCACCAGCGGCTTGCGGCAGTCGCGCCGCATCTGGCGCCGCAGCAGGTGGAACATCTGTGCGGGCGTGGTCGGCACGCACACTTGCATGTTGTCGAGCGCGCACAGTTGCAGGTAGCGCTCCAGGCGCGCCGAGGAGTGCTCGGGACCCTGGCCTTCGTAGCCGTGCGGCAGCAGCAGCACCAGCCCCGACAGGCGGTCCCACTTGGCCTCGCCCGATGAGATGAACTGGTCGACCACGACCTGCGCGCCGTTGGCGAAATCGCCGAACTGCGCTTCCCACAGCACCAGCGTGTTGGCATCGGCGGTGGAGTAGCCGTACTCGAACGCCATCACCGCCTCTTCGCTCAGCAGCGAATCGACGATGGTGACGCTGGCGCCCTCGCGCACGCGCGCGAGCGGCAGGTAGGCGCCGCCGCTGTTCTGGTCGTGCAGCACCGCGTGGCGGTGGAAGAAGGTGCCGCGGCCGCTGTCCTGGCCGACCAGGCGCAGGTCGTGGCCGTCGGCGATGAGCGAGGCGTAGGCGAGATTCTCGGCCGCGCCCCAGTCGAGCGGATGCTCGCCTGCGGCCATCTTGACGCGATCGGCGTAGATCTTGGCCACGCGCGGATGCAGGGTCAGGCCCGACGGCAGGTCGAGGATGGCGTGGCCGAGCGCCGCCAGTTGCTCGCGCGGCACGCCGGTGGCCACCTGCTGGTCGAGCCGTGCACCGATGTGGCGCGTCCAGTCGACCGCGAACTCGTCCTTGAAATCGGCGTCGAGTTCGGGAATCGGCGTGCCCGCCTCGAGCCGCTTGCGGTAGTCCTCGACCATGCGCTCGGCATCGGCCGGGTCGAGCGTGCCTGCCGCGACGAGCTTGCGCGCGTACAGCTCGCGCGCGGGCGGCCGGGCGCGGATGACTTGGTACATGAGCGGCTGCGTCGCCGCGGGCTCGTCGGCCTCGTTGTGGCCGTGGCGGCGATAGCAGACCAGGTCGATCACCACGTCGCGCTTGAACTTCTGGCGGAAGTCGAACGCGAGCCGCGCCACGAACAGCACTGCCTCGGGATCATCGCCGTTGACGTGGAACACCGGCGCGCTGAGCATCTTGGCAACGTCGGTGCAGTACAGCGTCGAGCGCGTGTCGTGCGGGTTGGAGGTGGTGAAGCCGACCTGGTTGTTGACCACCACGTGCAGCGCGCCGCCGACCGCGAAGCCGCGCGCCTGCGACATGTTGAGCAGTTCCATGTTGACGCCCTGGCCGGCAAAGGCCGAGTCGCCGTGGATGAGCACCGGCACCACATGCTCGCGCCCGACGTCGTTGCGCCGCACCTGGCGCGCGCGCACCGAGCCGCACACCACCGGATTGACGATTTCCAGGTGCGAGGGGTTGAACGCGAGTGCGAGGTGCACGGTGCGTCCGGGCGTCCTCACGTTGGCCGAGAAGCCCATGTGGTACTTCACGTCGCCCGAGTGGGCCGGATCGTCGGGGTGGTCGAACTTGCCGTCGAATTCCGCGAACAGCTTTTCCGGCGACTTGCCGAGGATGTTGACGAGCACGTTGAGGCGGCCGCGATGGGCCATGCCGATCACCATGTCGCGCATGCCGTCGGCGCCGCCACGGCGCACGAATTCGTCCAGCAGCGGGATCAGGCTGTCGCCGCCTTCCAGCGAAAAGCGCTTCTGGCCGACGTACTTGGTGTGCAGGTAACGCTCGAGGCCGTCGGCCTGCACGAGCTTTTCCAGCACGCGCCGCTGGTCGGCGGTGCTCAGGCCGTAGTCACCGCCCGCGCGCTCGAGCTGCTCGTGCACCCACTGGCGCTGCTCGACGTCGGAGATATGCATGAACTCGGCGCCGATGCTGCCCGCATAGGTGGCACGCAGCCGCGCGAGCAGGTCGCGCAACTTGAGGCGGGCCGGGCCGGCCAGCGAGCCGGTGCTGAACTGGCTGTCGAGATCGGACGCGTCGAGCCCGTGGTACTCGGGCTGCAGGTCGGGCGCGCCCGGACGCGGCAACAGGCCGATCGCCTTGAGGTCGGATTCGGGGAACGCCTGTTCCAGTTCCAGCGGATCGAGCTTGGCCGCCAGGTGGCCGCGCGAGCGATAGGCGGTCACGAGCTTGAGTACCGCGGCCTGCTTCTGCGACTGTGCCGTGTCGGCCACCGCCACCAGCGCGCCCGGGGCCGTGCGTGGCTGGCGCTGCGCGGCCTCGATGCGCGCGATCGCGGCCAAGTGCGAGGCGTCGCGTGCGCCACGCCCCTGCAACTGGCCGAAGTAGCTGCGCCAGGCCGGTTCGACCGCGTCGGGATCGGCCAGCCATGCTTCGTACAGTTCGTCGAGGTAGGCCGCATTGCCACCCGCGATGGCCGAGGTGGTCTGGAACTGCTGGAACAGGTTGGGGGATGTCGGGTTTGCGCTCACGCTACGGCCTTCGTGTACACGGGAGAGGGCGCGCGGCGTTGCGCGCCGTGGACGGGCGGGCGGGTTGCAATGGCCGCAACCGGCACAGCAACGGGATTATAACGTTTCACCCGTCGTTTGTTGCGGTTGCACACAGCGCGGCCCGGGGCAGGTTGCCGCCCAGTCAGCGACGCCCGCACACCCGTGGGCGCGGGTGTGCCGGGGCGTGGTGGCGCCGCGCCCGTGGCGCACGCTGCCGCGCTGGTTCAGATCCCGAGCACGCGCAAGTCGGCACTGGGCTGTGAACGCTCCCAGATCTCGTTGAAGCTCGCCAGCAACTGCGCGTGGCGGCCCGGGCCACAGGTGTTGCCGTCGGCTTCGGGGCGGGCGCCGAGTGCGCGCACGAGGTAGCCGCCGCGATCGTTGATGAGGAATGCCGCCGGCTCGGCCAGATCGCGATCTTCCACCGGCACGCGCAGTTCGATCACGCTCGGCAGTTGCTGGGCCAGCCGCAGCAGGCCATGGCCCTCGCTGATCGCGCGGCGCGGCTCCTGCACCAGGATGCGCACGCGCGCGCGGCGCCCGCCCAGCGCGATGCGCTTGAATGCCTCGACGAAGGTGTCGTTGTCGAGCAGGCCCGGCTCCAGGTCGCGGCTGAACAGCGCCACCTCGTGGCGTGCATCGGCGAGCAGCACCAGCATCGCGTCACTGACTTCGCCAAAGGTCTGCGCCTGCAACGGCCGTGGCTGCGGACGCTGCGTCGGCGCGGCTGCGGGTGGCGGCACCGGCGCCTGCAGCGCAAGGCGCATGCGGCGATGGGCGATGCCGCACTCGAGGAACTCATCGCCATCCACGCTGAACCCCGCGCGTGCGTAGAAGGCGATCGCATGGCTTTGCGCGTGCAGTTCGACCCCGGGCCAGCCGCGCGCACGCGCATGTTCGAGCAGCGTGCGCAGCAGCGCGCTGCCGACGCCGCGGCCGCGCCACTCGCGCAGCACCGCCATGCGTCCGATCGTGCGCTGCGCCGTCATGCGCGCGGTGCCGATCACGCTGCCGTCGCTCGTGCGCGCGGCCACGTGCAGCGCCTGTGCATCGAGGCCGTCGAGTTCATCCTCCGCCGGCACCTGCTGTTCGACCACGAACACCTGCTCGCGCAGCGCGCGCAGCTGCGCGCCGTCGCTGTCCCAGTTGGCCAGTTCGACGTGGAAGTCATCGCGGATCATCGGGCGTCTCCGTGGATGGCGGGCGAAGCACAACGCCGTGGCGCGCAGGCGGCTGCGCGTGGCGTGGGTCGGGTGGCGCCAGTGTAGCCTGCCGTAAAGTGCCGGGTCGCGTAGCCGGCCCGATGCGCAGCACAGGTTCGGCGCGATTGCGCGAGCACGTCTCACGAGATGCGTGACGAGGTTGGCGCAATGGCTGTCGACCATGCGCCTATCGGCAGGGCTGGGGCTCGGGTATCTTCGCCGTGGGGCTCGGCACGATGTGCGGCGCATGACCATGCGTGGCGGCCCCATCCAAAAACAACGAGGGAATTGCTCCATGAAGATCAAGTTGCAGGGGTTGTTCGCATGTGCTGCGCTGGTTGCGGCCGGACCGTCATTGGCGCAGGTGTCCGATGGGCCGCTGGCGCATTCCACGACCGGTTCAACATCGGGCGGACAGATCCAGTTCGGACCTGATGATGCGCTGGAGGCGAGTTTCGCCGCCGCACGACCGTTCCTCACCTGGAAGTATTACTTCGTGCCTGCCAGTGCGATGGTGCGTCGTTCGAGCAGCGACGTATCCACCTACGTGGGCACGGGTTGCATTCGCGCCACATCCGATTTCGTCGTGTCCGACATCCAGATCGAGGACGGCGCTTCGATGGCGGTGCTGCGCGTCTACTACAAGGATACCGATGCCAGCAACCACGTGAATGCGTATGTGACCTCCTACGATGCCGCTGGGGGATTCACCGATTACGGCCCGGCCCAGAGTGATCCAGCGGCCGGTTACGGTACGGCCGCCTTCACCTTCTCCCCCTACCTGGTCACCGACAACGCTGCCCGGTCGTATGTGTTCAATGTGAGACAGGCCGGAACGTCCACGTCGACCGCGATCTGCGGTGTGCGTCTTTTCTACAGCATTCCGTGAGGGGGTGGTCATGACGCACTCCACAACCCGCTTGCCCGTGCTGCTGGCAGCGGCAGCCTGTGCTTGCCTCCAGGCTCCGTCTGCAAGCGGTGCCGAAGCCGACTCTGTGGTGATGGGCACGACGGATCACTGGCTGATGATCCCTGCGGTGACCTTCATTGCGCGCAGTTCCAACATGAGCCACACCTATGATGGGGGAGGTTGCGTAAGGGCACCCTACTGGACTGACTTGACGCACAAACTACTGCTGCCCGATGGCGCACTGCTCCGCTACGTTCGAACCTACTTTCGTGATGAAGGACGTGGAGACTTGTTGTCGGCAGTCACGACGTACGACGCACAAGGCAGTTTCGAGGATCTTGGACTCATCACGACCACAAACGCCACTGGATACAGCTCGGTGCTCTCGCCCGAAATTGCGCAAGTGGTGGTTCGCGAGGCGAATGCGTACGCGATCAACGTGCGGTTTCGCGATGACGACACCATCCTTGCAGATGGTTTCGAGACGCCGCGCCCGTTGCTGTTCTGCGGTGTGAGGGTGTTCTGGGGGGAATAGGCGGGGTCGCCAGGAGGGTCACACGCGGCAGCGAGTCAGGTGGCGCGACCCAGGGAGGGTCGCGCCATTGTCGTGGCTGATGCGCGGGTGGGCGTGGCTGCGGGAGCGGCAAGCCGTCATCGCCTTGGCTTGGGCCGGACCTCCCGCACGCCGGCGGCGCGGGCCGGCGTTCAGATCGCGCGCGCGAGCTGCGCCGCCTGGCCGGTGTAGGTGGCGGGCGTGAGCGCAAGCAGGCGCTCGCGCGCGGCGTCGGGCAGCGCGAGGCCGCCGATGAAGTCCTGCAGCGCCTCGCGCGTGATGCCGTGGCCGCGCGTGAGCGCCTTGAGCTGCTCGTAGGGTTCGGGCAGGCCATGGCGGCGCATCACCGTCTGCACCGCTTCGGCCAGCACCTCCCAGCTCGCGTCCAGGTCGGCAGCGAGGCGATCGGGTGCGGCTTGCAGCTTGGCCAGCCCGCGCGCGAGCGCATCGAGCGCGATCTGGGTGTGACCGAACGCGGTGCCGAGCGCACGCAGCACGGTCGAATCGGTCAGGTCGCGCTGCCAGCGGCTGATCGGCAGCTTGGCCGAGAAGTGTTCCAGCAGCGCATTGGCGAGGCCGAAATTGCCCTCGGCGTTCTCGAAATCGATCGGGTTGACCTTGTGCGGCATGGTCGAGGAGCCGACCTCGCCCGCCTTGAGCTGCTGGCGGAAATAGCCCAGCGAGATGTAGCCCCACAGGTCGCGCGCGAGGTCGACGAGGATCGTGTTGGCACGGCGCAGCGCATCACCGAGTTCGGCGATGCAGTCGTGCGGCTCGATCTGCGTGGTGTAGGGGTTCCAGACTAGGCCCAGCGATTCGACGAAGCGCCGTGACAACGCCGGCCAGTCGACCTCGGGGTAGGCCACCACATGCGCGTTGTAGTTGCCGACCGCGCCGTTGATCTTGCCGCTGAGCTCGACCGCGGCGATCTGGCGGCGCTGGCGCTCGAGCCGCGCCACCACGTTGGCGAGTTCCTTGCCCAGCGTGGTCGGGCTGGCGGTCTGGCCATGCGTGCGTGACAGCATCGGCAACGCCGCGTGCGCGTGCGCCATCGCGCGCAACGCATCGATCACGCCACCCAGTGCCGGCAGCAGCACCTGCTCGCGCGCATCGCGCAACATGAGTGCGTAGGCCAGGTTGTTGATGTCCTCGGAGGTGCAGGCGAAATGGACGAACTCGCGGCACGCGGCGAGCTCGGCATCGGCGGCGATGCGTTCCTTGATGAAGTACTCGACCGCCTTGACGTCGTGGTTGGTGGTGTGCTCGATGTCCTTGATGCGGGCGGCATCGGCCTCGCCGAACTCGCACGCGAGCGCGAGCAGCGCGGCGCGCGCGCGCGCCGACAGCGCCGCCACCTCGCCGATCGCGGGTTCGGCCGCGAGCGCGGCCAGCCACTGCACTTCGACCAGCACGCGGCGCTGCATGAGGCCGGCTTCGCTGAAGATCGGCCGCAATGCGGCGGTCTTGGCGGCGTAGCGGCCGTCGAGCGGGGACAGGGCGGTGAGGCTGCTGCTCATGGTGGATTCCCGGTGGGACTGCGGTGGGGATGGACCAGCACGTTCTGGATGCGCGGGCCGCGCATGGCCTGCACGGTGAGGTCGAAGCCCTCGAACGCGAGCGTTTCGCCCACGTCGGGCAGGCGCTCGAGCCGGTGCACGATGAGGCCGCCGACCGAGTTGACCGCGCTGGGTGCGTCGATGTCGTGGTCGAGCAGGCGTTCGAGGCGGTAGATCGGGGTGCCGCCCGACACGGTGAAATCGCCACCGGGCTTGCGCGCGGCATTGCCGCCGCGGGTGCGCACGTACTCGTCCTCGATGTCGCCGACCAGCACTTCGAGCACGTCCTCGAGTGTGAAGTAGCCGGCCACGCGCCCGGATTCCTCCACCCCCAGCGCGAGGTGGGTGTCGCCAGCACGGAAACGCTTGAGCACGTCGAGCAGCGGCGCGTTGAGCGGCAGCAGGATCGGCCGGCGCAACAGTGCGGTGAGGTCGCCGCCGTCGCCGCCCTGCGCCATCGCCTGCAACAGGTCCTTCATGTGCAGCACGCCGCGTACCTCGCCGTCGGCGCCGAACCACGGATAGCGGCTGTAGTGCGAACGCGCGAACTCGGCCAGCACCGCGTCGCGGTCCATGCCGTCGCGCAGCTGCACCAGCTGGTCGCGCGTGCGCAGCACATCGCCCACGACCAGCTCGGGCAGGTCGAGCGCGTTCTGCATCATCGCCCATTCCTCGCCGCTGCGGGTCGCGCGCTTGGCATGGATGATGAGCTTGAGCTCGTCGCGCGAGTAGTGGGTTTCCTCGCCATGGCCGGCCGCATCGACGCCGAACACGCGCAGCATCGCCAGCGCGCTGGCGTTGAGCAGCCAGATCGCCGGATACATGAGCCAGTAGAACACGTACAGCGGTGTGGCCGTCCACAGCGACAGTGGCGCCGGCTTGCGGATCGCGAGCGTCTTGGGGGCCAGCTCGCCGAGCACGATGTGCAGGAACGAGATCAGCGTGAACGCGGTCGCGAGCGCGATGATCTGGGTGGTCTCGGGGCTGATCCCCAGGCGCAGGCACAGCGGCGCGATCAGGTGCGCGAATGCGGGCTCGCCGATCCAGCCCAGCGCGAGCGATGCCAGCGTGATGCCGAGCTGGCAGGCTGACAGGTACACATCCAGGTGCCGGTGCACGCGGCCGAGCACGCGACCGCGCCAGCCGTGGCTGGCCGCGAGCGTGGCCGCCTGGGTGTGGCGCAGCTTGACCAGCGCGAACTCGGCGGCGACGAAGAAGCCATTGAGCGCGACCAGCGCCAGCGCCGCGACAACGTAGGCCAGGTTGGAGAGCATTGCCGACGGGGCAGCGGAGGAACCGCAGAGTCTAGCATCGCGGCCGCGCTGGCCCGGTGCGATCCGGGCACGGCGCTATAATCCGCGGTTCCCATTCCAGCCAGGGCAAGTCATGAGCCAGTACCGGATCGAACACGACAGCATGGGCGAACTCAAGGTGCCCGCCGACGCGCTCTACGGTGCGCAGACGCAGCGTGCGGTCGACAACTTCCCGATCTCGGGGCTGCGCATGCCGCGCGAGTTCATCCGTGCGCTGGGCCTGATCAAGTCGGCCGCGGCGCAGGCCAATGCCGACCTCGGGCATCTGAAGAAGGCCTCGGCCAAGGCCATCCGCAAGGCTGCCGCGCGCGTCGCCGGCGGCGAGTTCGATGCCCACTTCCCGATCGACGTGTTCCAGACCGGTTCGGGCACCTCGACCAACATGAACGCGAACGAGGTGATCGCGCATGTGTGCGCGCAGGATGGCGTCAAGGTGCATCCCAACGACGACGTCAACAACGGCCAGTCCTCCAACGACGTGATCCCGACCGCGATCCATGTGAGCGCGACGCTCACCGTGACCGAGCAGTTGCTGCCGGCGCTGGTGCACCTGCGCAAGGTGATCGACGCGCGCGCCAAGGAGCTCAGGAAGGTGGCCAAGACCGGCCGCACCCACCTCATGGACGCGATGCCGGTGACGTTCGGCCAGGAACTGGGTGGCTGGTCGGCGCAGCTGCGCTCGAACCTGGCGCGCCTCGAGTCGGCGCTCGAACGCATGCGCCGGTTGCCGCAGGGCGGCACCGCCGTGGGCACCGGCATCAATGCCGACGCCCAGCTCGGCCCGCGCATCAGCGCCGAGCTGGGCAGGCTCACGGGCGTGAAGTTCGTATCGGCCGACGACTATTTCGAGGGCATCAGCTCGCAGGATGCCGCGGTCGAGCTGTCGGGCCAGCTCAAGACGCTGGCGGTGACCTTGACCAAGATCGCCAACGACCTGCGCTGGATGAACTCAGGCCCATTGGCCGGACTGGGCGAGATCGAGCTGCCGGCGCTGCAGCCGGGGTCGTCGATCATGCCCGGCAAGGTCAATCCGGTGATTCCCGAGGCGATGGCGATGGTGTGCGCGCAGGTCATCGGCAACGACACCACGATCACGATCGGCGGCCAGGCCGGCAACTTCCAGCTCAACGTGATGTTGCCGGTGATCGCGCTCAATCTGCTGCAGTCGATCCAGCTGCTCGCCAACGCCTCGCGCCTGCTCGCGGACAAGGCGATCGCGGGCTTCAAGGTGCGCGAGGACAAGATCCGCGAGGCTCTCGACCGGAACCCGATCCTGGTGACCGCGCTCAACGCGGTGATCGGCTATGACAAGGGTGCGGCCACCGCCAAGCAGGCCTACAAGCAGGGCCGGCCGATCCTCGACGTCGCGCTGGAGACCACGGGCCTGTCGCGCAGCGAGCTGCAGAAGCTGCTCGACCCGGCGGCGCTGACCAAGGGCGGCGTGCACGGGGGTTCGGCCGGCGGTTGAGGTGTTGCGAGCTGCCGGTCAGCGCCGCCGGCCATGTGGAAGTGGATGCGAAGCTGGCACGCAAGTGACTGATTCGATGGATGTGCGCTCACCGGTCCGACCAACCGCATGGACCGTGGCGTGACTGGTGGGCGGGCGCAGCGGTCCGTGTCAAAAAGTGAGTAATGGCATATGCGCCGGGATCGATCGCACGCATAATCGGCCCGGACCAGGCGGCGAGCGGGGGCGAGCCGCCGCGATGCATGTCCCGCCGCCGCAGGTGCGCGGCTCGTCAGTCCCGCCCGACCCCGCCGGGTGCGGGCCAGTCGGCAGGTCCGATGGCCTGCCATGCGATACCGGCTGCCATGCGCGGCAGCCGATGGATTCCAGCCAGGGTTGCCCGAACATGTTGAAAAAAGTTCTCATCGCCAGTGCGCTCGCCGCCACTTCCGCGTTCGCCCAGCACAACGTCGACATCGATGGCGCGAGCTTCCAGAGCGGTGGCGCCGACGCTTCGCTGACCGCGCTTGGCCGCGAGGCCGCGGCTTCGGGCGCACGCCTCATCATCACCGCGCCCCACGAGTGGCATGCCAGGATTGCTGCCAAGGTGAAGGCCGGTGGCAAGGCGCAGCTGGTCCTGCGCGACGGGTTCTACGAAAGCGTGCTGGTGCGCGTGGAGGACAAGGGCGCGCAGCGCCAGGAAGCGTCCAAGGAAGCCGCTGCCGCCGCAGCCGCCGATCGCACGCGCGCGCAGGCGCAGCGCAGCAAGGCCGAGCTTGAGCAGGCCAAGGCTGAAGCCGAGGCCGCACGCGCCGAGGCCGACAAGGCCAAGGCCGAGGCCGAAGCAGCGCGCGTCGCGGCCGAGCAGGCCCAGGCCGAAGCCGCCGCGGCGCGCGCACAGCTCGAGGCGGAG
>QUBV01000079.1 GCA_014338185.1 Lysobacterales bacterium | reverse complement strand
GAGCGAGGGGTGAGCATCAGGATGATGCGAACCATGCGCCGGTGTGACTCGCACTCTGCGGCACCGGTGGGAAATGTGGAGAGGTGGCAGAGTGGTCGAATGCGCCGGATTCGAAATCCGGTTTACGGTTCTACCGTAACGTGGGTTCGAATCCCACCCTCTCCGCCAACTTCGACGCGTCGATGTCGTCGAGTCGGCCAGCATCCATCCAAGGGGCCGCGCGGCCCCTTCTTCGTTGGCGAGGCAGGTCATGAGCACGATCTCCACTCCGGTGTCCTACGGCGAACTGATCGACAAGATCACGATCCTCGAGATCAAGACCGAGCACATGCGCGACGCCGCCAAGCTCGCCAACGTGCGCACCGAGCTGGACCTGCTCAATGCGACCTGGGCCGCCCATCCGGCCTCGCGCACCGACATCGCCAGCGAGCGCGCGGCGCTGCGCGCGGTCAACCAGGCGCTGTGGGACATCGAGGACCGGATCCGGCTCAAGGAAAAGGCGCAGGCGTTCGACGCCGAGTTCATCGAACTCGCGCGTTCGGTGTATTTCCGCAACGACGAGCGCGCCGCGGTCAAGCGTGCGATCAACGGCAAGCTCGGCTCGACCCTGGTGGAAGAGAAGTCCTACGCCGACTATCGCGCCTGACCCGCACGCGCAGTCGCCTGGCCCGGGTGCGGCGCGGCCCGGTCAGCGCAGCGCAGGCGCGGTACCCGCGCGCTGTGCGGCAAAGGCCTCGAGTCGCTCGATCACGGCCTCGACCTCGATCAGGTCCATCACGCCCGCGTACTCGAGCTTGGTGCCCCAGGCCAGCGCGGCGGCCGGCTTGCGCCGGAACTTGCGCGCGGCCGCGTCGTAGCGATCCACGCACCACTGGCGATCCGAGTACGGTCCCGAGCGCGCCGGATTGCTCGCGGCATGCAGGCCGAGCACGGGGGTGCCCACCGCGTTGGCCATGTGCATCGGACCCGAATCCGGACACAGCACGAGCGTGGCCCGTTGCAGCAGCGCCAGCAGTTGTTTGAGGGTGTCCTTGCCGATGAGATCGAGCGGCCGTGAGCGCGCATGGGCCAGGATCGCGTCACCGAACTCGCGTTCGAATGCGCTCGGCCCGCCGCACAGCGCCACGCGCCAGCCCAGCACCAGCGCGGCATGGTCGATCACCGCCGCGTAACGCTCGGGCCGCCAGTTGCGCAGGCGGTGGCTCGAGGTGGGGCACACCACGAGCGTAGGCGCCGCGCCCGGCAGGTGGCGCTGGGCAAACTCGACGGCCGCGTCGGGCACGGGAATGTCCCAGCGCACCCGTTCCTGTTTCAGTCCGAGGGGTTCGACGAAACTGCCCATCGCATCGAGTACGTGGTCCCCGCGCCGTGCCGGGATCCGGCAGTTGATGAACAGGCCGTGCAGATCCTTCGAGCGCGCCCGGTCATAGCCGATGCGCAGCGGCGCCTTGACCGCGAGGCTGAGCAGGTTGGAGCGCAGCGCCACCTGCATGTGCAGCAGCACGTCGAAACGGCGCTGCGCCAGTTGCGCTCGCACCTGGCGATGGCCGCGCCGGCCGGCGGACTTGTCGAACACGATGAACTCCACGCCGGCCAGGTCGCCGACCAGCCGGTGTTCGAGCTTGCCGATGATCCAGGTCAGCGGGGTCGTCGGCCAGTGCGCCTGCAGCGTATGCACCAGCGGTACCACGTGGGTGACATCGCCGATGGCCGAGGTGCGCAGGATGCACAGCGATGTGGGGGCGGTGCCATCGAATCGGGATCGAACCATGCCGGGCTTGCTACTATTGGACCAGGGGCGCGCGAACCGCGTGGGCGCAAGTTGTCAGAGGCATGATCCAGGCGCAAGTTCAAGCGACAGCCGATGGCGCGATGTTGCTCGACGCGAGTCTCGCCGAGCGACCGCAGCCGGAGTGGCTGGAACGTGCCGCGTGGCTGGCCCAGGGGCGGGCCCGTTCGCTGGCAGGAGGGCGCGGCGGCGTGCTGTTCGTGGATACGCCGGTCGGCGCCTGCGCGCTGCGGCACTACCACCGCGGCGGTCTCATGGCGCAGTTGAGCCGTGACCGCTACCTGTGGCTCGGGGCCGAGCGCACGCGAGCGTTCCGCGAGTTCCGCCTGCTTGCGGTGATGGCCAATGCGGGCCTGCCGGTACCCGCGCCGGTGGCGGCGCGCTACCAGCGCGACGGCCTGCGCTACCGTGCCGACCTGCTCACGCGGCGCCTCGACGGGGTCGAGCCACTGGCCGCTCGCGTGCGCGCACAGCGCCTGGATCATGGGCTCGCGGCCGCGGTGGGGGCGACGCTCGCGCGTTTCCATGCCCATGGCGTGTGGCACGCCGACCTCAACGCACACAACATCCTCGTCGACGTGGCGGGCAAGGTGTGGCTGCTCGACTTCGACCGCTGTCGCGTGCGTAAGCCGCAGCTGGCCTGGCAACGGGCCAACCTGCTGCGCCTGCGCCGCTCGTTCGACAAGCTGGGGGCGCGCCGCGTCAGCGGGTTCGACTTGAGCTTCTGGCATCCGCTGCTGGCGGCCTACCATGCGGCGATGGTCGAGGCGGGCAGCGCGGGTGCGGGCGCATGAGGCTGGTGCTGCGCTTCCTCGGCGTCGGCGGCGCGCAATCGCCCGAGCTGGGCTCGGCCTGCGGCGTGCTCGAGCGTGACGGTGAACCGCTGCTCATGATCGACTGCGGGCCCGAGGCCCTGGGGGCCTACCTGGATCATTACGGGCAGGTGCCACGCGCGCTCTACATCACCCACACCCACATGGATCACGTCGGCGGGCTGGAGCGACTGTTCTATCGCAGCTGGTTCCAGGAGCGGCAACACGGCCCGCTGCGCCTGTACGCGCATGCCAATCTCGTGCCGCTGCTGCAGGCGCGCGTGGCGGATTTCCCCGAGCCGCTGGCCGAAGGCGGTGCCAATTTCTGGGACGCGTTCCAGCTCGTACCCTGTTCGCGCGGCTTCTGGCACGCAGGCCAGTGGTTCGACGTGTTCGCCACGCGCCACCACGCGCCCGGGACCTCGTTCGGGCTCGCGCTCGCCGGTGCCTTGGCGTGGACCGGCGATACCCGGCCGATCCCCGAGATGCTGGCCCGGTTCGCCGGGCAGGGCGAACTGATCGCCCATGACTGCAGCCTGCGCGGCAATCCCTCGCACACAGGCACCGATGACCTTGCCCGCGAATACCCGTCCGAGCTGCGTGAGCGTCTGTTGCTGTACCACTACGCGAGCGAAGCCGAGGCGTGCGCGATGGAGGCGGCCGGTTGGCGCGTGGCGCGGCGCGGCGACTGCGTGGCGCTGGCACCGCCATTGGCCGCACCCGGGTCCGCGCGCGCGCAGTGAAGCCGCGCACATGCGTGCCGGCGGCGACGCGCCGGCGACGGGTCGCAGGTCCGCCGGCGGGCCGGTGACGCGGATCGCCTTGGGCGGCCGCGCGGCGGGGATGGCACGGCGCAGACGGCTGGGCTAGAGTCGCTCGATTCACACGCGCGGCTCCACCTGGTCGTGGAGTCGACACCGATGCGCTCTGCGCGTGAGCCGTGCCACGGTCGTGCCGACGGCCTGGTGGTTTTTTTCAAGCAACAGGGGACCCGATCCATGTACTCACCTGTCGTGCGGTCGATCGGCCGCGTCGCACTGCTGCTCATCGGCGCGGGTGCGTCGCTGGCCTGGGCCGGCCCCACGCGCACGTTCTGGCACGATGCCGCCACCCACCGTCCGGCCAGTACGGCGCCGCAACCCGAACAGTTTCGCGGCCTCACGCTCCAACTGGACCAGGTCAGCCAGTACCTCAAGGCCGCCCATGCGAGCGGCCAGGCCGCGGCGATCGAGTTGCCCGTGCCCGAGGGTGGCTTTGCGCAGTTCATGGTGGTCGATTCGGGCACGACGCCCGCACAGTTGCAGGCCAAGTACCCCGACATCCTCAGCTTCAAGGGCCGCGACGCGCAGGGTCGGGCGCTCCGCCTGGATGTATCGCCGCTGGGCCTGCAGGCGATGGTGTTCGACCCGGCCGGACTGTGGGTGATCCGCCCCGAGGCATTCGATGGCGGCGCGCCGTACCTGAGCTTTCGCCGTGCCATGCTGGAGCGACCCGACGGCAGTGGCCAGTGCGAGGTGCATGGCCAACCCGGCGCCACGGCGCTGGACCTGCCGGATACACCGATGACCCAGACCGGCGTGACGCGCCGCGTGTATCGCGCCGCGGTGGCGGCCAACCACCAGTACATCGCCGCGGTGGGCGGTGGCACGGTCGAAGGTGGCCTCGCGGCCACGATCGTGACGGTGAACCGCGTGTCGCAGGTCTATGAGACCGAAATGTCGATCCAGCTCGTGCTGGTGCCCGACAACGACCTGCTCATGTACCCGGGCGCGAGCGGAGACCCGTTCGGCAGCAACGGCACCGGTGTGATCAGCAACAGCACCTCGGTCATCAGCGCCGCGATCGGTGTGGCCAACTACGACATTGGCCATGTACTGACCACCGGCAGTGGCGGCGTGGCCTGGCTGGGCGTGGTGTGCAATGCCGGTTTAAAGGGTCGTGGCACCACCGGCCTGCCCAATCCGGTCGGCGATGCGTTCTACATCGATTACGTCGCGCACGAGATGGGCCATCAGTTCGGCGGCAACCATCCGTTCAATGGCACCATCAGCAACTGCAGCGGCGGCGACCGCAACGGCGCGACTGCGTACGAACCGGGCAGCGGCTCCAGCATCATGGCCTATGCCGGCATCTGCGGCGCCGACAACCTGCAGACACATTCGGATCCACATTTCCACGCGATCAGCCTGCAGGAGATCACCAATTTCACCAACGGCGCGGGCAACTGCTCGGCCAACACCAGCAATCCCAACCAGGCACCGGTGATCGAGACCGCCAACCTGCCCACCGGCTACACGATCCCGGCGCGCACGCCGTTCGTGCTCGCGGGCGCCGCGGTCGATGCCGACGAGGACGACACGGTCAGCTACTCGTGGGAAGAATGGGATCTCGGCCCCGCCGCGCCGCTCAGCGCCGGCGACAATGGCAGCAGCCCGATCTTCCGCGCCTTCGCACCACGCTACAGCGGCAGCCGCGTGTTCCCGAGCCTGTCGACGATCCTGACCGGCGTCGCGGTCAAGGGCGAGACGCTGCCGACCACCACACGCACGCTCAAGTTCCGGCTCACCGCCCGCGACCAACATCCCGGGCAGGGCACGTCGACCAGCGCCGACCTGTCGGTGGCGGTCACCAGCGCAGCCGGGCCGTTCAAGGTCAATGCGCCCAACACCGCGGTGACGTGGCCGCAGGGCAGCAGCCAGACGGTGGGCTGGGATGTGGCGGGCAGCACCGCGGCGCCTGTCAATTGCGCCAGCGTCGACATCACGCTGTCGGCCGATGGTGGCTACACGTTCCCCTACGTGCTTGCCGCTGGCGTGCCGAACAACGGCTCGGCCAGCGTGGTCGTGCCGGCGCTGAGCACTTCACGCGCGCGCATCGCGGTGGCCTGCGCCGACAACATCTTCTTCGACATTTCCGATGCGGACTTTCAGATCCCGCCTGCGACCGGCAGCTACAGCATCGGCGGCGTGGTCAGCGGCCTGGTCGGCAGCGGCCTGGTCATCGCGCTCAACGGCACGCCGCGCAACGTGGCCGCCAACGGCGCCTACACCTTCGCCGACGCGCTACCGAGCGGCAGCGCCTATGCGGTGACGATCCAGCAGCAACCGGCGCTGCCCGCGCAAACCTGCACGGTGAGCAATCCGGGCGGTACGGTCGGCACTGCCAACGTGACCAACGTCGGCATCAGCTGCACCACCGCCGCGATACCGACCTACACGGTGGGGGGCACGATCAGCCAGCTGTACGGCAGCGGCCTGAGCCTGCAGCTCAACGGCGACACACCGGTCGTGTTCGGCAGCAGTGGCCCGTACACCTTCCCGGCCTTGCCCGACGGCAGCCCGTATCGCGTGCGCATCGTGAGCCAGCCGCAGTCACCGGCGCAGACCTGCACCGTGAGCAATGCGGCAGGGACCGTGGACGGCGCCGCGGTCGACAATGTCGACGTGAGCTGCACCGGCGGAAGCCCGACCCACACGATCGGCGGCAGCGTGAGCGGCCTTGGCGGCGCAGGGCTGGTGTTGTCGCTCAACGGCGGCGTCGAGACCCTGCCGGTCGCTGCCGACGGGCCGTTCACCTTCACTACCGCGCTCGCTGCGGGCACGGCCTACCAGGTGCTGGTGCAGACCCAACCCGAGGGCCAGACCTGCAGCGTGGCCGATGGCAGCGGCATCGTGCCCGACGCCGATGTGACCAATGTCGAGGTCAGTTGCGCGGCGCTGCCCCCGGCGCATTCGGTGGGCGGCAGCCTGGTGGGCGTGGACAGCGGGGGGGGCGTGCTCGCGCTCAACGATGGCGCGCAGACGCTCACGGTGGCGGCCGGCGCCACCAGCTTCGTGTTCGCGACGCCGCTGGCCGAGGGCTCACCCTACGCGGTGACGGTGCAAACGCAGCCCGCGGGGCTGTACTGCATCCCGCGCGACAACGTCGGCGTGGTGGGCAGCGCGGACGTGACCAGCGTGATCGTCGACTGCACCGACCGCATCTTCGCCAACGACTTCGAGGGTGTGGGCATCGGGCCGGGTTGAGGCGACGCAGCGGTCCGCCGGCACGGGTACAATATGCGCTGCGACGCAGGCCAGGCCACGCAGGCCGGGCCCGCGGGCGCGGGCGGCAGCGGGCATTGAATCGTGCCGCGCCGCCCCCGAGATAGCGGCAGCGGCGTGGGCGCGGCGGTGGCAGCCGGCGCGCAGGTGCTTGCGCAGCGTCCGCCCCACGTTCTTGCAGTGGACCAGCCATGGGTCAGATCCAGCTCAGCTACAGCACCTTCGGCCTGACCGAACTCGACTTCCTCGATGCGATCGACGCGGTGGACCGGGCCGGTTACCCGGGCATCGAGATCTCGTTCCATCGCGACCAGTTCAACCCGTTCAACATCGACGACGACTACCTGGCGCAGGTCAAGCGGCGTCTGGCCGAGCGCCGGGTCAAGGCCGCCTGCGTCGCCACCGCCTCGCACTTCTTCGATCCGCAGCGCCCGCACGAACCCTCGCTGATGGCGCTGTCGCGTGCCGCGCGCAAGCGTCGCATCGACCTGGTCAAGCGCGGCATCCACGTGGCACGCAAGCTCGGCGTGAACCTGGTGACGTTCGGCAGCGGCTTCGTACGCGCCGAACACGTGGCGCAACCGCAGGTCGATCCGGGCGAATTGCTGGTGGATTCGATCCATGAGTGCCTGCGCGAGATCCGCGACGACGAGGACATCACGCTGCTGGTCGAGCCCGAGCCGGGCATGTACATCGAGACGCTGGCGCAAGGTCTCGACCTCATGCGCAAGGTCGATTCGCCCAAGTTCAAGCTGCACATCGACATTTGCCACGCCTACTGCTCCGAGGCCGACTACATCAGCGCGCTGGCCCAGGCCGCGCCGCATGCGCGCTACCTGCACATTTCCGACGCGCAGGCCGGCTACAACCTCAAGGTGGTGGACGACCACCCCGAACTCGCGCCCGACCTGGATTTCGCCAGCGTGCTGGTGCACTTCCCCGATACCGCCGATTTCCTGTTGCTCGATCGCGCCCACCCGGTCCACTTCCGCGAGGAAGCGCCAGGCGCGGCGCGCCGCCAGCGCATCGACACGCTGCTTGCCCGCAGCGGCATCACGCGCCCGCTTGCCAGCGTCGATTACCCGAGCCTGTATGCGGGTGCATCGCCGCTGGACGATGAGATCTTCACCTGGATGATCTCGGTGCCGGGCCTGTCCTTCGACGTGCTCGAACGCACCCGGCCCATCGTCGCCTGGCTGCGCGGCGTGCGTGGCAACGCGCTGCAGCAGCGCATGGTCGCCAACACACTCACCGGCATCGTGCATTTCCACGAGATCCCGGGCGAAGGCACGCTCGACCTCGGCGCAAGTTTCAAGGCGTTGACCGACAACGGTTTTTCGGGCTACGGCTCGGTCGAGCTGTATCATCACGTGGCCTCGTGGCAGAAGGCGCTCGACGACAGCTATCGTCATCTCGCGCCCCTCGTGGCCGCCCACTGACGGCGCGACTGGCAGGCAGCCGCATGATCGACATCGAAGCCCTGGGATGGCCCACCGCGCTGGTGGGCGAACTCGACCACCGCCGGCTCAAGGCGCCGAGCGTCAAGCTGCGCGGTGCGCATGCGGCTGGCGCGGGCGAGTCGATCTATTGCGTCGACCTGCGCGTGCGCCATCCCAACGCCGATGAATACCTGACCAGCACCGAACTGCATTCGGTCGAGCACTTCCTGCTCGAAGGCTTCAACCGGCTGCTGCCCGATCGCTTCGTGTCCGTCGGCATCATGGGTTGCCAGACCGGGTTCTACCTCGTGTTCCGCAACGAAGGCCGCGCCGCCCAGCTGTGTGCGACGCTGCAGCAGATCCTCGAACAGATGCAGCAGGCGCGCGAGGTGCCGTACGCCAACATCGAGCAGTGCGGCAACTACCGCAACCACAGCCTCGCCGACGCGCAGCGCGTTGCCCGCGAGATCCTCGCCCGCCGCGCGGCATGGCTGGATGCGGCATGAGCGGGCAGGGCATGCGCTGGCAGGTGCGGGTCGAACGCCCGATCGCCTACGAGGTGATCAAGGCACCGCATCTGCTCGACCCGGGCAATGACGCGCTGATGGCCTTCGGCCGGCCGCGCGGACGGCGCTTCGTGGTGGTCGACGGCGAGGTCGCGCGCCACCACGGCAGCGCGCTGCGTGACTACTTCGTGCAGCGCCAGGTCGATGCGCGCATCGTGGTGTTCCCGGGCGGCGAGGAACACAAGTCGATCGAGATCTGGCAGGACATCCTGCGCGAACTCGATGCATTCCCGATCCATCGTCGCGACGAGCCCGTCATCGCGATCGGTGGCGGCGTGCTCACCGACGTGGTCGCATTCGTCGCCGCCAGCTACCGCCGCAGCGTGCCGCACCTGAAGGTGCCCACCACGCTCATGGGCTACGTCGACGCCGCGCTCGGGATCAAAGCCGGCATCAACTTCAACGGCAACAAGAACCGGCTGGGCAGTTTCGAGCCGCCGCTGGCGGTGCTGCTCGACAAGTCCCTGCTCGCGACGCTGCCACGCCGCCACCTGCTCAACGGCGTGTGCGAGATCATCAAGCTCGCGATCATCCGCGATGCGCGCCTGTTCGAGTCGCTGGAGCGCCACGGCGCGGCCAGCGTGGCCGCGCATTTCGCCAATCCCGCGGGCGACCTCATCCTCGATGGCGCGATCGGCGGCATGCTCGATGAACTCACGCCCAACCTCTACGAAGAGGAACTCGCGCGCAAGGTCGACTTCGGCCACACCTTCAGCTACGGGCTGGAGACGCGCCACGAGCAGCGCCTGCTGCACGGCGAGGCGGTGCTGCTCGACATCCTCGTCTCCAGCGTGATCGCCGAGCGCCGCCAGTTGCTCGGCGCCGCCGACGCCGCGCGCATCTTCGCACTGGTCGATGCGCTGGGCATCGAGCTGGATTTCTCCCTGCTCGATGGCGAGATCATGTGGCGCTCGCTGCTCGATCGCATCGAACACCGCAATGGCCTGCAGCGTGTGCCCTTGCCCGCCGGCATCGGCCATTGCGTCTTCATCAACGACATCACGCGGACGGAACTCGACGGCGCCCTGCAGGCGCTGCACGCCCGCCTCAAGGAACGCCATGAACCAGCCCTCGAACGTTGATCGGCAGGAAATCGACAAGTTCAACCGCGTCGCCAACCTGTGGTGGGATCCCACGGGCAAGATGGGCATGCTGCACGTGATCAACCCGTTGCGCAGCCAGTTCGTGTTCGACCATGCATCGATGCAAGGTGCGCGCGTGGTCGACGTCGGTTGCGGCGGCGGTATCCTCACCGAGACCCTGGCCAAGGCCGGTGCCGACGTGGTCGGCATCGACCAGTCCGACCTCACGCTCGAGGTCGCGCGCCAGCATGCCGTCAAGGGCGGGCTGAAGATCGACTACCGCCTGCAGACCGTGGAGGAACTGGTGGCGCTGGAGGCCGGCAGCTACGACGTGGTGACCTGCCTGGAAATGCTCGAGCACGTGCCCGATCCCGCCGCGGTGATCGATGCCTGTGCGCGCCTGCTCAAGCCCGGCGGCCACGTGGTGTTCTCGACCATCAATCGCACGTTCAAGGCGTGGCTGTTCGCGATCGTCGGCGGCGAGTACATCCTGCGCATCCTGCCGCGCGGCACCCACGAATACGCCAAGCTCATCCGTCCCGACGAAATGCGGCGCTGGGCCGGCGCGAGCGGGCTCACCTTCCTGCGCAGTGCCAGCCTCATGTTCAATCCGCTCAACAAGAGCTTCCGGGTCGCGCCCGATCGCGAGGACGTCAACTACATGGCCAGCTTCACGCGGAAGGCCTGAGCATGCTGCGCAAGTTCCTTGCCCTGTCGCGCTCGACCCACGGCGTGCTCGACATCGCCATGCCCGGCTTCGCCGCGCTGCTGTGGCTGGGGCATTTTCCCAGCTGGCCCGTGCTCGCGGTCGCACTGGTCACGGCACTGGCCGGCTACACCGCGCTGTATGCGCTCAACGACATCATCGGCGTCAAGGTCGACCGCGAGAAGTTCGCCGGCGCCGGGCCCAACCCCGGTTACTCGGTCGAGGCCTCGGACCTGCGTTATCCGATCGCACAGGGCAAGCTCAGCCTCGGCGGCGGCATCGCCTGGTTCGTTGGGTGGTACCTCGTCGCGCTGGCCGGCGCCTGGTGGCTCAATCCATGGCTCGTGCCGCTGGTGCTCGCCGCGCCAGTCCTCGAAACCGTGTATTGCCTCATGTTCAAGGTAAGCTGGTGGCGCGTGCTGGTCAGCGGTTGCGTCAAGGCGCTCGGCCCGGTGGCGGCCGTGCTTGCGGTGGTTCCGCAGCCATCGCCGGCATGGCTTGCGCTCATGGTGGCCTGGCTCATCGCCTGGGAGATCGGCGGCCAGAACATCCCGGCCGACTGGAACGATGTCGAAGAGGACCGCCGTGTCGGCGCGCGCACGATCCCGCTGGTGTTCGGACCCCGCGTGGCCGGCAGCGTGGTACTGGTCGCGTTGATGGCGACCGTGGCGCTGAGTCTGGCCTTGCCTGTAATGTCGCCGCTCGCGTTGGGCTGGCCCTATCGTGTCGCCACCTTGGTGATCGGCGTGGTGCTGCTGCTCATGCCCGGGCTCGCGCTGTACCGCTCGCACGAAGGCCGCCGCGCCGCACGCCTGTTCGATCGCGCGAGCCTGTATCCACTCGCCCAGCTCGCATTGATCCTCGTGTTCGTGTTCATCGGCCAGCCCGCCACGCCGTGAGCGCGTGCGGCGCGTTGGAGTCGCGAGCCCGGGATTTCACGCAGCAGTGTGTGGCCTTGGGGATGGGCAGGTCAGTTGGACGGTGGAAGCGAAGCAAACCACAGTTGACGTGACGTCAACTGCGGTTTGCTGTGTCCGACATCTGCGAGATCCTCAAGAGCAGCGCATTTGACGTGTGGCTGCGGGGTCTTCGCGACCGTGATGCCAAGGCCAGAATCGAGGTTCGTGTCGGACGTCTTTCCATTGGCAACCCGGGCCAGTGCCGCCCGCTCAAGGATGGGATCAACGAGCTCAGGAAGGATCCTCGCTTGCTTGTGCGGGCAGGGCGCGCCTAGTATCCTCGCGCGCCCCGTGTCGACGCGGCCGTCATCCAGTGTGTGGGCAAGGGGACAGGCGCAGGAGGCGCCGAACCATCCCGCCCGCTGCACACCGTGCAGTGCGGGATGAGAACATGGAGAGGTGTCCGAGTGGTTGAAGGAGCGCGCCTGGA
>QUBV01000078.1 GCA_014338185.1 Lysobacterales bacterium | reverse complement strand
CACTTGGGCGAGGCAGGAGCCGAGCGGCTACGCACCATGGATGGTTGCCTGGATGAGGCCACGCGGGCGCTGATGCGGCGCCCTCCGGCGCCGCATGCCCGTCACTTGGGCGAGGCAGGAGCCGAGCGGCCACGCACCATGGATGGTTGCCTGGATGAGGCCACGCGGGCGCTGATGCGGCGCCCTCCGGCGCCGCATGCGCGTCACCTGGACGGGGCAGGAACCGGGCGGCGGCCCGGCTTCGGGGTTTGCCCGGGTGGCAGGGTCATGCAAACTGCAGGGCCGCGCCACGACCCAGCCGGTTCACGGCGCATGCAAGGAGCGCTCGATGAGCACCAGCCTGTTGCTCCACCTGGCCGCGTGGCTTGCGGTCGCACTCGGCGCGGCCCACTCGCTGCTGGGTGAGCGCTACATCCTCATCCGACTGTTCCGCCGGGACAACCTGCCGCAACTGTTCGGCAGTACGTGGTTCACGATCCGTACGCTGCGCTTTGCATGGCATCTGACGACGGTCGCATGGTGCGGGTTCGCCGTGCTGCTGGTCCAACTCGGCCAAGGCGCCCTCACCGCGAGCAGTGCCGCCACGGTCATCGGCTGCAGCTTCCTGGCATCGGGCGTGTTGCCGCTGGTCATGACTCGCGGCAGGCATGTGGCGTGGCTGGTGCTGTTCATCATCGGCGCCATCGCACTGGCCCGCGCCGCGGCCTGAACCGTGCCCGCCGTGCGCGGGTGGCATGCCGACAGCCGGATCGGTCTGCATCGCGGCGTGCGTCACCGCCCATGCGCGCGCCGGTGCGCGACACACCCGGCCATCGCCGGGCGTGAAAACGGCGCGGTCGCCCGCGCCGTTGTGGTGATGCCGGGATCGGCCGGGCCGGCCGCTTACGCCGCCTTGCCGCCCGCGAGCTGGCGCAGCACGTACTGCAGGATGCCGCCGTGGCGGTAGAAGTCGCGTTCCTTGGGCGTGAGCAGCAGCACCTTGACCTGGAAGGTCTTCTTGCTGCCGTCGGCCGCCGTGGCCGTGACCGTGGCCGTGCGCGCATTGCCGCCGTCGAGACCGCTGATGTCGTAGGACTCCTTGCCGGTGAGGCCGAGGGTCTGCGCGTTCTGGCCGTCGACGAACTGCAGCGGCAGCACACCCATGCCGACGAGGTTGGAGCGGTGGATGCGCTCGAAACTCTCGGCGACCACGGCCTTGACGCCGAGCAGCAAGGTGCCCTTGGCGGCCCAGTCGCGGGACGAGCCGGTGCCGTATTCCTTGCCCGCGATCACCACCAGCGGAGTGCCCTCGGCCTTGTACTTCATCGCCGCGTCGTAGATCGCCAGTTGTTCGCCGCTGGGTACGTGCAGCGTGTAGCCGCCCTCGACGCCGTCGAGCATGCGGTTCTTGATGCGGATGTTGGCGAAGGTGCCGCGCACCATCACATCGTCATTGCCACGGCGCGAGCCGTAGGAGTTGAAGTTCTTCGGATCGACGCCGCGTCCGATCAGGTAGCGCCCGGCCGGGCTGTCCTTCTTGATCGAGCCGGCCGGCGAGATGTGGTCGGTGGTGATCGAATCGCCGAACAGGCCGAGCAGGCGCGCGCCGTGGATGTCGGCAACCGGCGGCAGGGCCATGGTCATGCCCTCGAAGTACGGCGGGTTCTTGATGTAGGTGGACGCCTCGTTCCAGGTGTACTGGTCGCCCGCGGGGATCTGGATCGCGTTCCATGCCTGGCTGCCCTTGAACACGTCGGCATATTCCTTGGTGAACATGTCGGAACTGACCGAGCTGGCCACGAGGTCGGCGATCTCCTTGTTGCTCGGCCAGATGTCCTTGAGGTAGACGTCCTTGCCATCCCGGTCGCGCCCGAGCGGCTCCTTCGACAGGTCGATGTCGACGGTGCCTGCGATCGCGAAGGCGACCACCAGTGGCGGTGAGGCGAGGTAGTTCATCTTGACTTCGGAGTGGATGCGGCCTTCGAAGTTGCGGTTGCCCGACAGCACCGAGGCGACCGCATAGTCGTGGTCGGCGATGATCTTGCTGACCTGTTCGGGCAGCGGTCCGGAGTTGCCGATGCAGGTGGTGCAGCCGTAGCCGACGAGGTAGAACCCCAGCGCGTCGAGATCCTTGTCGAGGCCGGTCTTGGCGAGGTAGTCGGTGACGACCTTGGAGCCGGGCGCGAGCGAGGTCTTGACCCACGGCTTGGGCTTGAGCCCGCGTGCGGCCGCCTTGCGCGCGAGCAGGCCCGCGCCGATCATCACGCTCGGGTTGGAGGTGTTGGTGCACGAGGTGATCGCGGCGATCGCGACCGAGCCGTTGTCCAGCCCGGCGTACTCGGGATGCTTGGTCCCGTCATGCGGGGCCGAGTGCTCGCTCTGGTCGTGGCCGACCGCGGTGCTGCCGCCTTCGCTGAGGAAGCGTTCCTTCTGCTTGTCCCACTGGCCGTTCTTGCCCAGCGCCTGCATCGCGGCACGGTAGCTGTCGCGCATGCCCGCGAGCGTCACGCGATCCTGCGGCCGCTTGGGGCCGGCCAGCGACGGCGCGACGTCGGCAAGGTTGAGGTCGAGCACCGAGCTGAACTGCGCCTCGGCCGCGTCGGGTTCGTGCCACAGGCCCTGCGCCTTGGCATAGGCCTCGACCAGGCGGATCTGCTCGTCACTGCGGCCGGACAGGCGCAGGTAGTTGATCGATTCGTGGTCGATCGGGCAGATCGCGCAGGTGGCGCCGTATTCGGGCGCCATGTTGCCGAGCGTGGCGCGATCGGCCAGCGCCAGGTGCTGCAGGCCGGGTCCGAAGAACTCGACGAACTTGCCGACCACGCCGTGCTTGCGCAGCATCTGCGCGACGGTCAGCACGAGGTCGGTCGCGGTGGCGCCTTCGGCCAGGCGCCCGCTCAGGCGCACGCCGACCACCTGCGGGATGAGCATCGACGAGGGCTGGCCGAGCATCGCCGCCTCGGCCTCGATGCCGCCCACGCCCCAACCGAGGATGCCCAGGCCGTTGACCATGGTGGTGTGCGAGTCGGTGCCGAACAGCGTGTCCGGGAAGACCCAGGTGGCGCCATCGATCTCGCGCGTCATCACCACGCGTGACAGGTATTCGAGGTTGACCTGGTGCACGATGCCGGTCGAGGGCGGCACCACGCGGAACTCGTGCAGCGCCTTCTGGCCCCAGCGCAGGAACTCGTAGCGTTCGCGGTTGCGCTCGAACTCGATCTGCGCGTTGAGCGCGAGGGCATCGCTCTGGCCGAACACGTCGACCTGCACCGAATGGTCGATCACGAGCTCGCACGGCGATTGCGGATTGATGCGCGCCGCATCGCCGCCCAGTGCCACCATCGCGTCGCGCATCGCCGCGAGGTCGACCACGCACGGCACGCCGGTGAAGTCCTGCAGGATCACGCGCGCGGGCATGAACGCGATTTCGGTGTCGGGCTCCTTGGTTGCGTCCCAGTTCGCCACCGCCTCGATTTCCCGCGCCGTCACGTTGACGCCGTCTTCGTGGCGCAGCAGGTTTTCCAGCAGGATCTTCATCGAATACGGCAGGCGCGCGATGTTGAAGCGCTGGCCGAGCCTGGGCAGGCTCGCATAGGTGTAGCGCTTGCCGTTGACCTCGAGGGTGTCCCGGGTCGAGAACGAATCGGTCATGTGCATCTCCTGGCTGGCTTGTGCATGCTGTGACGGTCGCGACGCAGGTCGCGGGCGCGACCCGTGGGAGCGGGTCGGCAGCTGGGCCGCCAATTATCGCCCAAGCATGCGTCGACTGCGAGCCGCACCGCGCCGACGGTGCGTCCGCGCACCGGTCCGGCCGGCCGGTGCCAAGGGCAGGCACGTGGCCATCGCACCGGCTTGGGGTGGTACGGTGGGCGCACCGATGGAGGCGGCGACCGGCGCAGGCGGTGAAGCGCGTGGCCGGGTGGGCGCGATGCGAGCCGCGCGCCGCCTCAGCCGTGGTCGAGCGTGCTGCGCGCGAGCAGTCCGCGCGCGAGCATCGCGTACTCGTTGCGACGGACCAGCAGGCGCAGGCGGCTGCCGCCGACCTGGCGCCACAACACCGCCGCGCGCACCGCGGCCAGCAGCAGCGTGCGGATCTGGGCGACGGTCTGGGCGTTGCCCAGGTGCTGCGGATTGCCGTGCACCATCACGCGCGGACGCAGTTGCGACAGGGTCTCCACATACAGCTCGGCCAGCCGCTGCTGCACGGCCGGATGGTCGATGCCGAAATGATCGACCTGGCGCTGCACGCGCTCGATGCCGGCACGCAGGCGAGCCGCCATCGGCTGATTGCGCATGAGCCGGCGCTGCAGGCGCAGCACGCCCAGCGTGAGACGGGTCACGGGCAGGCTGCGCGGGCTGCCATCGGTGTGCGCGATGAGCGTCTCCAGCCCCAGGCGCAGGCCGCCGATGCCGTCGAACACCGCGCCGGCGTCGGCGGCATCGATGCGGAAGATGCTGGCGATGCTGGTTCTGGCGGCCGCCGCGTCGGCGCGGCCGCTGGTGGCCAGCTCGTGCACGAGGCGGCAGCCCTGCAGCACGCCGGCGAATGCGATCACGCGGGCTTCGCGATTCATGACTGGCTCCAGCCGCCAAACGGCGCGTCGCTGCGATCGATCACGCCGCCACCCAGGCAGGTGTCGCCATCGTAGAACACCACCGACTGGCCGGGTGCCACGGCGCGCTGTGGCGCGGCGAAGCTCACGATCGCAGTGTCGCCGTCGACCTCGACCCGGCAGGGCTGTGGCGCCTGGCGGTAGCGCGTCATCGCGCTGCAGGAGAAGGCGGCCGCGGGCGCTGCGCCGTCGACCCAGCTCAATGCGCCCGCGGCCAGGCGCCGCGACTGCAGCCAATGGTTGGCGTTGCCCTGCGCCGCGTACAGCACGTTGGCCGTGACGTCCTTGCCGACCACGTACCAGGGCGCGCCATCGCCGTCGCGGCGCCCGCCGATGCCCAGTCCACCGCGCTGGCCGAGCGTGTAGTAGAACACCCCGTCGTGGGTGCCGATCTCGCCGCCGTCGGGCGCGCGGATCGGGCCGGGTTGGGCCGGGATGTATCGGGCGAGGAAGCTGCGGAAGTCACGCTCGCCGATGAAGCAGATGCCGGTCGAGTCCTTCTTGTCGTGGTTGGGCAGACCGGCCGCACGCGCGAGCTCGCGCACCTGCGGCTTGGTCAGTTCGCCCAGCGGGAAGCGCGTGGCCGCGAGCGCATCCTGGCCGAGCGCGTGCAAGAAATAGCTCTGATCCTTGGCGTGGTCGCATGCGCGCAGCAGGCGCCAGCGGCCGTCGACGCGCGCGATGCGCGCGTAGTGTCCGGTCGCGATCTGCGCCGCGCCCAGCGCCCGGGCCTCGGCGAGGAAGGTCTTGAACTTGATCTCGCGGTTGCACAGCACGTCGGGATTGGGAGTGCGGCCGCGGCGGTATTCGGCGAGGAAGTGCTCGAACACCTGGTCCCAGTACTCGGTAGCGAAGTTGCGCAGGTGCAGCCGGATGCCGAGCCTGGCGCACACCGCCACCGCGTCGCGCCGGTCCTCGTCGGCGCGACAGCCGCTCGCGTTGCGCGCGTCCTCCTCCCAGTTCTGCATGAACAGCCCCGCGATCGACACGCCCTCTCGCTGCAGCAGCAGCGCGGCGACCGCGGAATCGACACCCCCGGAAATGCCGACGATGACCTCGGCGGTCATCGCGGCCCGTCCAGCCACTGCAGGCAATCCAGCGGCAGGCGCCGGCCGGACAGCCATTGGTCGATGGTCGCGAGCACCAGCGGGCTGCGCAGGTTCGGCGCCGCAGCGACTTCGTCGCGGCTGAGCCAGCGCGGACCGATGATGCCGTGGTCGAGCGCGCGCGCGGGCTCGTGGCGCAGCGCGTCGGCCGCGAACGCAAAGCGCACGAAGTGCAGCGGGCCGGCGCTCCACTGCTGCACCCCGAGGAAGTGCGTGAGCGCCACCGTCCAGCCGGTCTCTTCCAGCGTCTCGCGCACCGCGGCCTGCTGCAGCGATTCGCCCGCGTCCAGGTGCCCGGCCGGTTGGTTGAGCACGCGTCGGCCGCCCACTTCCTCCTCGACCAGCAGGAAGCGGCCATCACGCACCACCACGGTGGCCACGGTCACGTGTGGCAGCCACATCGCAGCGGCGGTCGCGGGTTCGGTTGCAGTTGTGTCCATCCGTGGATTTTAGGGCAAGCGGGCGGTCGACCACCGGCCATCACAGGCCTTCGGCGTCGACGCCCACGTCCATCCAGTACCGGCGCGGGTTGGCCGGATCGAGGAATACGGTGATGGTGTCACCCACGCGCCAACGCCGGGAGGGATCGGCGCGCAGGATGTCGCTCCTGAAGGTGACCGGTCGGCCGCGCAGCTGCGCCACCGCCTTGATGCGCCACGCGCTGCGCCGGCCGCGCCGCCCGACCTTGCTCACCTGGGCCGCGAGCGGTCGCCCGTGTGCGCGCAGCCATGCCGCCCGGATCGCCTTGCGTTGGCCGAACTTCCAGTACAACGCCGCCGCCAGCGTTGCCACTCCCGCGGTGAACAGTGCCCCGCCCACCCACACCCGCAGGCTGCCGTCGGGATCGCTGCGCATGGCCAGTGCGCCGGCCAGCAACCACAGTGCCGCGCTCAAGGCGACCAGCAGCCAGCGACCCTTGGGTGTGCTGTCGAGCGGGGGCGCGGCGGGCATGGGCTGCAGGCGGTGGCGCGGCGCCGGTGCCGCTGCCTGCAGCATACCCGCCGCGCGTGCCCGACGCTGCCTCGCGCCGCCGGCCGGACCAGGTCTGGGGCCGGGCCGCAGCGGCACCGGCGCGCTTGCGCGAGACCCTGCGCGACACCCTGTGTGGCCAAGGGCCGCGCCCGGCGCGCGCTATACTCGGGGCGGGTGTTTCGCGGTGATCGACGATGGCGAACGACAAGGACCTGCAGATCGAACATAGCTTCGGACTTGCCGTGGAGACGGCCAAGCCCGAAGTGGCGCGCCCGCCGCTGTACCAGGTGGTGCTGCTCAACGACGATTTCACGCCGATGGATTTCGTGATCGCGGTGCTGGAGACGTTCTTCAACATGGAGCGTGAGCGCGCGACCCAGGTCATGCTGCACGTGCATACGCGCGGCAAGGGCGTGTGCGGCGTGTTCACGCGCGAGGTGGCGGAAACCCGGGTCACCCAGGTCAACGAGTTCTCGCGTGCCCATCAGCATCCGCTGCTGTGCACGATGGAAAAGTCCCAATGAGGGTCCTTGGCGCACTGGAATAGCGCGGTCGGCATCCCTATCTAGGCATGCAGCAGTTTGCGGAGACGTATCGGCATGTTCAGCAAGGATCTCGAAGTCACCATCGGCCAGTGCTACAAGGACGCGCGCGAGCAGCGACACGAGTTCATGACGGTCGAGCACCTGCTGCTCGCGCTGCTCGACAACGCCTCGGCCGTGGGCGTGCTGCGTGCATGCGGCGCCGATCTGGCCAGGCTCGCGCGCGACCTGCGCGCGATCATCACCGAGACGGTACCGCTGCTCGCGCCCAACGACGAGCGCGACACCCAGCCTACGCTCGGCTTCCAGCGCGTGCTGCAGCGCGCGGTCTACCACGTGCAGTCCTCGGGCCGCAAGGAAGTGGCCGGCGCCAACGTGCTGGTCGCGATCTTCGGCGAAAAGGACTCGCATGCGGTGTATTTCCTCGGCCAGCAGGACATCTCGCGGCTGGACGTGGTCAATTTCATATCGCACGGCGTGGCCAAGATCGCCCACGAAGGCAGCACGCCCCCAGCGGGCGAGGCCAAGGCCGAGGGTGAGGGTGGCGAGGAGCCACGCGGCAATCCGCTCACCGAGTTCGCCAACAACCTCAACGAACTGGCACGGCAGGGCAAGATCGACCCGTTGATCGGCCGCAACGAGGAAATCGAGCGCACGATCCAGGTGCTATGCCGCCGCCGCAAGAACAACCCGCTGTACGTGGGCGACGCCGGCGTGGGCAAGACCGCACTGGCCGAGGGCCTGGCCAAGCGCATCGTCGAAGGCGAGGTGCCGGCCGTGCTCGCCGACTGCACGATCTGGGCGCTCGACCTGGGTGCGCTGGTGGCGGGCACCAAGTACCGTGGCGATTTCGAAAAGCGCCTCAAGGCCGTGATCGCCCAGCTCAAGAAGGAGCCGGGTGCGATCCTGTTCATCGACGAGATACACACCATCATCGGCGCCGGCTCCGCCTCGGGCGGCACCATGGACGCCTCCAATCTCATCAAGCCCGTGCTCGCCAGCGGCGAGTTGCGCTGCATCGGCTCGACCACGTTCCAGGAATATCGCGGCGTGTTCGAGAAGGACCGTGCACTCGCGCGGCGCTTCCAGAAGATCGATGTGGTCGAGCCGTCGATCGCCGACAGCGTGGAAATCCTCAAGGGCCTCAAGACGCGCTTCGAGGAGCACCACAAGGTGCAGTACACGCCCGATGCACTGCGCGCCGCGGTCGACCTGTCGGTCAAGCACATCGCCGACCGTTTGCTGCCCGACAAGGCGATCGACGTGATCGACGAGGCGGGTGCGCGCCAGCACCTGCTGCCGGAGCAGGACCGCAGCGGGCGCGTGGACGTGTCCGACATCGAGTTCATCGTCGCGCGCATGGCGCGCATCCCGCCCAAGCAGGTGTCGGCCTCGGATCGCGACGTGCTGCGCAGCCTCGACCGCAACCTCAAGATGGTGGTGTTCGGCCAGGACGAGGCCATCGACGCGCTCACCAGCGCGATCAAGATGGCGCGCTCGGGACTGGGCAATCCGGGCAAGCCGATCGGCAATTTTCTGCTCACCGGGCCGACCGGCGTGGGCAAGACCGAGGTCACGCGCCAGCTCGCGATGCAACTGGGCATCGAGCTCGTGCGCTTTGACATGTCCGAGTACATGGAGCCGCATTCGGTGTCGCGCCTGATCGGCGCGCCGCCCGGCTACGTCGGCTTCGACCAGGGCGGCCTGCTCACCGAGCAGATCGTCAAGCATCCGCATTGCGTGCTGTTGCTCGACGAGATCGAGAAGGCGCATCCGGATGTGTACAACATCCTGCTGCAGATCATGGATCGCGGCGCGCTCACCGACACCAACGGTCGTGAGGCCAACTTCAAGAACGTGATCCTGGTGATGACCACCAACGTCGGCGCGCAGGCGGCGGCGCGGCGCACGATCGGCTTCGTCGAGCAGGACCACCAGACCGATGCGATGGAAGCGCTCAAGCGTCAGTTCACGCCCGAGTTCCGCAATCGCCTCGACGCGGTGATCCAGTTCAACGCGCTCGACTTCGAGCACGTGCTGCGCGTGGTCGACAAGTTCCTCATCGAACTCGAGATGCAGTTGCAGGAGAAGCACGTCTCGCTCAGCGTCGATGCCGAGGCGCGGCGCTGGCTGGCCGAACACGGCTTCGACCCGCAGATGGGTGCGCGGCCGATGGCGCGCGTGATCCAGGAGAACGTCAAGCGCCTGCTTGCCGACGAACTGCTGTTCGGCAAGCTCGCCCATGGCGGCAAGGTGTTGCTGTCGCTGCGCGACGGCAAGCTTGCGGTGGCGTGCGAGGAAGCCGAGACGATGCCCGTGGTGGTCGAGTAACGCCGCATCCACGTCGGGACGTGGCGGTCAGGCGCAGGTACCGGACTGTCGCGCGAGAGGACAGGGCGCAGCCTGCGCCGCTGCAGCAGGCGCGCGGCGTCTGGCATGGCATTCGCGCAGTCACGGCCGCCGCGCGCGCGGGGTGCGCCCGCATCGGGCCGCCGGCGCCACGCGCCGGGCGCATGCTGCATTGCCGCGTGATTTGTCGCGGGCACCCTGACATTTTGCGTCGGCTTTTGACACTGCGCGCGACATGTTCGTCGATGGGCGAGTGGGACGACGAACACCCTTGAGCCGGGAGAGGGCTTCCGGTTCGACAGGATGTCCGAGGTGAGGAGAGACACCTCGGATATACGCACTGGATACGTGCACATGCCGCCTTGCGCGGCGTTCCGTTCCGAATCAACGTCTGGGGAGAACATGAACTCACACCGTACGCACGTACGGCGCACAGCCTTGGCTGTGGCCGCCGCTTTCCTGTTCGCGGGCAGCGCCACGCTGTGCGCTGCCACCGTCAGCGCCGCGCAGGCGCAGCTGTACGCCGATCGCATCAATCTCGATGCGCTATCGGGCCAGTACTCGAGCACGCGCTTCATCGTCACCTACCACGAGCAGAGCGCCGAGCGCGTGCAGGCGGCTTCGCGTCAGCTCGACTTCCAGCGCGTGACTTCGCTCACGGGCGCCAGCGTGCGTTCGGTGCGCACGCTCGCCACCGGCGCCGAACTGGTCGAGGTTTCCGGCAACACGCAGCGACAGACGCGCCAGGACGACTTCGCCCGCGACGTGATGGTCGCGTTCGCGCAGAACCCGAACGTGGCCTATGTCGAGCCCGATCGCGTGATGCACGCGCTGTTCACGCCCAACGACACCTACTTCGCCAACCAGTGGGACCTCACCGATGCGACCGGCGGCATGCGCATGCCGGCCGCGTGGGATCTCGCCGGTTCGGCGCCGGGTGCTGGCATCAACGTCGCGGTGCTCGACACCGGCATCACCACGCACAGCGACCTCAGCGGCCAGATCGTGGGCGGTTATGACTTCATCAGTGACTCCGCGGCAGCGCGCGACGGCAACGGCCGCGACTCCAACGCAGCCGACCAGGGCGATTGGTACGCCGCCAATGAATGCGGCGCGGGCTATCCGGCGTCGAACTCGAGCTGGCACGGCACCCATGTGACCGGCACGATCGTCGCGGCCGCCAACAATGCCAAGGGCATCGCTGGCGTCGCCTACGGCGCCAAGGTGGTGCCGGTGCGCGTGCTCGGCAAGTGTGGCGGCAGCGTGTCCGACATCGTCGACGCGATCGTGTGGGCGTCGGGTGGCAGCGTGTCGGGTGTGCCGGCCAACACCAATCCCGCGCGCGTGCTCAACCTCAGCCTCGGCGGCGGTGGTGCCTGCGGCTCGTTCCAGAGCGCGATCAATACCGCACGCAGCAATGGTGCGATCTTCGTGGTCGCCGCGGGCAACGAAAACCAGAACGTGAGCAACTCCTCGCCGGCCAACTGCAGCAACGTGGTGTCGGTGGCCGCGACCACCAAGTCCGGTGCGCGCGCGTCCTACTCGAACTACGGCTCGACCATCGTGGTGTCGGCACCTGGCGGCGACGGCAGCGGCGGCGCGGGCGACATCCTGTCCACGCTCAACTCCGGTACCACCACGCCGGCCAGCGAAAACTACGCCTACTACGCCGGCACCTCGATGGCGACGCCGCACGTGGCCGCGCTGGCCGCGTTGGTGTTCCAGAAGAACCCGAGCCTCACGCCGGACCAGGTCAAGAACATTCTCACCAGCACCGCGCGTCCGTTGCCGGGTGCCTGCTCCGGCGGCTGTGGCGCCGGCATCGTCGATGCCCAGGCTGCGCTGCAGGCGGCCGGTGGCGGCTCATCCAACACCGCGCCGGTGGCGAACTTCAGCTTCACCACGAGCGGGTTGAGCGCGAACTTCACCGACAGCTCCAGCGACAGTGACGGCACCATCGCCTCGCGGTCGTGGAACTTCGGTGATGGCGGCAGCTCCACCGCGACCAACCCAAGCCACACCTACGCGGCAGCGGGCACCTACAGCGTTTCGCTCACGGTGACCGACAACGGCGGTGCGAGCAACACCAAGACCAGCTCGGTCACGGTCAGCAGCGGTGGCGGCGGCAGCACGGTGCTGCAGAATGGTGTGGCGGTGACCGGCCTGTCGGCGGTCAAGAACGGCCAGCTGCGCTTCACGATGGTCGTTCCCGCGGGCGCCACCAACCTCAAGTTCGTGACCAGTGGCGGCTCGGGTGACGGCGACCTGTACGTCAAGTTCGGTTCGGCGCCGACGACCTCGAGCTATGACTGCCGTTCGTGGAACTCGGGCAACAGCGAGACCTGCTCGATC
>QUBV01000077.1 GCA_014338185.1 Lysobacterales bacterium | reverse complement strand
CGTTCGTAGTGGCGCACGAACTCGCCTTCCGCAGCGCGATCCCCCTGCGCGATGCGCTCGACCCAGTTGCTCGGCGTGGCCGGTGCGGCGGCCGTCCCGACGTCGGCGGTCATCAGGCCCCTGTCCCCTGGACAATCAGCCCTAGCCTACCGCGCGAACCGCGACCTCGCCAAGGAGCAGCGATCAAACCTGCACTGCAACGACGATCCGGACCACCACCGCGGGGTCTGTCCAGCGCAAATGCACGTTCGGGCCGCCAACTGCCGCGCGCGACGCGCTCAGGCCACCAGCGACTCGTCACGCCGATCGCGGTCGATCTCGATCATGTAGTGGCTGGCATCGCGGACGTCGATCGAGTTCTCGCGACAGGTGGTGAGTGAATGCGGGTCGAGTGTGAGCCGGCACCAGGGCGAGGGCGGATCGATGCGTGTGCCATCGCGGCGCAGCAGGCGCAGGCGCAGGCGCAGCGACAACATCTCATCGCGACAGTTGGCCAGATGCAGGACCACGCGTACCGAGCCATCGGCATTGCGTACGGACTGCAAGCCACGCGCGATCACCGCATTGAAGACCTCATGGTCGAGCAGATCGATCGCCGCCAGTGGAATCGCCGAAGCAGTCTCGTAATGGACGTCGAACTGCGCGGGGCCTTCGAGCCGGTCATCGTTGCGCCTGGCGCCCGGTTCCGGCCATGGCACGGGCCGGGGCGGCGCCGCATCGGCAAACAGCGGCGTTGCCGCGACGAACAGGCCAAGATCCAGGCGGTGATTCATGTCAACGCGCTCTCCCCGGTCGCGTGCATGGGTCGTGGCCGCGCCGGCATCGACCACGCGCCGGATCGCCTGCACCGTCGCAAGGCGCTGGTCGTGCACGGATGCGATCGGGCCAGCAGCAAAGTGATCCATCCCTGGATCGCGCCGACTTGCCACATCCATGCGGTCCAGTCGACGGGTCCGAACCAATACCAGGTCACTCAAGCGAGCGGCGATCGTTGCAGCCAATCCCATCGCGGTATCCCTCCTGCGCGGCCGCCGCGTCCTGCGGCGCGTGGCATCACCCGTGCCGCCCGCTTGAATGCAAGGAGATGCCACGACACAAAATGTCTCACTTGCCCGAGCGCCCCGATCGTCCGGGCACCCGCCCATCGGTTGGACCGCGTCAACCCCACCCGCGCGGCGGCTGCGTTCCAGCCGGTGTTCAAACCCCCGGAGGCCGCCATGCACACTCATCCATTGCCCCAGGCACAGGTTCTCGAATGGCAGCGTGTGGGCGCCTGGAGCGCGGCCATCGCGGCGCACGTGGTCGCCGCGGCACTGGTCGCCATGCCGCCGGCGCCACTGCCACCGACCGCGCATCCGCGCACGGTGGATGTGCTGATCCGCGAGGCGCCGCCACCGCCCCCGCCGATACCGCCGGAAGTGCTGCCCATGCCCAAGCCCAAGGCCTTGCCGGTACCGCCGGTGCCACGACCGGTGCGACGCGAGGTCATGATCGCGACCGACCCGCCCGTGCCGGTCGACGCTCCGCTGGCGCCATCCGGTGCGACGGTCCCGACCACAACGGACGACATCGGCACCAGCGTGGGCGGTGGCGCGTCGCGTGAACTGGACTGGGCTGCGCCGCTCCGGTTGCGCTATCCGCCACCGGCACTGCGGGCGCGCCTGCAGGGTGAGGTGATGCTCAACGTGCTGGTGGATGCGCAGGGCCGCGCACAACAGGTGGAAGTGGCACGCAGTTCGGGCCACAGGGTGCTCGATATCGCGGCGCGCGAGGCAGTCCTGGGCGCGCGTTTCCGGCCCGTGCTGCGCGACGGCGTGGCGGTACCGGCGTGGGGCGTGGTGCCGATCCGCTTCCGGCTGGATGAAGCCTGACGGCGGCTCGCGCGACCGCCATCGCCACGACGATGCAGCGACGGTTGGACACCGTGCCCGCGCAGAGCGCTGCGCGACCTTGGCTGTGGGACGCGGAGCGGCGCGCCGCGGCCACACTCGGCCGGACGCATGCGGCCGCAGTGGCACCGCGGCGCGCACAGCAGCGGTGCACCGCCATGACGCGCAACCGTCGTGAGGCGTTCGCCACGACCTGCTCCGCGAGCGCCGATGGGTTATCGTGCACGCCCCTCACCACCCCACCGAATGCGATGGCCTGGCACTGGTTGTGGTATCTGCTCGCGGCACTGCTGGTCATCATTGGCCTGGTCGGCTCGGTGCTGCCCGCACTGCCGGGAGTACCGCTGCTGTTTGCCGGCTTGTTGCTGGCGGCGTGGGCCGATGGATTCGCCCGTGTGGGCGCGGGCTGGCTCACCCTGCTCGCGCTGCTCACGCTGGCGGCAATGGCGGTCGACTTCGTCGCCGGCGTACTCGGTGCGAAAAAGGTCGGCGCGAGCCGCGCCGCGGTGGCGGGTGCCGCTTTGGGCACGCTGATCGGCCTGTTCCTCGGCCTGCCCGGCATCGTGCTCGGTCCGTTCGTGGGCGCCCTGCTCGGCGAACTCGCCGCCGGCGGCACGCTGCGCAAGGCCGGCGGCGTGGGCGTGGGCGCGTGGGTCGGTTTCGTGGTCGGCTCGCTGGCCAAGCTGGCGATCTGCGGCGTGATGCTCGGCATCTTCGCGTTCGCGTTCGCCGCCGGCGCACGCTGATCTCAGTCGCCCGGCAGCACGTACAGCAGCACCGCGAAGAACTGCAGCACGCTGCCCAGCAGCACGAACACGTGCCACAGCGCGTGGCTGTACGGCAGGCGCTTCCACAGGTAAAACGGCACCCCGAGCGTGTAGGCGACGCCGCCACCGAACAGCAGCCAAAGGCCCGCGGCCGGCAGGTTGGCGCTGAGCGGCTGGATCGCGACCAGGCCAATCCAGCCCAGCGCCACATACAACGCGGCCATCAACACGCGGTTGCGCACGCGGCGCAGTTCCAGCGCAATCCCGGCCAGCGCGAGCGCCCACACCAGCACGAACAGCGCCGCGCCCCAGCGTCCCGGCAGGGTCAACAGCGTGAAGGGCGTGTAGGTGCCCGCGATGAGCAGGAAGATCGCGGCGTGATCGAGCAGGCGCAGCACCGGCTTGGCGCGCGCGATCGGAATGCCGTGGTACAAGGTCGACGCGGTGTACAGCAGGATGAGCGTGGTGCCGTACACCGCTACGCTCACCACCTCGCGCACGCCGCCCTCACGTGCGGCGAAACCGACCAGCGTCGCGAGTCCCGCGATGCTCAACACGATGCCCAGACCATGGATCAGGCTCGACGCGAGTTCCTCGCGCGCGCTGTATCCGAACGCCGGATGCGTGCCAGCTGCCGCCATGTCAATCGCTCCGCAGCGCCCTGTGGCGCCGCAACATGGTGAAGCTAGCGCAGTTTGCCTGAATGCGCCAACCTCGTCGCCACGACCCATGAACCCGCATGCGCCCATGCCATCGATCCCGACGCTCGCTGGAACCCGTGTACGCCTGCGCGCACTGCGCACGGACGATGCGGATGCGCTGTGGCTGCTCCATGGCGACCCCGAGGTGATGCGCTACTGGAGCCATCCGCCGTGGCAAGAGCGCGCGCAAGCGCTCGCCCACATCGAGCGCATGCAGCGCGAACGCCGGCACACGGAGTTCTACCCGTGGGCGGCGACGCTCGACGATGACGTGCTGGTCGGTACCTGCTCGTTGTTCGCGCTGAGCCGTGACCACGCACGCGCGGAACTGGGCTACGCGCTGCGGCCCGCGTATTGGCGTCAGGGCCTGGCCACGCAGATGCTCACGCTGGCGCTGGGCCACGCCTTCACGGCGCTCGGCCTGCTGCGGATCGAAGCCGATGTCGATCCTTTGAACCTTGCCTCGTGCCGCCTGCTGGAACGACTGGGCTTCGTGCGCGAAGGCCTGCTGCGCGAGCGCTGGCGCGTCGGCGGCGCGACACAGGACAGCGCGCTGTACGGCCTGCTCGCGCGCGACTGGCGCGCGCCGTCGCGCCCCTGAACGCACAAGGCCGGCGTGTCGCCGGCCCTGTGCACGACTGCGTGGCCGTGCGACCTACTTCGCGTGGGCGAAGGCCAGCGTCATGTCGAGCATGCGGTTGGAAAAACCCCACTCGTTGTCATACCAGGACAGCACCTTGACCAGGGTCCCGCCCATCACCCGCGTCTGGGTGGAGTCGTAGATCGACGACAACGGGTTGTGGTTGAAGTCGATCGACACCAGCGGCTTGGTGTTGACGCCGAGCACGCCCTTGAGCTTGCCATTGGCCGCCTCGTTGACCGCGGCGTCGATCTCGTCCTTGCTGGTGGCGCGTGTGGCCACGAACGACAGGTCCACCACCGACACGTTGATCGTCGGCACGCGCATCGCAAAGCCGTCGAGCTTGCCGTTGAGTTCCGGCAGCACCAGGCCCACCGCCGCCGCGGCCCCGGTCTTGGTCGGGATCTGGCTCATCGTCGCCGAGCGCGCACGGCGCAGGTCCGAGTGGTACACGTCGGTAAGCACCTGGTCGTTGGTGTAGGCGTGGATCGTGGTCATGAGCCCATGCACGATGCCGATCTTTTCGTGCAGCACCTTGGCCAGCGGCGCAAGGCAGTTGGTGGTGCACGACGCGTTGGAGATGACCTCGTGGCTGCCCTTGATGAGCTCGTGGTTGACGCCATAGACGAACGTGCCATCCACGTCCTTGTCGCCCGGCGCGGAAATGATGACCTTCTTCGCGCCCGCCGCGAGGTGCGCGCCGGCCTTGGCCTTGCTCGTGAACAGGCCGGTCGACTCGATCGCAATGTCCACGCCCAGATCCTTCCACGGCAGCTTGGCCGGATCACGCTCGGCGCATACCTTGATGCGATCGCCATTGACGATGAGGTCGCCACCTTCGACGCTGACCTCGCCGGGAAACCGGCCGTGGGCGGTGTCGTACTGGGTGAGGTGGGCATTGGTTTCGGCATTGCCCAGATCGTTGACCGCAACGACCTGGATGTCGTGGGTGCGCTTGGCTTCGTACAGCGCACGCAGGATGTTGCGGCCGATGCGGCCGTAGCCGTTGATGGCAACCTTGACAGCCATGGAGCAGCTCCTTAGCGGAATGGGCGGGATCGAAAGCGCCCATTTTAGCGGCCCCGTGCTTTGCTCGCACAGGGCCGCTTGCGGGGAGCCAATTGTGCCGACTCAGTGCTTGGCGTCGCCGCGCACGGTGATGACGTCGAGCGCGTCGGACGGCAGCGGAGAGGCCGCGGCCGCATCGTCGTTGCCGAGGGCGAAGCGCACCGGCACCAGTGCTTCCGATGCCACCGCCTTGCCCGCGCGCCGCGCCGGCTCGAAGGTCCACGACTTGACCGCGCTCACGGCGGCATCACCGAGTGCGCCGGCCGCGGTCGCGGGATCGGCGTGGTCGAGCACCGCCGCCGACACGCGACCCTCGCTGTCGATGCTGGCGCGCACGAACATCGTGCCCACGGTGCGCTGTGCAAGCGCCGCCGATGGGTAGGTGGGCGGCGCAAGGGCGCGGTAGGACGCAGCGACGTAGCTGGCGCCCGCGGACGACGACGCCGGTTGCGAGGGCTGGTTGGCCCACGCGGTCCACGCGCAGGCGAGGGTGACGCCGGCGACGAGGCCGAGGCCGAGGCGCCGCATCGAGCGGCTCGGACGAGGTTGCTTGAGCATGAGGATTCTCTCCTTCAAGGTTCGGTCGGATGGCCAACGGCAACCGACCGGCAGCCGCAGCTCCTGCCGCGACTGGCCAGCCAGTTGCACCTTCAACATCGCGTCGGCATAACGCCGCCGCGCTTCCGGAAAACGGTCGATCACGGCCGCATCGCAGGCCAGCTCCTGGTCGAGCTGGAACCTGCCCGCGGCATAGTGGAGCAAGGGGTTGAACCAGTTGAGTGAGCGCAGCGCGACCACGAGCGCGTTGACCCATGCATCGCCACGTCCCAGGTGCACGCGTTCGTGGGCAAGGATCAAGGCACGTTCGGACGGCGCGTAGCGCTGCTCGAAGTCGGCGGGCAGCACGATGCGCGGGCGCAATGCGCCAACCAGCGCGGGACCGACGAACGTCGATTCCGACTGCAGGACCCTGGCATCGGTGTGCGCACGCAGGCGCCCGAGGCTGCGCAGGTAGCGTCGCTGCTGGCGCACGAACCAGGCCAGCGCGAGCAGCACGCCTGCGAGCCACAATACGAGCAGCCATGGTCGCGGATCGAACGCGCTCGCAACCGTGGCGGTGGCCGCCCCCTGCAGCGGCGTCAGCTGCAGGCCGACAGCCAACGGCGCCAGCGCGCGCAGCGGTGCGGGCACCGGCAAGGACATCGCGAGCAGCGTGGCCGGCACCAGCAGCCATGCCGCATAGGCAACCTGCGCGCCGCAGCGGCGCCGCAACCAGCCGCGCAGCGCCAGCACCACGATCAGCGCGAGCGACCCGGCGGCGCTGTAGCGCAGCAGCAGCTCCAAGGTCTCAGGACTCATGTTCGATCTCCTCGATCAAGGCCCGGATCTCATCGATCTCACGCCTGGACAGCTTCTCGCTGCGCGAGAAATGCGCCACCAGCGCCGACACCTGGCCGTCGAACAGGCGATCGAGCAGGCTCGTGCTTTCCGCATGCACGTAGTCGGCACGTGCGAGCAGCGGCCGATACAGGTAACGGCGACCGTCACGCTCGGCGGCGATCGCCCGCTTGCGCAGCAGGCGATTGAGCAAGGTCTTGACCGTGGCTTCTTGCCAGCCGTGGACGGGGCCGACGGCGGCCGCGATCTCCTCGGCGGTTTGCGGGGCGCGTTCCCACAGGACTTGCATGACGGAACTCTCGGCGTCGCTGATGCGCATGTGTTTACACCTGTAACCGTGAGCGCAGTTTACACGTGTAAACCATCCTGTCAAGCACGTGTCGGCGCATCGGATCGAAGCATGCTCCGGCTCTGAACATTTACTGCACTCATGCGTATTGTAACTTCTCCGGCCAGCCCAACCTAGGACTGGCATCAGGCCGGCACATCGGCCTGCCATGGCCGGCGTCGAACGCGTTCGCATTCGCGCCGGCCCGACAACACCACAACCGGAGTGATTCCATGAAGAACATGCTGATTGCCACCGCCCTCGCGGCCGCGAGCTTCCTCGCGCTGCCGGTTGCCCATGCGGACAACAGCTCGGGCTTTTTCATCAACGGCAACGTGGGCCAGTCCACGCTGGACCGCCATGGCTATGACGACAACGACACCGGCTTCGGCGTCAATGCCGGCTACCGCTGGGCGCTCGCCCCGAACTTCCTGCTCGGCGTCGAAGGCGGCTACGCCGACCTGGGTTCGTTCGACGCCACCAGCGCCAATGGCGCGCTCGGCAGGGCCGAGCTCAAGGGCTGGAACGTCGGTGCCAACGCACACCTGAACGTCACCGACCACTGGTACCTGAGCGGTCGTGCAGGCTGGTTCCGTGGCGACCTGCGCGGCGGCTTCTTCAGCGGCACCACTCCCGTGCACGTCGACGACACCAGCAACAAGTGGTATGCCGGTGTGGGCTTCGGCTACGACTTCAGCAACAACGTGAGCGTCGGCCTCAACTACGACTACTACAAGGCCGACAGGACCGGCCTGTCGCTGGACCCGAACCTGGTGTCGGTGAGCGCCGAGCTGCGCTTCTGATCACGTGGTTCTCCAGCGGGAGCGGCTTGGCACGGACGCCGCATCGCACCGGCCTGCGCACGCGCAGGCCGGTTGTGCGCAGTGGTGCAGGCGCGGACACCGGCGCGGCGCTGGCACGAGTCCGGACCGACACGCTCAGTCGGCTTCGAACGCGTCGGCGAAGATCAGGTCCTGCCAGCGACCGCGCAGCTCCCACCGCGACTGGCTGAACACCGGTGCGCCGTCGTGATAGTCGGGCTCGATCACGACATCGAGCACGTTGTTGCCCGCCGCCACCTCCAGCGGAACATCCTGTTCCTGCCAGCGTCGCAGCGGATTTGCGGCAACCGCTGCGAACGCACCCGCGGGCACGCCATTGACGAGAATGCGCGCACCGGCCGAACCCGCCACCACGCCGGGTTCACCCGCGCCCACATCGAAGGTGCGCCGCAAGCGCAGCGGCCGGGCGTCGGACGGCGTGGTGAAGCGCAGTTGGGTTGCGCCGCTCGTGCTTGCACACGCCACCGCGCTGCGCGTGGCCGCAGGCTCGCCCTCGAACTGCGCGTCCAGCGCCTCGCACTGCGTGCCGGCCGGCGCCAACCAGGCATGGGCCGCCGCGGCCGCGGCATCACCGACCTCGAACGCGGCCAAGCCGACCTGCAACGGCTGCGTCTGCCGATAGGCGTACAGCACGCGCCGCGCGCACGCAGGTGTCGGTTCCAGCGGTGACAAGCCTGCTTCCTGCGTCATGCGCAACGCGGATGCATAGGGCAAGGCATCGACCAGCAACAGGCGGTAGGCACTGGTGACCGCGCTGCCGTCGGGGTCGACCCGCGTCGCACCCGCAAGCGGACCCGCGAACGCGCCGTGGTCGAAGTAAAAGCCAGCGTTGTAGAAGTCTTCCACTCCGGTTCCATACCAGGACGGTGCGCGCGCGCCGTCGATCCAGGCCGCCTCGTCGCCTTCCAGGTAGGTGCGCAGCGCGGCGTCTGCGGCGTGGTAACTCGCGCTGACACCCACGACCTTGCCGGCGCCGATCGCATCCTCAAGCACGAACGCCCCGCCCGTCACACAGTCCTCGCGCAGGCTCGCGCTGAAGCGGCCGGCATCGGCAGCGACCGGCGCGGCATCGAAGCTCACACGCGTGGACACTGCCACGGGCGCCACCAGGCCGGGCAAGGCGTGCAGTTCGACACTCGCGGCTGCCGTGAACGGCATCGGCCACCACGCGTAGAGCCAGCCGTTGGCATCCTCGCCCAGCAGCACGCCGCGCGCGGGCAACTGCGCATCGCCCGGCGTGGCGAAGAAATCGGCCAGCGGCATGTCCAGCGCGGTCGTGGCATCGATCCGCACGTGCAGCGCGAGCAGCCCATAGCTTGCCCGCGGCGCGTGGATGCGGATGCCGCGCACCCAGCCACTGCCGGCGCGCGAGGCAACCACGACCTGCGCGCCCGGCGCCACCATGAGGCTCGCGTCGTCCGGCAGCAACAGCCCATCCCACGGATCCTCGCCTGCGTGGGCGAGGAAGCTGCGCCAGCCGGGTTCGTCGTGACCGGGCCCGAAACTCCTCACCTGCGCAGCGGCGCCGATGCGATGGTGCTGCAACTGGTACCACAACAGATGCCGGCCATCGGCCGTGCAGGGATTGCCGCCACCCTGCGCGCCCGCAAGGGCCAGCCGCAACCCGTGCGCGTAGGCGATGGGCATGTAGCTGGTGTAGCCGCCGCTGGACTGCGTCGGCGTGGTGACCAGCGGGACCGTGAACGGCACGGTGGACCCGTCGAACAGGGCTGCCAGTGGCAGAGCGAGTGTCGGCGCGCCGGCTCCATCGACGTACAGGCGCAGCTCGATCGCCGGATCGATGCACGCGGAAGTACCAAAACCGGTGGTGAGCCACAGCCGGGTCAGCGCGCCCGCACCCGGCTCGTCGAGCAGCACCACCTCATCGGCGGTGCGGTACAGCCAGCGCAGCGGATACGGATTCGCAAGGGGATCTTCCGCGCCGGGATTGCTGCGATCGTAGCGACAGCCACCCGGGCAACGGCTGGATGTCTGCACCACGCTGTCACCGGCATCGAGCCGCGCCAGTGCCGCCGGACTCGTCCACACCTCCCACGGCAGCGACGCGCCGTGCAGGGCAACGGCAAACAACATGCCCACTGCCACCACGACGCAGCGCATCATGCAGGCTCCGAGGCCAACGCCGGCCCAGCATACACAACACCGGGTCCGGGCCACACGGTCAGGCAGGGGCGACGCAACCCGGTGGACACGGCCGCTTCGCGCTCATTCGTGGCGCGGATACAGCGCGGGCAGTGCGTCCTGCGAATGGCGCTGCGGTGCAACCGCAAGCCAGGCGATGCCGCGCCGGAACGCATCGCGCAGCTGCGTGGCCAGCCCATCGCTGCCCGCTTGCGCGTAGCGCGCGCGTTGCAGCCGCATCAGCGCGTCGCGCTGGGCTTCGTCGGCGAGTCGCTGCGCCAGCTCGCCCAGATTGCGCACCTCGCTGCGCTCGGTCCGCGCCCACGCCAGCAGCGCGCGTTCGGCCGCGGCCAGATCGCCCAGCGAACACGCACGCAGGAACGCCGCACGCTGTGCCGCGGCAGTGGCAGGCACGGCCGCAGTCGGTGCGGCCCGATGCTGCGGCCGCCGGCGCGCCCACAATCCCCACGCCATCGCGGTCGCGAGCCAGCCCAGTGCGAGCATCAATGCGACCAGGCGCCAGAAGCGCGCCTGGCTGTCCGCGAGCAGCGGCGCATAGGGGCTGGTGGCGTCGCTGGTGTGCGCCACCTCCGCACTCGCGCCGTCACCACCGGGACCGGCTGCCGGGGCCGGCGCAGTCTGCGCCGGCGCGGCGCCCGCACCGACCGCTGGCAGCACGTTGATGGTGTGTGCGGGCAGGTCGGTGGTCTGCAGCCGGTCGGTCTGCGTGTTCCACCAGGTCACCTGCATCGCGGGTATGTGCAGCGTGCCCGCGCGATTGGGCACGATGGCAAACTTGCGGATGCGCTGGCCGTAGAGCCAGCTGCCATCGTCACGCGTGGAGGTCTCGCTCTTGTCCGGATAGATGTCGGCGCCGTCGACGCCGCGCAGCTGCAGTTCCGGCAACTGCTCGAAGCCGGCGCCCTGCGCCTGCAGGCGCACGCTGCGCGTGATCGCGTCGCCCACGCGCACCTGTGTCGGCAATGCGTTCTGGTCCTGCAGCAACAGCGATTCGACCGGCAACCACGGCTGGCCGTCCGGCCAGCCCGCAGGCTGTGCGCGCACCTGCAGCGTGACCGGCTGCGAGCGCGCACTTACCTCGCGGCCGCGACTGAAGAACGAACCGGGATCGCGCAGGTCGAGCGTGGTGCCGCGAAACTGCAGCGCGGGAATCTCCAGCGTGCCGCTGCGCTCGGGGGTGAGCGCGTAATGCTGCTCGACCACCTGGTAACGACGGCCACCCACCGTCGCCACGTACTGCTTGTCCTGGCCCAGGTGCTTGGCGACCAGGCCGCCGACCTTGGGATCACTGATGTTGCCGCCCGTCAGGTCGACCGCGTAGTACAGCTTGACCGTATAGCGCACCTGCTGCTGCACGTAGGGATCGGTCGGCTGCGCCTCGACCTCGAAGAATACGTCGCCACCGGCCTGCGCCGGCGGCGCGGCCGCCTGCACCTGCAGTTGCAACGGCGCGGTCTGCGCAGTGCCGATCGTGAGCGGCGGGATCGTGAGCTGGCCTTCGCGGCGCGGCTGCAACGCCACTGCCCACAGCATGCGTGCGTCACGCACACCGTTGACGATGCTCACCTGCTGGCTGGACTGCGTACCGCCGATCTCGAAATCGCGCTCCAGCGCCGAGAAATCCGGCGCACCCGCGCTGGTGTCGCTGGTCTGGACATTGAGCGTGACCGTTTCGCCCAGGCGCACGCTGGTGCGGTCGAGCCATGCCCGCGGCGCATCGGCGGCGTGCGCGAGACTGACCAGCAGCAGCACGCAGGCGATCCGCGCAAGTGCGCAGCCAATGTGTCTCATGGAGCATCTCCCTTGCCTTGCTGGCGGCGCTGGTACTCGAGCATGAACTTGCGACGCAGCAAGCCGCCCGGATCGTCCGGCACACGTTCGAGCCACTGCTCCAGCGCCTGGCGCTGTTCGCGCGTGGCCTCATCCTGCACCGCCGTGGCCGGCTGCTCCGCCTGCGCGGCATCCTTGTCGCCCTTGGCCAGGGCCTGGTCGACCGCGCGTGACAGCGCCTCGCGTTGCTGCGCGTCGGCGCCCGCGCGCGAATCACCCGGCTCCTGGGTCTGCTGCTGCTCCTGCCCGGGCCCGGATGGACCCTGTGCTGGCTCGGCTTGCGACTGCGCCTGGCTGTGCTGCCCTTGCCCGTCGGCCTGGTCCTGCTCCGACTGCTGCGCCGGGGACTGCTGCTCGCCAGCCTGCTGTTCTTGGCTGTTGTCGCCCTGCTGCTGCTG
>QUBV01000076.1 GCA_014338185.1 Lysobacterales bacterium | reverse complement strand
CCCCCGTTTTCAGTGCCAGTCCGACTTCAGTAGAGTCCGCCAACCCAGCGAGGGCGGACATGAAGAAGCGGTTCACCGAAGAACAGATCATCGGCTTTCCGAAGCAGGCTGCGGCCGGGGCACCGATCAAGGAGCTGTGCCGCAAGCACGGTTTCAGCGACGCCTCGTTCTACCTGTGGCGGCGCAAGTTCGTCGGGATGGACGTGCCCGATGCCAAGCGCTTGAGGGTGGCCCGGCGATGCGTTGGCAGTGCCGCGGTCGCGCGTGGCTGCGCTCAGCGATTGCGGTAGGTGATGCGGCCCTTGGTGAGGTCGTACGGGGTCATCTCGACCTTGACCTTGTCGCCGGTGAGGATGCGGATGTAGTTCTTGCGCATGCGACCGGAGATGTGGGCGGTGACCACGTGACCGTTCTCGAGCTTCACGCGGAAGACCGTGTTGGGAAGGGTCTCCAGGATCGTGCCTTCCATCTCGATGACGTCGTCTTTGGACATGCGTGCCTTGCGGTTGCGGGTTTTGCGGCCAAGAAAGCCCGCGATTCTGCCACGTTTGGGCGGTGGCTGGAAGCGCGCGGCCGGGCCGGCTGCGCCAGCACGCGGGTGCGGACTGCGCTGGCGTCTCAGCCGGCGAGGTCGCGGGCGCGGCGCAGCGGGAAGTCGCCGGTCCAGTGGCCGCCGCGGCCCGGCTGGGTCACCAGCCTGGCCACCTCGGCGCAGAAGCGCGCGCGCGGCAGCTCGCGCGCGCCGAGCGTGAACAGGTGGGGCGAGGCGAGCTGGGCGTCGAGCAGCGGAAACCGCCACTGCGCCAGCGCCGCGCACAACGCGAGCAGCGCGACCTTGGAGGCGTTGCTGCGCGCGCTGAACATCGACTCGCCATAGAACATGCGGCCGACGGCCACGCCGTAGATGCCGCCGACGAGTTCGTCGCCGTCCCATGCCTCGACGCTGTGGGCGTGGCCGAGTTCGTGCAGGTGCACGTAGGCCTGGATCATCGCCGGGGTGATCCAGGTGCCGTGCTGGCCCGCGCGTGGCGCGGCGCAGGCCTGCATCACCTGGGCGAAGGCGCTGTCCGCGCGCAGCGACCATGGGCATTGCCGCAGCCAGCGGCGCAGGCGTCGTGGCACGTGCGGCTGCGCGGTGTCGAATACGGTGCGCCGGGCGGGCGACCACCACAGGATCGGCTGGTCGGGCGCAAACCACGGGAAGATGCCTTCGCGGTAAGCCAGCAGCAGGCGCTGCGGGCTGAGGTCGCCGCCTGCGGCGAGCAGGCCGTCGGGCTCGCGCAGGGCCGACGCGACCGGCGGAAACGGTTGCAGGGTTTGGCTGTCCAGCAGCGGCAGGCGGGTCATGCGTGGGCCTGCGGCGTGCGCTGGGCGTAAGGCGAGTGGGCGAGCAGCTGCGCGTGGTACTGGTCCAGCAGCGGGGTCTCGCGCTGCAGCGCACGTGCGACCGCCTCGCGCAACGCCGGATCGGCGATCCAGTGGAACGAATGCGTGGCCACCGGCAGGAAGCCGCGTGCGACCTTGTGTTCGCCGCCGGCCCCGGGTTCGAAGCTGGCCAGGCCCTCGCGCAGGCAATAGTCGATGCCCTGGTAGTAGCAGGCTTCGAAGTGCAGGCCGGGGACGTGTTCGCGCGCGCCCCAATAGCGCCCGTAGAGCGTGGTCGAACTGCGCAACAGGAGTGCGCCCGCGATCACGTGGCCGTTGCGCCGGCACAGCACCGCCACCACCTGGCGCGGCAGGCTGCGGCCGAGGTGGCGCAGGAACTCCTCCGTGAGCGCCGGATGGTTGCCCTTGGCGTCGAAGGTGGCGAGGTAGAACTCGTGCAGCGCACACCAGTCGGCATCGTCGAGTTCGTCGCCGTGGCGGATCTCGCAGCGCACCCCGGCCGCTGCGACCTGGGCCCGTTCACGACGGATGTTGTTGCGCTTGTGGTGGCTGAGCGCGCCCAGATAGTCGTCGAAGCGCTGCCAGCCGGCGTCGTTGCGCCAGTGGAATTGCCAGCCCGTGCGCGCGAGCCAGGTGTGGCCGGTGCATGCGGCCGCGTCGGCGTCGTTGGCGAAGTTCAGGTGCGCCGAGGACAGCCGCAGGCGCCGCGCCTCGTCGCGGATCAGCTCGACCAGCAGGGCACGCAGCGTCGCGGCGCGGGCGCCGGAACCGACCAGCAGGCGCGGGCCGCACACGGGCGAGTAGGGCACGGCGCACAGCAGCTTGGGGTAGTAGTCGAGCCCGTGCGCGGCCCAGGCCTGTGCCCACGACCAGTCATACACGAACTCGCCATGCGAGTTGGTCTTGAGGTACAGCGGCGCGGCCGCGACCAGCTCCCCGGCCTCGTGCACGAGCAGGTGGTGCGGCTGCCAGCCCGCCTCGGCGCGGATGCAGCCGTGCCGTTCGAGCCCGGCGAGGAACGCATGCGAGACGAAGGGATTGTCATCGCCGCACAGGCGGTCCCATGCCGCCGCGTCGGTGGCATCGAGTGTGTTGTGGAAACCTGCTTGCGCCATGGCAGCTTGCGCGGTCGGCATTGACGCGCCTGTGCATCCGAGGTTGCGCCGCGTCCGCGGCGGCAGTGCATGTTCCGCCGGCCACGCGCCGCGCTCAAGCGGCGCGGCTCAGCTCTGGTCGAGGAACCGCTCCGCATCGAGCGCGGCCATGCAGCCGAACGCGGCCGAGGTCACCGCCTGGCGGTAGACCTGGTCGGCGACGTCGCCCGCGGCGAACACGCCGGGCACGCTGGTGGCGGTGGCGTTGCCGTCGATGCCGCTGCGGATCACGATGTAGCCGTTCTTCATCTCGAGCTGGCCGGCGAAGATCGCGCTGTTGGGCGAGTGGCCGATCGCGATGAACACGCCGGTGGCGGCCAGCTCGCGGCTGGAGCCGTCCTGCGTGCTGCGGATGCGTGCGCCGGTGACGCCGGACTCGTCGCCGAGCACTTCGTCGAGCGCATGGTTCCAGATGATCTCGACCTTGCCCGCGCGTTGCCGCTCGAACAGCTTGTCCTGCATGATCTTCTCGGCGCGCAGCTTGTCGCGCCGGTGCACCAGCGTGACCTTGCGGCAGATGTTGGCCAGGTACAGCGCTTCCTCGACCGCGGTGTTGCCGCCGCCGACCACCACCACGTCCTGTTCGCGGTAGAAGAATCCGTCGCAGGTGGCGCAGGCCGACACGCCCTTGCCCTTGTAGTGTTCCTCCGAGGCCAGGCCGAGATACTTGGCCGTGGCGCCGGTGGCGACGATGAGCGCATCGCACGTGTATTCGCCCGAATCGCCCACCAGCCGGAACGGCCGCCGAGACAGGTCGGCTGTATGGATATGGTCAAAAACCATGCGCGTGTTGAAGCGCTCCGCATGCTCGGCCATGCGCTGCATGAGCTGCGGGCCTTGCAGGCCTTCGACGTCGCCGGGCCAGTTGTCGACGTCGGTGGTGGTCATCAACTGGCCGCCCTGCGCGAGTCCGGTGATGAGGGTGGGCGCAAGGTTGGCGCGCGCGGCATAGATCGCGGCCGTGTATCCGGCCGGGCCGGAACCGAGGATGATGAGTCGCGAGTGCGTGGGGGTGCTCATGTATAATCCGGCGCCGCTCAAGAGCGGCATTTTCTTGGTGTTTGCTGCATGACGCGACGGGCGCGTGGCGCCGGCGCGGGCTTCGGTTGCTGTCGAGCCGGCCAGCCGCATCGCGGTGGCCGGCGCACGGCAGTGGCCGCAGCATGGGGCGAACCCCGGCGTGATTCAAGGTATTCGTGGTCCCTGCGTTTCATCATCCTGCGAGGAATTTGCAATGCGTATCGGCGTACCTGCGGAAACCAAGACCCTGGAAGGGCGCATCGCGCTCGTGCCCGCGGCCTGTGGCGATCTGGTTCGACATGGTCATGAGGTGTTCGTGCAGGCCGGGGCCGGCCTCAAGAGCGGTTTCAGCGACGCCGACTACGAGCGCGTCGGGGTCAAGATCGCGGCCAATGCGAAGAAGCTGTATGAAGCCGGCCAGATGATCGTCAAGGTCAAGGAGCCGATCGCGGGCGACCTCAAGTACCTGCGCAAGGACCATCTGCTGTTCTGCTATCTACATCTGGCGGCCGAGCCCAAGCTGACCCAGCGTCTGCTCGACATCGGCCTCACCGGCATCGCCTTCGAGTCGGTGCAGGATGACGACGGTTCGCTGCCGCTGCTGGCGCCGATGTCGGTGATCGCGGGCCGCATCGCGACCCAGGTCGGCACTCACCTGCTGCACCAGCCGATGGGTGGCAAGGGCAAGCTGCTCGGCGGCCTGCCGTCGACCGAACGCGGCAAGGTGGTGGTGCTGGGCGCGGGCGCGGCCGGTGGCAACTCGGCGATCCTCGCCGCTGCCGGTGGTGCCAACGTGGTGGTGTTCGACATGCGCCAGGACCGCCTCGCGCACATGATGGAGGTCAGCCACAACGTGACCGCGCTGTATCCGTATCGCGAATCGATCGCGCGCGAGGTCAGGGACGCCGACCTGGTGATCGGCGCGGTGCTGATTCCGAGCGCGAAGGCGCCGCACGTGATCACGCGCGAGATGGTCAAGTCGATGCAGCCGGGCACGGTGCTGGTCGACATCGCGATCGACCAGGGCGGCTGCTTCGAGACCTCCAAGCCCACCACCTGGGCCAAGCCGACCTACCTCGTCGACGACGTCATCCACTTCTGCGTCACCAACATGCCCGGCGCGGTGCCGCAGACCTCGTCGCAGGCGATCTGCGCGGCGATCCTGCCGTACGTGAACCGGCTCGCCTCCGACAAGAACTGGAAGAAGTTCGAGCCGCTCAAGCGCGGCATCAACGTCGAAGGTGGCAAGATCGTGCATCCGGCGCTCAAGGCGTGATCGGTCGCAGTCGCTGCCGCAGACCACTGCGGCAGCGACACGGCGATCAATCAATGACTTGAGGCGCGTACTTCGGGTAGATTGTACGAATGGCGCGCAGCGGCAAAGACCCTTCCCCGATCACCCTCGACGAACGCTGGCACAAGCGCCTGCGCGAGGCGGGCTTCCTGCTGCTGCTGCCGCTCGCGATCTACCTGTTCGCCTGCCTGGCCAGCTATGACGCAGCCGATCCGGGCTGGTCGCACGCGGGCGATCCCAAGCGCCCGATCCACAATTTCGGCGGCGCGTTCGGTGCGTGGATCTCCGACGTCGCGTTCTACCTGCTGGGTGTGGTGTCGTACGTGGTGCCGCTGCTGCTGCTCATGGTCGGCTACGGGGTGCTGCGCGGCGACGATGGCCGCGAGCGCTCGCCACTGGAGCCGATGCTGCGCCTGGTCGGTTTCGTCGCCTTCTTCATCGCCACGCCCGGCCTGGCCTGGCTGGAGTCGAGCGCGCCGAGCACGCTGCCGACCGGTGCGGGCGGCATCCTCGGTCAACTGGTCGGCAGCAGCTTGCTGCACAGCTTCGGCCCGCTGGGCGCCAACCTGTTCCTGCTCGCGTTCGCGCTGATCGCGATCACGCTCGCGACCGGGCTGTCGTGGCTGCGCCTCATGGACGGCATCGGTCGCCTGCTGCTGCTCGCCGGCGGCGCACTGGCCGCGCGCTGGCGCAAGACCGACGACTGGAGCGCGGCGCGTGACGCGCGCGCCGAACGCGAGGTGGTGCGCAAGGCTGAGACGGTGCGCCAGTCGCGCCGCGAACCGATCCGCATCGAGCCGGTGATCGCGCCGATCGAGAAGAGCGAGCGCGCCCAGCGCGAAAACCAGATTCCGCTGTTCGCGGGCGCGGCCGGTGGCGAAGGCGGCGTGCCGCCACTGGCCCTGCTCGATGAGCCGCGGCAGCAGGTGCGCGGCTATTCCGAGGAAACGCTCGAGGCGCTGTCGCGCCAGGTCGAGCTCAAGCTCAAGGACTTCCGCATCGAGGCGCAGGTGGTCAGCGCCTATCCCGGCCCGGTCATCACGCGCTTCGAACTGCAGCCGGCGCCGGGCATCAAGGGCAGCCAGATCTCCTCGCTCGACAAGGACATCGCGCGCGGCCTGTCGGTGACCAGCGTGCGCGTGGTCGACGTCATCCCGGGCAAGTCGGTGATCGGACTGGAGATCCCCAACGCCCACCGCGAGATCGTGTACCTGTCGGAAATCCTGCGTTCGGACCGCTACGACGCGCAGAAGTCCCCGCTCGCGCTCGCGCTGGGCAAGGACATCGGCGGCAAGCCGGTGGTGGTGGACCTGGCCAAGATGCCGCACCTGCTGGTCGCGGGCACCACCGGCTCGGGCAAGTCGGTCGCGGTCAACGCGATGGTGCTGAGCCTGCTGTACAAGTCCAGCGCGCGCGACGTGCGGATGATCATGATCGACCCCAAGATGCTGGAGCTGTCGGTCTACCAGGGCATCCCGCACCTGCTCGCGCCCGTGGTCACCGACATGAAGGAAGCGGCCAACGCGCTGCGTTGGTGCGTGGCCGAGATGGAGCGTCGCTACAAGCTCATGTCGATGGTGGGCGTGCGCAACCTCGCCGGCTTCAACAAGAAGGTCAAGGAAGCCGAGGACGCCGGCCAGCCGTTGCTGGACCCGCTGTTCCGGCCCGACGCCTCACAGCCCGCGCGCGTGGCGCAGCCGCTGCAGCCCTTGCCGTACATCGTGGTGTTCATCGACGAATTCGCCGACATGATGATGATCGTCGGCAAGAAGGTCGAGGAACTCATCGCACGCCTCGCGCAGAAGGCGCGCGCGGCCGGCGTGCACCTGATCCTCGCCACCCAGCGGCCCTCGGTCGACGTGATCACCGGCCTGATCAAGGCCAACATCCCGACTCGCATCGCGTTCCAGGTGTCGTCCAAGATCGATTCACGCACGATCCTCGACCAGTCGGGCGCGGAAACGCTGCTCGGCAACGGCGACATGCTGTACCTGCCGCCGGGCACCGCGATGCCCGAGCGCGTGCATGGCGCGTTCGTCGACGACCAGGAAGTCCACCGCGTGGTCGACTGGCTGCGCCAGCAGGGCGAGCCCAACTACATCGACGGCGTGCTCGAGGAGGTGCAGCCGCTCGACAACGGCAAGGTCATCGATGCCGCGGGCCTGCCGCAGGACGCGGCCGAGGCCGAGGGCGGCGAGGACGTGCAGCTGTACGACCGCGCGGTCGCGATCGTGACCAAGACCCGCCGCGCCTCGATCTCGGGCGTGCAGCGCCATCTGCGCATCGGCTACAACCGCGCCGCGCGCCTCATCGAGCAGATGGAACGCGACGGCGTGGTGAGCGCGCCCGAACACAACGGCAATCGCAGCGTGCTCGCGCCGCCACCGCCGGAGTGATGCGCGCGTCGTGGCGCGTTCAGCCGCGGCGACGATAATCGCGGCCTGGATCGGCCTTGGAGCGGATGGCAACGATGATGCGTGGTTGGCTGGTGGTGGCGAGCCTGTGGCTCGCGGCGAGTGCGGGCGCGGCCGAGTCGGCGCGTGCGCGCCTGGAGGCGTTTTCACGTGCGCTGCATTCGATCAGCGGTCGTTTCGAGCAGTCGGTCACCGACGCCAACGGCCAGCGCGGCGATGAATCGCGCGGCACGCTGGCGTTGCAGGCGCCGCGCCAGATGCGCTGGCAGACCACCACGCCGTTCGAGCAGACCATCGTCGCCGATGGCGCGCATGTGTGGGTGTACGAGCCCGACCTGCAGCAGGTGTCGGTGCGCAACCAGAGCAGCGCCGAGGCCCACAGCCCGCTGGTCGTGCTGACCGATCTGTCCCAGCTCGAGCAGCAGTTCCGCACCAGCGAGGGCGGCAGTCATGACGGCCTGGCCTGGCTGCGCCTGGAGCCGCGTGCGGACGATGCCGAGTTCGCGCAGGCGGAGCTCGGCTTCGATGGCGGCGACCTGCGCCAGATGCGCTTCAGCGACCAGCTGGGCAACCGCACCGTGATCCGCTTTTCCGACTGGCGGCGCAATCCGGCGCTGCCCTCCGCAACGTTCAGGTTCGTGCCGCCCGCGGGCGTGGACGTGGTGGGCGAGACGCGGCCCGAAGCCGACGTGTTCCCGCTGGACGAGCGCGACGAATGACGTTCGTCACGCGCGATCGCTGACCTCGCGCACTGCGATCCGGCGCCGGTGCCGGTGAGCATGTCACTGCGCCATGGGCGGCGCGGGAGGACATGCGATGAACATCGAATGGCCTGGTCTTGCCTCGGCATGCCAGATACTCGCGAAGTACCTGCCGGCGACCTGCGCGATCGGCGCATGGATGCGCAATCAGGCGGTGGTCGTCGATTGGATGCGATCGTTGGCAGACCTTGCACAGGACGCGCTGGCCGTGTGGCATGCCAGCGAGGCCGCGCGGGAGTGGCTTGCGCGTACACTGCACTTTCTCACGGGAGCATGACGATGACGAGGCAGGCCGCGCTGGAACTGGTGGCGCGCTACTACGAGGCGTTCAATCGGGCCGATTGGCCGGCCATGCTGGCGACGCTCAGCGACGAGGTCGTGCACGAGCCCAACCAGGGCGCGCGCGAGTTGGGGCGCGCGGCGTTCGCGGCCTTCCTCGCGCGCATGCAGCGTTGCTATGCCGAGCAACTGCACGACATCGTGATCCTCGCCAGCGACGATGGCACGCGCGCAGCTGCCGAATACGTGGTCCACGGCTGCTACCAATCCAGCGACGCCGGGCTGCCGCCCGCGCACGGCCAGCGTTACGTGCTGCCGGGCGGCGCGTTCTTTGCGCTCGGTGACGGCCGCATCACGCGCGTGAGCAACCATTACAACCTGACGGACTGGCTGCGCCAGGTCGGGACCGAGGGCCGGTGAACCCTGCACGCGCCATGCCGGCGCGGGCCGGGGCGGGCGCGACGCGGCCGCGCGCGTGCGCGCACGGACCTGCGCCGCGGGCACGAGCGGGACGTTGCACCGCGCGTGCGATGGCCTGCGGGCGCTGAGCGCCCATCGCGATGGCGACGCGGGTGGCGATCATCGGCGGTGGTCCGGCCGGCCTCATGGCGGCCGAGGCCGCGCACGCGCACGGAGCGAGGGTCGACCTGTACGACCACATGGGTTCGTTCGGACGCAAGCTGCTCATCGCCGGCAAGGGCGGGCTCAACCTGACCCATTCCGACCCGTTCGACCTGTTCGTCACGCGCTATGGCCAGCGCAGCGCGCAGGTCGCGCGCTGGCTGCGCGGGTTCGATGCCAGCGCCCTGCGCGCATGGGCCGGCACGCTCGGCGTGGACACCTTCGTCGGCAGTTCCGGGCGCGTGTTCCCGCGCGACCTCAAGGCCGCGCCACTGCTGCGCGCATGGCTGCGGCGGTTGCGCGCGAGCGGCGTGCGCCTGCACGCGCGACAGCGCTGGTGTGGCTGGGGCAGCGCCGGCGAGCTGTGCTTCGCGGGCGAGTCGGGCATGCAGCAGGTGCGGGCCGACGCGGTGGTACTGGCGCTGGGTGGCGGCAGCTGGCCCGTGCTCGGCAGCGATGGCGCCTGGGTCGATGTGCTCGGCGCGCGCGGCATCGGGGTCGCGCCCTTGCGCCCGGCCAACTGTGGCTTCGATGTGGGCTGGAGCGCACATTTCGCCCAGCGCCATGCCGGGGACCCGCTCAAGCCCGTGGTGCTGGACTGGCGCGGGCCCGACGGCGTGCTGCAGCGTCGCCAGGGCGAGTGCGTGGTGACTGCGAACGGCATCGAGGGCTCGCTCGTGTATGCATTCAGCGCCGCGCTGCGCGAGGCGCTCGCCGCGCGGGCCGAGGTCGTGGTGCATCTCGACCTCATGCCCGCGCACGGCGAGGCGGCGCTGGTGGCCGCGCTGGCGCGGCCGCGCGGCAAGCGCTCGCTCGCCGAACACTGGCGGCGCAGCATCGGCCTGGCCGGCGTCAAGGCCGGTCTGTTGCGCGAGGTGCTCGATGCCGGCGCACTGCACGACGGCGCGCGCGTGGCAGCCACGCTCAAGGCACTGCCACTGCGCCTGTTGCGGCCGCGCCCGCTGGCCGAGGCGATCAGCAGCGCGGGCGGCGTATGCTTTGGCGAACTCGACGACACGCTCATGCTGCGCCAGCAGCCGGGTGTGTTCTGTGCGGGCGAAATGATCGACTGGGAAGCACCGACCGGCGGCTACCTGCTCACTGCCTGTTTCGCCAGCGGCAGGATCGCGGGTGCCGCGGCCGCGGCGTGGGCTGCACGCCAGTTGGACCCTGCGCGAGCGACACCATGATCCGGATCCACACCTGCACCGGCGCGGCGGTCGCGCCACACCTGGCCGCGGTCGCGGCACTGCGCATCGCGGTGTTCCGTGACTGGCCGTATCTGTACCAGGGCAGCGCCGACTACGAGCGGGACTACCTGGAAACCTATGCGCGCGCGCCGAGCAGCGTGTTCGTGCTCGTGTTCGACGACACGCGCGTGGTGGGCGCATCGACCGGCATTGCACTGGTCGACGAAACGGCATCGATCCGCGAGCCCGTCGCCGCCGCCGGCCTGCCCGTGGCGCAGATGTTCTACTGCGGCGAATCGGTGCTGCTGCCTACCTATCGCGGGCGTGGCCTGGGCCATCGCTTCTTCGACGAGCGCGAGACCCATGCGCGGCGCCTGGGCGGGTGCAGCCACAGCCTGTTCTGCAGCGTCGAGCGCGCTGCCGACGACCCGCGCCGGCCGGCCGGGCATCGTGGCAACGAGACGTTCTGGCGCAAGCGCGGCTACGCGCCGCTGCCGGGCGTGCGCTGCACGCTGGACTGGCCCGAGGTGGGTGCGGGCGCCTCGATCGCGCACAGCCTGCAGTTCTGGTCACGGCCTCTGGAGGCGACATGACGATCCGCGTTGCGGCAGCCCGGTACGCGATCGGCGAACCGGAGGACTTCAACGGCTTCGCCGAGGGCGTGGCGACGCAGGTGGCGCAGGTGGCGCGCCAGGGTGCGCAGGTCGCGGTGTTGCCCGAGTACCTCGCACTGGAGGCGGCGGCGATGTTCGATGCGCCGACCCGCGCGGACCTGGCGGCCTCGCTCGCGGCGCTGCAGGACTGCCGGGACGACTACCTGGCGCTCGCGCGCGAACTGGCGCGGCGCCACGGCCTGTGGCTGCTCGCGGGCAGCTTCCTGTGGCGCATGCCGTCGGGCCGCTATCGCAACCGCGCGCTGCTGGCCGCGCCCGGCGGGCAGGTGGCCTGGCAGGACAAGCTCACGCTGACCGGCTACGAGCGTGGTGCAGGCATGATCGAGGTCGGCGATGAGCTCAAGGTGTTCGGCACCGAACTGGGGCGCATCGCGATCAACATCTGCTACGACGTGGAGTTTCCGCTGTACGCGCGCGCCCAGGCCGAGGCCGGTGCGCGCCTGCTGCTCGTGCCCAGCTGCACCGATACCGTGGCCGGCGCCAACCGCGTGCGCGTGGGCTGCCGCGCCCGCGCGCTCGAAAACCCGCTGTACGTGGCCTGCGCGGTGACCCACGGCGCCGCGCCCTGGAGCCCGGTGCTGGACATCAACACCGGCACGGCCGGAATCTATTCGCCGATCGATCGTGGCTTCGCCGATGACGGCATCCTCGCCCAGGCCAGTGACGGCTGGGCCATCGCCGACCTGGACCTGCAGGCATTCGACGCGCATGCGGCGCAGGCGCAGGTCGCGGTCGCCCGCGACTGGCCCGCGCAACTGCGCCCCGCGCTGCGTCGCGCGCGGGTGCAGGCGCTGTAGCCCGCGCCCGTCGCGGTGGCGGTCAGCCCGGACGCTGCAGCGCGGGTGAATCCCAACCCGGGCGCGGCTTGAAGCGCTCGCCGTAGCGGCGCGCAAGCGCCTCCAGGCGGGTCACCAGCGCGGTCGCGCCGGTGTCACGGATGTACTGGATCGGGCCGCCGCGGAAGGGCGCGAAGCCGGTGCCGAAGATGAGGCCCGCATCGAGCAGATCGGCGTCGTCGACCACGCGCTCGTGCAGGCAGGCCACCGCCTCGTTGACGAGCGGCAGCATGATGCGGTCCTCGAGGTCGTCCGGTGCGATGTAGTGCGGGTCGACCGGTGGCTTCTGCGGCTTGCCATCCTGCCAGCGGTAGAAGCCTTGGCCATCCTTCTTGCCACGCTTGCCGCTGCCGGCCAGTTCGGCGATCGCGGGGGGGATGTCGAGGCCGAGGAACGGGCCCAGTTCGGCGCCGACCGAGGCCGCCACGTCGAGCCCCACGGTGTCGGCCAGTTCGATCGGACCCATGGGCATGCCGAACTTGCGCGCGGCCTTGTCGATGACGGGTGCCGGGATGCCTTCGGCGTATGCGCGCGCGGCTTCGAGCATGTAGGGCATGAGCGTGCGGTTGACGAGGAAGCCGGGCGTGCCCGCCACCGGCACCGGCAGCTTGTCGATCGCCTTGCAGAACGCCAGCGCGCGCTTTTCGCTCGCGGGATCGAGGCGGTCCTGGCGCACGATCTCGACCAGCGGCATCAGGGCCACCGGGTTGAAGTAGTGCAGGCCGAGGAAACGCGCGGGGTGCTGCACGGCCTCGCGCAGCTCGACCAGTGCGATGCTCGAGGTGTTGGTGGCCAGCAACGCGTTCTCGGGCAGCCTCGGTTCGGCCGCGCGGTACAGGTCCTGCTTGGCCTGCGCGTTCTCGTAGATCGCCTCGATCAGCAGGTCGGCGCCGGCCACGCCCTTGCCTTCGACATCGGCCTTGAGCCGTGCCAGCGCGGGGTTGATGCGCTCGGGGGTCTTGAGCTTCTTCTCGAACAACGCGCGCGCGCGGTCGAGCGCCGGCTGCACGTACTTCATCTCGCGGTCCTGCAGCGTGACCTCGAAGCCGCGCAGCGCGCACCAGGCCGCGATGTCGCCGCCCATCACGCCCGCGCCGACCACGTGCACGTGGCCGATGCCATGCTCGGCGCCGCCGGCCAGGCCCTTGAGGCGTTCCTGCAGGAAGAACACGCGGATCAGGTTGCGCGCGGTGGCGGTGGTGGCGAGCTTGGCCACCGCGCGCGCCTCGTGGCGCAGGCGCTGCGGCAGGCTGCCGCCGCGACGCCAGGTCTCGATGAGCGCGAACGGCGCCGGGTACTGCTCCTTGCGCACCTTGGCGGCGGTCTTGCGCACCAGCACGGCCGCCAGCACCTGCCGTACCGGCCACAGGTTGGTGGCCCAGGCGCCCAGGCGCTGGCGCAGCGGGCGCGGGCGCGGATGGCGGACCAGCTCGCGCGCGGCATCGAGCAGCAACTCGGGCGCGGCCAGCGCGTCCACCAGCCCGAGCGCACGCGCGCTCTCGGCCGAGGCGGTGCGCCCGGTGAGCAT
>QUBV01000117.1 GCA_014338185.1 Lysobacterales bacterium | reverse complement strand
GATGCGCTGGCCCGCGCGCGGCGCGATCGCCTGCACGATGCGGGCGATGATGGCGGCGTCGTGCAGGAAGTGCTGGCCGAACTGCTTCTTGTGCACGTGACGCGTATCGTTCATGCGCGCATCGTAGCCGATACCTGCGTTGCCGCAGCTGCGCGGCTGCGGATCGTTGCGCACGACCAGGGCCGCACGCGGATCCTCGCGTCGCGCCCGCATCACCGCGCTGGATCCACGCCGCCGGGTCGGATCGATCGGCAAGTCCCATGCGGGCTGTCGGATGGGCAAGGTTCCTTTGAAGGGGGCCGGCGCGGACAATGCCCCGGTCCACAGGAGCCGTCCGATGAGCGCCCCGCACGTCGCTGTCCGTCCCGATCCGCGTGGCTGTACGGCAGGCGTACTGCTTGCGCTCGTCATCGCGCTGGCTGCGTGGTGGCTCGGCCGCCTGATGCCGTTGGTCGGAGGGCCCGTGATCGGCATCGTGCTCGGCATCGTCACGCGCAATCTCGCCGCGCCGGGGCCGCGCTTCACGCCGGGCATAACGTTCGCTGGCAATCGCGTGCTGCAGTGGTCGGTCATCCTGCTCGGCTTCGGCCTGAGTCTCACCCAGGTCGTGGCCACGGGCCTGGAGTCGTTGGCGGTGACGTTGGTGACGCTGATGGTTGCGTTCCTGGGCGCGTGGGTGCTCGGCCGCTGGCTCGGGGTGCACGACAAGCTGAAGGTGCTGATCGGCATCGGCACGGCGATTTGCGGTGCCTCGGCGATTGCCGCGGTGACGCCGATCATCAGGCCCGAAGAGCACGACACCGCGCTCGCGGTGTCCACGATCTTCCTGTTCAACGTGGTCGCCGTGCTGGTGTTCCCGCCGCTCGGCCACCTGTTGCAGCTATCCGATCCCGGTTTCGGCCTGTGGGCCGGCACCGCGATCAACGACACCTCGTCGGTGGTGGCGGCCGGCTACAGCTACAGCCATGCGGCAGGTGACTACGCAACGATCGTCAAGCTCACGCGCGCGACCCTGATCATTCCCATCAGTCTGGCCCTTGCCCTGGTGGTGGCGGCGCGGGACAGGAACCAGGGCGCGGCGGATTTCCGCCTCGGCCGCATCTTCCCTTGGTTCATCCTCGGGTTCCTCGCCGCATCGGCGCTGCGTACGGCGGGGCTGGTGCCGACGGCCATGCTGGCGCTGCTGCAGGCGACCGCCGGCTTCTTCATCATCGTCGCGCTGGCCGCCATCGGCCTGTCCGCCGACCTGCGCAAGATGATGGCGAGCGGCGCACGGCCAGTCCTGCTCGGTCTCGGCGTGTGGGTCGCCGTGTCGCTGGGCAGCCTCATGACGCAGTGGCTGCTCGGGCAGGTGTAGTCCGCGTTCAGCGGTGGCGCCGCGCCACGAGGTCGAGTGCAAGTCGGGTCGCCGCGAGCAGACTGCCCGGATCGGCGCGGCCGCTGCCGGCGAGGTCGAGCGCGGTGCCGTGGTCGACCGAGGTGCGCAGCCACGGCAGGCCGAGCGTGATGTTGACCGCGTGGCCGAAGCCGGCGTACTTGAGCACCGGCAGGCCCTGGTCGTGGTACATCGCCAGCACCGCGTCGAACTGTGCGAGCTGGCGGGGCACGAACGCGGTATCGGCGGGCAGGGGCCCGTGCAGGTCCAGTCCCTCACCGCGCAATGCGTCGAGCAC
>QUBV01000116.1 GCA_014338185.1 Lysobacterales bacterium | reverse complement strand
ACGGTCGATCAGCTCGTGTAGCTGCTGCTGGCTGTCGACATGCCGGACGTGGGTGATGAAGCGGGCGCTGTCCAGGCGCTGTACCAACTCGTGCGACCACCGCCCCGCATCCTGATCGTAGACGGCGATATCGACGTTGCGCACTTCCAGCGTCGCGGCAAAGGCAAACACCAGCAACTGCAGGATCGGCGGCACGAACACCACCATGCGGCTGCGCGGGTCGCGCAGGACGCTGAGTACTTCCTTGATGAACTGGGCGCGCAGGCGGGTGAACGAGAATGCGGAAGTCAACATCGCGTCACTCCAGGTTCTTGCGCGTGGCGCGCTTGGCGATCACGAAGAACAGCACCCCGATCGCCGCCATGGCCGCCAGGTTGGGCAGGAACACGGCCCAGATGTCGCCGGCCAGGAACACCGTCTTCAGCGAATCGACGAAGTAACGCGCCGGAACCAGCCGGGTGATGGCGCGGATCGGTGCCGGCATGGCGTCGATCTCATATAGAAACCCCGACAACATGAAAGCTGGCAGGAAGCCCGTGAACAGCGCGATCTGCGCGGCCAGGAACTGGTTGCGTGCCAATGAGGAAATCAGCAGACCCTGACCCAGCGCCGGCACCATGAACACCGCCGACAGCAGCAGCAGCGCCGCCAGCGAGCCCCGCATCGGGACCCCGAACACGAACACCGCCAGCGCCGCCGCACCCAGCGTGGACAGCATGCCGAGCACGAAGTACGGCAGCAGCTTGCCGATCAGGATTTCGGCCACCGAGGCCGGCGTGGACAGCACCGCCTCCATGGTGCCGCGCTCCCATTCACGCGCCACCACCAGTGCAGTCAGCATGGTGCCGATGATGGTCATGACGATGGCGATGGCACCGGGAATCAGTGCGCGGCGGCTTTCCAGCTCGGGGTTGAACCAGTAGCGCGGTTCCAGCATGACGGCCTGCGCTGGTGCTCCGACGTCCAGTCCGGCACGCCAGGACTGGACCACGCCACGGGCGTAGTTCTCGACGTAGTTGGCGGTATTGGGGTAGGAGCCATCGGTGACGATCTGCACCAGCGGCTCGCTGCCACGCTGGGCCAGACGCTGCTCGAAATCCTGCGGAATCACCACGTAGCCGCGCAGGTCGCCTGAGACCAGTTGGTCGGCCACTTCGCGCCGGTCATGGGCGAAGTGCGTATTCAGGAAGCGGGTGCCCGAAAACGCTGCGGCCAGCGAGTGTGCCGATGCGCCGGGCGACTCCAGGACCACGCCGACACGGACATCCTTCGCATCCAGCGACACCGCATAGGCGAACAGCAGCAGCAACACCACTGGCAGCACGAACGCGATCAGCAGCGTCGAGGGGTCGCGCAGCGCCTGGTAGCTTTCCTTGGTCACCAGGGCGCCCAAGCGCCGCAGATCAAAACGGCGCAAGTCGGTCTGCAGGGGGCCACTTCCGTCTTTGTGCATTGTGGCGCCGTTCATGTGGCGGCCTCCAGCTCGCGGTCTGACGACTCCACCAGGTGAATGAAGGCGTCCTCCATCGTCGGGTCGGGTCGTTCGGGGCTGACCGCCGAACGTTTGAGCGCGTCGGGCGTATCCAGCGCGATCAGTTGCGCACGCGAGAGCATGGCCACGCGGTCGCAGTATTCGGCCTCGTCCATGAAGTGGGTGGTGACCATGATGGTCACGCCCTTGCGGGCCAGTCCGTTGATGTGGGTCCAG
>QUBV01000115.1 GCA_014338185.1 Lysobacterales bacterium | reverse complement strand
ACGGTCGATCAGCTCGTGTAGCTGCTGCTGGCTGTCGACATGCCGGACGTGGGTGATGAAGCGGGCGCTGTCCAGGCGCTGTACCAACTCGTGCGACCAGCGCCCCGCATCCTGATCGTAGACGGCGATATCGACGTTGCGCACTTCCAGCGTCGCGGCAAAGGCGAACACCAGCAACTGAAGGATCGGCGGCACGAACACCACCATGCGGCTGCGCGGGTCGCGCAGGACGCTGAGCACTTCCTTGATGAACTGGGCACGCAGGCGGGTGAACGAGAATGCGGAGGTCAACATCGCTTCACTCCAGGTTCTTGCGCGTGGCGCGCTTGGCGATCACGAAGAACAGCACCCCGATCGCCGCCATGGCCGCCAAGTTGGGCAGGAACACGGCCCAGATGTCGCCGGCCAAGAACACCGTCTTCAGCGAATCGACGAAGTAACGCGCCGGAACCAGCCGGGTGATGGCCCGGATTGGCGCGGGCATCGCGTCGATCTCATATAGAAACCCCGACAGCATGAAAGCCGGCAGAAAACCCGTGAACAGCGCGATCTGCGCCGCCAGAAACTGGTTGCGCGCCAGCGACGAAATCAACAGACCCTGACCCAGCGCCGGTACCATGAACACTGCGGACAAGAGCAGCAGCGCCGCCAGCGAGCCCCGCATCGGCACGCCGAACACGAATACCGCCAGCGCCGCCGCGCCCAGCGTGGACAGCATGCCGAGCACGAAGTACGGCAGCAGCTTGCCGATCAGGATTTCGGCCACCGAGGCCGGTGTGGACAGCACCGCCTCCATCGTGCCGCGCTCCCATTCACGCGCCACAACCAGCGCCGTTAGCATGGTGCCGATGATGGTCATGACGATGGCGATGGCGCCGGGAATCAGCGCTCGACGGCTTTCCAGCTCTGGGTTGAACCAGTAGCGCGGCTCCAGCACTACGGCCTGCGGCGGCGCCGCGACATCGAGCCCGGCGCGCCAGGTCTGGACCACGCCGCGGGCGTAGTTCTCGACGTAGTTGGCGGTATTGGGGTAGGAGCCGTCGGTGACGATCTGCACCAGCGGTTCGCTGCCGCGCTGCGCCAGGCGCTGCTCGAAGTCCTGCGGGATCACCACGTAGCCGCGCAGGTCGCCGGAGATCAGTTGATCGGCCACTTCGCGCCGGTCATGGGCGAAATGGGCATCCAGGAAGCGCGTACCGGCAAAGGCCGCCGCAAGCTCTTGCGCTGCAGCGCCGGGCGACTCCAGCACCACGCCGACGCGGACATCCTTCGCATCCAGCGACACCGCATAGGCGAACAACAGCAACAACACCACCGGCAGCACGAACGCGATCAGCAGCGTCGAGGGGTCGCGCAGCGCCTGGTAGCTTTCCTTGGTGACCAGGGCGATCAAGCGCCGCAGATCAAAATGGCGCAGGTCGGTCTGCTGTGGTCCATTCCCGTCTTTGTGCTTTGTGGTGCCGTTCATATGGCGGCCTCCAGCTCGCGGTCCGCCGACTCCACCAGGTGAATGAAGGCGTCCTCCATCGTCGGGTCGGGTCGTTCGGGGCTGATCGCCGAGCGTTTGAGCGCGTCGGGCGTATCCAGCGCAATCAGTTGCGCACGCGACAGCATGGCCACGCGGTCGCAGTATTCGGCCTCGTCCATGAAGTGGGTGGTGACCATGATGGTCACGCCCTTGCGGGCCAGTCCGTTGATGTGGGTCCAG
>QUBV01000075.1 GCA_014338185.1 Lysobacterales bacterium | reverse complement strand
GAGCGCGAGCGCGCCGCCGATCGGCGCGAGCCGCAGCGCGAGGCTGCCCGTGAACGCGAGCAGCGCGAGCAGCAGCAGCGCCAGCGCCAACCCGAGCAGGCCGGTGCCGGCGTGGCCAGCGGCAGCGCGCAGCGCGGACAGCACGGCTGGTTGCGCGCGAGTTCGGCGCGGCATGCGGCGCACAGGTCCAGGCCGGCAGCGCCCGCGGCCCCGCACAGCAGGCAGCGCGGCGGCAGCAGCACGCGCAGGATGCGACCTGCACTCGCGTCAACCTTGTCTGTTCCCTTCAAGTTGACAGCCCTCCGGCCGCGCTCCAGACTCGCGGCCCGTCCGGCAGGCCTTGCGCCTGCCTCGCCACTGTACCCGCCGGAAGCCGCGCATGCCTGCGATCCGCCACGACTGGACGCGCGAGGAAGTCCTCGCCCTGCTCGACCTGCCGTTCGCCGACCTGCTCGCACGCGCGCACGCGGTGCATCGCCAGCACCACGACCCCAATGCGGTGCAGGTCTCGACCCTGCTGTCGATCAAGACCGGCGGCTGTCCCGAGGACTGCGCCTACTGCCCGCAGGCGCAGCGTTACCACACCGGCGTGGGCGCAACCGCGCTGCTCGGACTCGACGAGGTGCTGGCCAAGGCGCGCCAGGCCAGGGCCGCCGGTGCCACGCGCTTCTGCATGGGCGCGGCCTGGCGCTCGCCCAAGGACCGCGACATTCCCAAGGTCGCGGCGCTGATCGGCGCGGTCAAGGCGCTGGGCATGGAGACCTGCGCGACGCTGGGCATGCTCAGCGCGAGCCAGGCCCGCGCGCTGCAGCAGGCCGGGCTCGACTACTACAACCACAACCTCGACACCGCACCCGAGTACTACGCGCAGGTCATCCACACGCGCGAGTTCCGCGACCGCCTCGATACGCTGGCCCATGTGCGCGAGGCCGGTCTCAAGACCTGCTGCGGCGGCATCGTCGGCATGGGCGAGACGCGCGCGCAGCGCGCGGGCCTGCTGCAGGCCCTGGCCACGCTGCCGGTGCATCCGGACTCGGTGCCGATCAACCGCCTCGTGCGCGTGGCCGGCACGCCGCTGGCGCAGCAGGACGAACTCGACCCGTTCGAGTTCGTGCGCACGGTCGCGGCCGCGCGCGTGCTCATGCCGGCCTCGATGGTGCGCCTGTCGGCCGGGCGCAAGCAGATGAGCGACGAGCTGCAGGCGCTGTGCTTCTTTGCCGGCGCCAACTCGATCTTCCACGGCGAGCAGCTGCTCACCACCGACAACCCCGACAGCGCGCACGATCGCTCGCTGTTCGAGCGCCTGGGCATCCACGCGCTGCCGGCAGCGGGCGGAGCCACGTCCGACCCGGCGGCCGCCGGCTGCGGCTGCCACTGCAGCTGCGCGGCAGCCTGAAAGGCCACGCCGGCGACCCGCCCGGACGCCGCGACCGGCGCGGGCGCGCGAACCGATACAATGCGCCCATGCGCGACGCCGCCGGCGACCACGACATCACGCGCCTGCTCGCGGCCTGGCGCGAGGGCGACGAACAGGCGCGCGAGGCGCTCATGCAGCGCGTCTACGTCAACGTGCGCGCGATCGCGGCGCAGTCGCTGCGCGCGATGCCGGCCGCCACGCTCAGTGCCACCGATCTCGCCCACGAGGCGCTGCTGCGTCTGCTCGGCAGCGAGCTGGACTGGAACGACCGTCAGCATTTCTACCGGGTCGCGGCGCAGGCCACGCGCCAGGTGCTGGTCGATGCCGCGCGCCGGCGCCTGTCGGACAAGCGCGGCGGCGGCGCGCCGCATGTGGAACTGGACGTGGCGCAGGCCTTGCCCACCCCCGAGCGCGACGAACAGTTGCTGCGCATCGACGAGGCCTTGCGCGCGCTTGCGTCGGACGACGCGCGACGCGCGCAGGTCATCGAGCTGGTGTATTTCGGCGGCCTCAGCCGCAGCGAGGTCGCAGCCACGCTCGCGGTGTCGGAAGGCACGGTCGACCGCGACCTGCGCCTCGCACGCGCGTGGCTCAAGACGGCGCTGCGCGCATGACCCGCTCGCCGCTGGAGCGCTACGCCGAGGACTTCGAGCGCCTGCGCCAACTGCCGCCCGCGCAGCGCGCGGCGGCACTTGCCGCGCTGCCGCTGGATGAGGCCGCGCGCAACACCTTGCAGCGGTTGCTGGCCGCCGATGCCGCGGCCGAGCTGGATGATCCGCTCGCGCGCCTGCTCGGGCGTGGCGCGGCGAGCCTTGCCGGCGCGCTGCCGCGCCGGATCGGCCCGTGGCGCGTCACCGGCGAACTGGGCAGCGGCGGCATGGGCACGGTGCTGCTGGCCGAGCGCACCGAAGGCGGCTTCGAGCAACGGGTGGCGATCAAGCTGCTCGGCAGCCACCTGGCCGGTGCCGAAGCGGTGCGTCGCTTCGAGCGCGAGCGGCGCATCCTCGCCAGCCTCGACCATCCGCACATCGCACGCCTGCTCGATGGCGGCCAGACCGAGGGCGGCGTGCCCTACCTCGTGATGGAGTACATCGATGGCGTGGCCATCGACCGCCATTGCAGCGAGCGCGGGCTCGGCCTGCGCGAGCGCCTCGGCTTGTTCCTGGACGTGTGCGCGGCGGTGCAGTTCGCGCACCAGCACCTGGTGGTGCACCGCGACCTCAAGCCCGCCAACATCCTCGTCGATGGCCACGGCAGCGTGAAGCTGCTCGACTTCGGCATCGCCCGCCTCACCGACGAGGCCGACGCGCCCACGCTCAACGCATTCACACCCGAGTTCGCCAGTCCCGAACAGGTCAGCGGCGCGCCGATCACCACCGCAAGCGACATCTATTCGCTGGGTGTGCTGTTGTACCGCATGCTGAGCGGACGCAGCCCGTACCAGGCCGACAAGGCGCAGCTGGCCGAGCTCGTGCGTGAAATCGTGACGACCCCACCGCTGCGTCCGAGTCAGAGTCTCACTTCGCGCGCGGCCGTGAGCGGCGCGGGTGACCTGCCGGCGCTGGATCTGCGGCGCCTGCGGCGCGAGCTGCGCGGCGACCTCGACAACATCGTGCTGATGGCGCTGCGCAAGGAGCCGGCGCGACGCTACGCCAGCGCGGCGCAACTGGCCGACGACATCCGCCGCTACCTGGACGACCGGCCCGTGCACGCGCGCGTGCCGAGCGTGGGCTACCGCCTGCGCAAGTTCGTGGCGCGCAACCGGCTCGGCGTGGCGCTGGGCAGCCTCGCACTGCTGGCGCTGCTGGCGACCGCGACGGTAGCGCTGCAACAGGCGCGCAGCGCGCGTCTGCAGGCCGCGCGCGCCGAGCAACACTTTGCCAGCGTGCGCACGCTGGCCAACCGTTTCGTGGGCGAGGTGTTCGACCACATCGTCGACGTGCCCGGCACCAGCGCGGCGCAACAACTGCTGCTCGATACCGGACTGGAATACCTAGACCGCCTCGCGGCCGATGCCGGCGGCAACCACGCGCTGCTGCTCGAGGTGGCGCAGGGCTACACCACGCTCGCCGGCATCCAGGAACGCATGTACGCCACCCCGGCGCAGCGCGCCGCCAGCGCGCAACACGCGCTGGCCCTGCTCGATCGCGCCGATCGTCTCGCGCCAGTCGACCAGGACGGCTGGGCCTTGCGGCGCGATGCCCTGGTTGCGCTCGCCCTCAGTGAGACCGATGCCCAGCAGTTCGACGCCGCCGCCAGCCATTTCAAGGATGCCATCGCCGCGCCACCTGCGTCGGTGGCGTCGCCCGCCACGGTCGTCGCGCGCGGTGCACTTGCCAACGCCCTGGTCGAGTACGCCAAGGCCAGCGGCATCGACCTTGCGCCGGCCGCGCGCATGGCGCTGCTCGAACGCGCGCGCGGCGAATTCGCCGCGCTCAAGGCTGCCGCGCTGGAACCGCGCCGGCGCGACGCGGTGGACGTCGCCGATGCCAGTGCCTTGCTGTTCATGGCGCGCACGCAGGTCGATGACCTGGCCGATCCGCAGCATCGCGCCAAGGCGCTGGCCTTGGCGCAACAGGCCTTGCAGGCGCACGAGGCCCTGCTCGCGCGCATGCCCGCCGACACCCGCATCCTCGTCAACGTGGTGCTGGCCGCAACCAGTGCGGCGGCGATCGCCAGCGGCGCGCAGCAGTATCCGCTGGCCCGCGAGTTCTACGCCGCCGCGCGCCGCCATGACGCACAGCTGCAGCGGCTGGACCCGGACCAGCCCACCGCCGCGCTCAACCGGCTCGCGCTGCACCTGGAACAGCTCGAGATGGAGCTGCGCGCGAACGGCTCGCCGCGCGCGCAACTGGTCGAGATCGCCGCCGTGGGGCGCCTCGTCGCGGCGCTGCCGCCGACCGTGCTGGAGCAGCGCCAGGGCATCGCGGTGCGGGCCTGGCTGGACACGCTCAAGGCCGAGTTCAGCCTGCGCCGCAGCCAGGAACACGATGTGCCGCGCGAGCAGCGCCTCGCGCTCAGGCGCGAGGCGCTGGGCCTGTTCGAACAGGCCCAGCGCGGGGTCGCCCAGGTGGCCGAAATGGTCGACCCGAGCACGCCCGACATGCTCGAACTGCTGCGCAGCGGCCCGGACCGCGCGCGCGCCTCGATCGCCGCGCTGGAGCGGCGCTAGTCCGGCCCCACCGACCCCGCGCCGGCTGCGCGCAGGGGCTAGAATCGCGCGGTGAACGAACCCTCGACCGACCACGACATCACCCGCCTGCTCGATGCCTGGCGCAGCGGCGACGCGCAGGCGCGCGAGGCGCTGGTGCAGCGCGTGTACGCCAACGTGCGCGCGATCGCGGCGCAGTCGCTGCGGCAGATGCCCGGCGCCACACTCAGTGCGACCGACCTGGCCCACGAGGCGCTACTGCGCCTGCTCGGCAGCGAGCTGGACTGGGCCGATCGCCGCCACTTCTTCCACGTCGCGGCGCAGGCCACGCGCCAGGTGCTGGTCGATGCCGCGCGCAAGCGGCTCACCGAGAAGCGCGGCGGCGACGTCGAACGCGTGCAGCTGGACCAGGCGGCCGGCGTGTCCACGTCCGACAGCGATGCGCAGCTGCTGCAGGTGGACGAGGCGCTGCGCGACCTCGCCGCGACCGACGTGCGCCGCGCACGGGTGATCGAGCTGGTCTACTTCGGCGGCCTGAGCCGGCTCGAGGTCGCCGCCGCGCTGGATGTCTCGGAGGGCACGGTCGACCGTGACCTGCGCCTCGCGCGCGCCTGGCTCAGAACCGCGCTGGAAGCATGAGCGCGCCGCTGGATCGTTACGCCGGGCACTTCGAACGGCTGTGCGCGCTGCCCGCGGCCGAGCGCGCGGCCGCGCTCGCGGCCTTGCCGCTGACCGCGCAGGAGCGCGCGATGCTTCGCGAACTGCTCGATGCCGATGCCGATGCGGACGATCCGCTCACGCAGGTGCTGGCCGACAGCGCCGATGGTCTCATGGCCGAACGCGTGCAACGGCTGGGTCCGTACCGGCTGCTGCGCGAGATCGGTGTCGGCGGCATGGGTACGGTGTTCCTGGCCGAGCGCGTCGATGGCGGTTTTGCCCAGCGCGTCGCGATCAAGCTGCTGCGCGGCTTTCCCACGCGCGAGGGCCTGCGGCGCCTGCGCCAGGAACGCCAGATCCTGGCCGGGCTCGACCATCCCAACATCGCGCGTCTGCTCGACGGCGGCGAAACCGCGGACGGCCAGCCCTGGCTCGCACTCGAACACATCGACGGCCTGCCATTGCTGGCGTGGGCCGCGCAGCACGCGCCACGCCTGGCGCAGCGGCTGGCGCTGTTCGACGCGGTGCTCGATGCGGTCGCGCACGCGCACCAGCGCCTGGTGATCCACCGCGACATCAAGCCCGCCAACGTGCTGGTCAACGCAGCCGGCGAGGTCAAGCTGCTCGACTTCGGCATCGCGCGCCTGCTCGACCTCGACACCGGGCAGGCCAGCCGCGACACCTCCACGCGCGTGTTCACGCTCGGTTACGCCAGTCCCGAGCAGCGCGAGGGACGCGCCGTCACCACCATCAGCGACATCTACAGCCTGGGCAGGCTGCTCGCGGAGCTGGTCGGCGCCACCGCGGCGCCGGCTGGCGTGGCGTTGCCGGCGCTGCCACTGGATACCGAACTCGCCGGCATCATCGCCAAGGCCAGCGATCCCGATCCCGCGCACCGCTATGCCAGCGCGGGCGAGCTGCGCGACGACCTCGACCGCTACCGCGACGGCCGCCCGGTGCGCGCGGCGCGGGTCACGCGCTGGTACCGCCTGCGCAAGTTCGTGCGCCGCCATCGCCTCGCGGTGGCACTGACCAGTCTGGCCAGTGCCGCGCTGCTCGCGAGCTGGGGCTATGCGCTGTACCAGGCCGGCGAGGCACGCAGCCAGGCCCGCCGCGCGGCGCGCCATGCCGGCGACGTGCGCGAACTGGCCAACCGCTTCATCAGCGGGATCTTTGCCCAGATCGTGGACGTGCCCGGCACCCAGGCGGCGCAGCTCACCTTGCTCGACACCGGCATCGAGTACCTCAACCGCCTGCAGAGCGAAGCCGGCGACGACACCGACCTGCTGCTCGACCTCGCCGACGGCTACAACACGCTAAGCCGCATCCAGCGGCGCCTGTACACCGATCCGGCGCGGCGCGTGGGCACCGCGCAGCAGGCGCTGCAACTCGTCGAGCAGGTCGAGGCGCGGCTGCCGCCAACCGCGCGCACATACACGCTGCGCCTGTCGGCGCTCACCGAACTTGCCTGTGCCGAGGCCGCGGCGGGAGAGTTTGCGGCCGCGCGCACGCATTTCGACGCGGCGCTCGGGCTCGCCCGCGCGCCACGCAGCCAGCCCGATGACTTCGCGCTCGCGCGCCAGCGCGCCGAGGCGGAATTCCAGTTCGCCGACGAGGCCGGCATCGAGCTCGCGCCGCTGCAGCGCGTGGCGCTGTATGCACAGGCCGCGGCCGGCTACACCACCGCGCGCGTGCTGGCCGGCACCGACACCGCGCGCGACGACGTGGATGACAGCATCGCTGCGACGCGGATGAAAAGCGCCCGCCTGCTGCTGGGCGAGCGCGCCGATCCGCAGCATCTGGCCAAGGCCATGGCTCATGCCGAGGAGGCGCTGCGCCTGCAGCAGGCGCTGTACCAACGCCATCCACGCAGCCTGCGCCATCTGGCCAACCTCGTATTGGCGGCCGGCGGGGTGGCCAAGGTGGCGGGGCGCCTGGGCGACTACGGCCGCGCACGCGAGGCCTACGCCATCACCCGCGACTACGACGCGCGCCTGCAGCGGCTCGACCCGGACCTGCCGGTGGCGGCGGTCAACCGCATCGCGCTGGGTTTCGAACAGGTCGACATGGAGCGGCGCGCGGGTGGCGAGCCGACCGCGCTGCTCGGGCAACTGGCCGCGATCGAGGGCCAGATCGCGCAGGTCCCGGCCGAGCTCGCGGACCAGCGCGTGCTGCATGCGATGCGGGCGTGGCTGCATACGTTGCGCGCGGAGCTCAACCTGCGCCGGAGCGAGGACCCGGCGCTCGCGGCGAGCGAGCGCCGCGCGCTCAAGCAGGAAGCGCTGCACGACTACGAGCGCGGCGCCGCGCAGATCGCGCTCGCACCCGAACTGGTCGGTGCGGAGGAGCAGGCAACCCTCGAACTGCTGCGCAGCGGTCCCGCGCGCGTGCGCGCATCGCTCGCGGCGATGCAGCGCGGCCCCACGCCAGCACGCGGCGCGGCCAGGCACGTCGGCGCGTCGGCGCGCAGCACCCGTTGAGCGCGATGCGCCCCGACCTGCTGCAGCGTCTGGCCGCGCGCCAGCGCGAGCGTGCCGCCGCGCAACTGCTGCGCCGCCTGCGCGTGCTCGACGTCGATGCCGGCGCGGAGGGCGCGTGGGTGGTCGACGCGGGTCGACGCCTGCTCGATTTCGCCAGCAACGACTACCTCGGCCTCGCCCGCCACCCCGCGCTGGTCGAGGCGCTCGGCCGCGCCGCGCGGACGTGCGGCGTCGGCGCCGGCGCGGCGCACCTGCTCGGTGGTCACCGCGCCGAGCACGAAGCGCTCGAAGCCCGCCTCGCGCAGTGGCTCGGCCGCGACCGCGTGCTGCTGTTCTCGACCGGCTACATGGCCAACCTCGGCGTGCTGGCGGGGCTGCTCGAACGCGACGACCTGTGCGTGCAGGACAAGCTCAACCACGCCAGCCTCATCGACGGCGCGCGGCTTGCCGGCTGCACGCTGCGCCGCTACCGGCATGCGGATGTCGAAGGCGCCGCGCGCCAGCTCGACGCGCAGCCGCAGGCGGCGGCGCTGCTGGCCAGCGACGGCGTGTTCAGCATGGACGGCGACCTCGCGCCGCTGGCCGAACTGGCGCAGCTGTGCACGAATCGCGGCGCACTGTGCATGGTCGATGACGCGCACGGCCTGGGCGTGCTCGGCCACGACGGCGGCGGCAGCCTCGCCGTGGCCGGACTGGGCCAGCGCGAAGTGCCGGTGCTCATGGGCACGCTGGGCAAGGCACTGGGCACCTTCGGCGCGTTCGTGGCCGGCAGCGCCGGGCTCATCGAGGGCCTCGTGCAGCAGGCGCGGCCGTTCGTCTACACCACCGCACTGCCACCGGCGCTCGCCGCCGCGACCTGCGTCGCGGTCGACCTCGCGCGCGGTGACGCGGCGCGGCGCGCCACGCTCGCCGCGCGCATCGCCCAGTTCCGCGCGGGTGCGCACGCGCGCGGCCTGCCCGTGCTCGATTCGTCCAGCGCGATCCAGCCGCTGCGGGTCGGCGGCAGCGCGGCCGCGCTGGCTGCCTCTGCGCGCCTGCGCGAGGCCGGCTTCCACGTGCCCGCGGTGCGGCCACCGACCGTGCCGCAGGGCCAGGCGCGGCTGCGCATCACCCTGTCGGCGCTGCATGCGCCGACGCAGGTCGAGCAGCTGCTCGATGCGCTGCGCTCGGTGCTCGCATGAGCGCTGGCCGGTTCGATCCCGAGGCGCGCCGGCCGGTGTGGGAGGCCCTCTCGGAGTTGTATCTGGACGTGCCTTGGCGCCCGTTCATCCGCGGCGCCGCGCACACGCTCGCCTGCTCGCCGTATTCGCTTGGCGAGCTGCGCGCGATCCTGTTCGACGAGGTCCATCCGGTGCTCGTGCCCAACCTGTGCGCGACCGCGGGCGTGTGGGATCGCTTCGACCAGGCGTGGCTGGAACGCTGCATCCTCGCCAATCGCGCGCGCTGGTGGCGGCCCTGGCCATGCTGCGGCCGCCGCTACGCGCGCCTGCTGTGGCGCGTGCTCGCACCACGCATCGAGCGCGAGCGCGCCAGGGCGATGCGGGGCGTTTCGCCACTGGCACCGGAGCTGGACGCATGAAGCCGTACATCGACACGCTGGGCGCCGGGCCCGACCTCGTGCTGCTGCATGGCTGGGCCATGCATGGTGGCATCTTCGGCCCGCTCATCGAGGCGCTGGTCGGGCGTTTCCGCCTGCATGTGGTCGACCTGCCCGGCCATGGCCACAGCCGCGAACTGGAGCGCCTCGAGCTGGCCGCCACCGCGCAGGCGATCGCCGCCGCCACGCCGCGCGCGGTGTGGCTGGGCTGGTCGCTCGGCGGCAGCGTGGCACTGCACGCGGCACTCGCGCATGCGCCGCGGGTGCGTGGGCTGTGCCTGATCACCGCCAGCCCGCGTTTCGTGCGCGGGCCGGACTGGGCGCATGGGGTATCGCCCGAAGTGCTGCACGGTTTTGCCACCGAACTGGGCACGAGCTATCGCGAGGTGATCGATCGCTTCCTTGCGCTGGAGACGCTCGGCACGAGCCAGTCGCAAGTAGAATTGCGTGGGCTGCGGCGGCATGTGTTCGAGCGCGGCGAGCCGCGTCTGGCGGCGCTGCAGGATGGCCTGCGCGTGCTCGAGGCGGTGGACCTGCGCGCGCGGCTGGGCGAGCTGGCGATGCCGAGCCTGTGGCTGGGTGCGCGTCGCGACCGGCTGGTGCCCGCCGCGGCGATGCGCTGGGCCGCGAGCCAGGCGCCGCGGGCACGCTACGAGGAAATCAACGCCAGCCACGCACCCTTCATCAGTCACGCCGCGACGATCGCCGCGGCCATCGAGCAGTTCACGGGAGGATTGGCAGCATGAGTTCGGGCCTGGATCGGCGCCAGGTGCGCCGCGCATTCGCCCGCGCGGCGCCGACCTACGCGGCGCACGCGTTGCTGCAGGCCGAGGTCGGCGCGCGCCTGCTCGCACAGCTCGATGAGAGCGACACCGCGGCCACGCTCGTGCTCGACGTGGGCAGTGGTCCGGGCAGCAGCGTGCCCGCGCTGCAGCGGCGCTGGCCGCAGGCGCGCGTGGTCGCGGTCGATTTCGCGCTGCCGATGCTGCGCCTGGCCGCGGCGCAGGTCAGCGTCGGGGCCGGGTTCGACTGCGTCGCGGGCGACGCGCAGGCGCTGCCGCTCGCGGCGGACAGCGTCGATGTGATCTACGCCAACCTGTGTCTGCAGTGGTGCGACGACCCGGGCCTGGTGCTGGCCGAGTTCCGGCGCGTGTTGCGCCCGGGCGGCACGCTGTTGTTCTCGACCTTCGGTCCCGACACGCTGCACGAACTGCGCAGCGCATTCGGCGCGGTCGATGCCCGGCCGCACGTGAGCGGCTTCATCGACATGCACGACATCGGCGATGGCCTGCTCATGAGCGGCTTCCGCGACCCGGTGATGGCGCGCGAGGACCTCACCGTGACCTACGCCCACGCGCGCGACCTCATGCGCGACCTGCATGCGATCGGGGCGACCAACGCCGCGAGCCAACGCATGCGCGCGCTCACCGGCAAGCGCCATCTCGCGCGCGTGATCGAGGCCTACGAGGCGTTCCGTGTCGACGGCCGGCTGCCGGCCAGCTACGAGGTGGTGTACGCGCGGGCGCTTGCACCCGACCCCGGCCATCCGCTGCGCAACGCCGGCATGGACATCGCCAGCTTCTCGCCCGCGAGCCTGCGCGGCAGCCGCGTGCGGCGCTGACCGTGCGCGCGCCCGGTCGCGAACTGGCTGCGGTGTTGCTCGGTCTCGCCGCCGCGCTGTTCTTCACCTCGACCTACCTGCTCAATCGCGCGATGGCCACCGCGGGTGGCCATTGGGCATGGTCGGCGGCGCTGCGCTACCTGTTCACCCTGCCGCTGCTGTGGCTGCTGCTGCGCTGGCGCGGCCGCGCCGCCACCGCGCAGGTGTGGACCGCGCTGCGCGCGCATCCGCTGCCGTGGCTGGGCTGGAGCACGATCGGCTTCGGCCTGTTCTGCGTGTGCCTGACCTGGAGCGCGGCGCATGCGCCGGCATGGCTGGTCGCCGGCACCTTCCAGCTCACCGTGGTCGCGGGCATGTTGCTGGGGCCGCTGCTGTACCGCGACGAACGCGCGCGCCTGCCGCGCGCGGCACTCGCGCTCGGCTGCGTGATCGTGCTCGGCGTGGCGTTGATGCAGGGCGCGCACTTCCATGGCCGCCTCGACCGCGCAGCCTGGCTCGCGCTGGCACTGGTCGCGCTGTCGGCCACGCTGTATCCGCTGGGCAACCGCGCGATCCTGCTGCACCTGGAGCGCAGCGGCGAAGCGCTCGACGCGACCATGCGCGTGTACGGCATGACACTGGCGAGCCAGCCGTTCTGGTGGCTGGTCGCGCTGCACGCGTGGTTGGTGGCCGGCCCACCGCCGCTGGCGCAGATGAGCCTGGCCGCGGGCGTGGCGCTGTTCACGGGCGTGATTGCGACCGTGCTGTTCTTCCACGCCACCGGCCTCGTGCGTGACCAGCCGGCTGCGCTCGGCGCGGTCGAGGCGATGCAGGCGGCCGAGCTGCTGTTCACCAGCGCGCTGGGCGTGCTGCTGCTGGGCGAGGCGGTGCCGCGTGGCGGCGCGGCACTGGGCGCGCTGCTCGTGATCATCGGCATCGTCGCGCTGGGCGTGCTGGTGGGCCGCAACGCGGCCCGCGATCGCCGCAGCCAACAGGTGCTGCGCAGCGACCGCGGCGCCTGAGCGCCTGCGACCTGCCCGCGTCGAGGCCGGTGCTGGGCTTGGCGCCGCGACCGACCGCGTCAGTCGATGCGGAACGCGCGCACCCACTCGGCGCCTTCGTCGCGCGCGATGTGGGTGGCCAGTTCGTGGCCGAGCAACGACACGCGCAGTGGCGCCTGCGCGCGCAGTTCCCAGCGCCACGGCAGGCGCCGCAGCTGGAAGCTGACCACGCGCGCGCGCCAGGCCTGGGTGCCCCGCGCGAGCAGGCTGCGCAGCAAGGCATCGCACGCGCTGCGGCGACGCTCGCTCGCGGCGCGCGCCGGCGTGAGTCCGCAGGCTGCCAGCATCTGGTCCCAGGCCAGGTAATCGCTGTCGGGCAGCAGGAACAACTTGGCCTGCGAATGGCCGTGGGCATCGCACAGGCACAGCCATTCGCGCGGGCCGACCGCGGTCATGCTCACGTGTGCATCGAGCTGGGCGCAGGCCTGGAAAGCGGGCAGCTCGGGTGAATGCACCGCGCCACGCCGCTGCGGACCCGCACCCGGCGCGGCGTGGCCGATCGCGGCGGCGGCGAGGCCTGCGGTTCGCGGACCGCGGTGCGGGTCGGGCGCATGCGCGGGTGCCGGACCGGGCCGCTCCAGCCAGAGCACCGGTCCGAGCCGGCTCAGGGCGTCGGCCAGCACGCGCTGCAGCACGCCGGCATCGGGTGCCGCTGCGGTATTGAAGGCGGGTGCCGGGTCGACGTCGCATTCGGCCGTGGCAGCCAGTGGCAGGTCGTGGAGGTCGATCATCGTGCGGCTCCGGCTGCGCGGCCCACGTGCGCGCGCGGGAACGCGCCCGCCGGACCGGCCGCGCTCGTCACTTGGTGAGGATGAGCTTGTCGTTGCGGGTCAGGCGCAGGTGGTAGTACTGGCCCGCATGTTCGATCACGAGTTCGCGGGCGCCGCCCAGCAGCTGGTCGCTGCTGATGCGCGCGGCGGTGCGCGACACGGGCGGGACCGGCAGCGGCGAGGATGATTCCGGGCTGGACAGCGAGGCGGCGGGTTCGAACATGGCACGGCTCCGGGCGGGGGTCGGCTGGATGATAATGATTCGCATTTGCACGTCAAGTGACGCCGCCGCAGGCGCCGCATTGCCGGGCCTGGCCCGCCCGCCTACACTGCGCGCACCCCATCGGGGAGTAGTCGGTCGTGGCCGCTGGCCACGACGCGCGCGTCAACATGCTTGGTGATCCCACCATGGCGCGCGCCGCAGCCGCTGCCACGGCCTGCGTGACCAGACCGCTGGTGCACCGCGCGGGACCCGGGCCGGGACACGCGTGCGTGTGCCATCGCGTCCAGGTCCCGGCCCGCTGGATTCCCCATGCAAACGCTGCTGGTCAGCACCGTGGCGGTCGCGATCGCCGAGATCGGCGACAAGACCCAGTTGCTGTCGTTGTTGCTCGCGGCGCGTTACCGCCGCGCACTGCCGATCTGCCTGGGCATCGCAGTGGCCACACTGCTCAACCATGCACTCACGGCCGCGCTGGGCGCGTGGCTCGCGGCCTGGCTCACGCCGACGCTGCTCAAGTGGGCGGTGGTCGCGAGCTTCGGCGCGGTGGCGCTGTGGGCGCTCGTGCCCGACCACGCCGATGATGATGCTCTGCGCCGCGGCCGCGGCCACGGCGTGTTCGTCGCCACCACGCTGGCATTCTTCATCGCCGAACTGGGCGACAAGACCCAGCTCGCCACACTCGTGCTTGCGGCGCAGTACCCGCCGCTGTGGCAGGTGGTGTTGGGCACGACCGCGGGCATGCTGCTGGCCAACGTGCCGGTGGTGTGGCTGGGGGCGCGGTGCGCGGCGCGCCTGCCGCTGCGCGCGGCGCGCTGGGGCGCGGCGCTCGTGTTCGCCGCGCTGGCGCTGTGGGTCGCGCTGCGCTGACGCCGGCGGCGCGGCC
>QUBV01000074.1 GCA_014338185.1 Lysobacterales bacterium | reverse complement strand
CACCCCGATGCTGAGCCGGTCTCGATGCGCGGGTCCGGCCGGCTTCGCTGCCACCCAGGCTGCGCGCGGGGCGGCCCGCGCCGCGCTCACAGCGTCGCCGCGCGCGCCACCAGCCCGCGCGCGAGGAACAGCTCGACGCGTTCGAACGGGATGCGATCGCCCGCATCGCGTCCGTACCAGGTCTCGGCGATGCGGCCGTTCTCGTCGATGAGGAAGTCGGCGGGCATGCGGTTGCCGGTGTTGAGCCCGGCCAGGCCGACGATGCGCAGGCCCTTGAGCACGGTCGGCACCCGCGTGAGGATGCCCTTGAGCTTGCCCCACAGCGAGCGCCGCTCGACACCGTAGGCCGCATACAGGCGCGAGTCGGGGTCGGCGATCACCGGGAACGGCCGCGCCTTGGCGGTGACGAAGCGGCGCACCGCCTCGGGCGTGGCCGCGAACACCGCGACCACGTCGAGGCCGAGCTTGCGCAGTCCTTCGTACTGCCAGGTCAGCTCGTAGATGCGGTAGTTGCAGAACGGACAGGACGGATCGCGGAAGAAGCACAGCAATGTGCGGCGCCGGCCCGCGCCGCCGATCGTCACGGGTTGGCCGCTGGTGTCCAGCGCGGTCAGGTGTGGTGCGAGGTCGGGTACGGTGAGTTGCATGCGGTATTGCCCCCTGGTGGAAATCAGTCCGCGGCACCCGCGCGCTGGCGCGCGAGCACGTTGGCGACGATGCGGTCGCAGCGCTCGCCGTCGAACGCGAACGCGTCGGCGGTGGCGAGGTCGATGTCGCTGGCCAGCCCTTCGCGCAGCAGACTGCGCGCGCGGAACAGGCGCGTGCGCACCGTCGCGTCGGGCAACTGCAGCGCCTGCGCGACCTCCTCCACGCTCAGTTCCTCGACCGCGCGCAGCATGAACACGAGGCGAAACGCCTCGGGCAGGCGATCGATGCGCTGCTCCAGCAGCGTGCGCAGCTGCGCGCGCAGCGCCGCCTGCTCGGGCGCGGCCTCGGTGGCGGTGGCAAGCGTCGGGTCATGTTCGGCAAGCGGCGGATTCATCGCGGCCTCCAGCGGAATCACACTGGCCGACTTGCGGCGCAGCCGCGCCAGTGCCTGGTTGACGACGATGCGCACCAGCCAGCTGGCCAGGCTCGCATCGCCGCGATAGCTGCCCAGCGCGCGCCAGGCCTGCAGCCATGCGTCCTGGGCGGCGTCCTCGGCCTCGGCGTCGGACTTGAGCACGCCACGCGCGGTGCGGTACACGAGCTGGTTGTGGCGGCGCATGATCGCGACGAACGCGGCTTCATCACCGGCCGCCGCGCGCCGCGCGAGTTCGGCGTCGGCGTGGTGGGCACCGCTGGCGGCAGCGGGCGTGGAGGTCATGATGCGCGGGTCCTGCCGGGCGGGAAAGGTTCGATCCTGCCAGCCCGGCACGGCCGTGCAACACCACGAAACACCTGTTTGCAGGTGCTCATGCGGCGCCACCCGCGACCAGGCCAAGGAATTCGCGGCGCAGGCCCGCGTCGTGGCTGAAGACACCGCGCATGAGCGTGCTGCGCATCCGCGCCTGGTCGTCCTTGACGCCGCGCCAGTGCATGCAGAAGTGGTCGGCCTGGAGCACGAGCGCGAGGCCATCGGGGCGGATGCGCCGTTCGAGTTCGTCGGCCAGCATCGCGATCGCCTCTTCCTGGATCTGTGGCCGGCTCATCACCCAGTCGCTGATGCGCGCGTACTTGGACAGGCCGATCAGCTCCGAATCGGCATTGGGCAGCACGCCGATCCACAGCTTGCCCATGATCGGGCACAGGTGGTGCGAACAGGCGCTGCGCAGCGCGAGCGGCCCCACCAGCATGAGCTGGCCCAGCCGCGTCACGTTGGGAAAGGCGGTGACCTCGGGTGGCGCGTGGTAGCGGCCGCGGAACACCTCGTCGATGAACATGCGTGCGACACGCCGCGCGGTGCCGCGGCTGTTGTGGTCGTGGTCGGTGTCGATCACCAGCGCGCGCAGCAGGCCGAGCAGGCGCTGCTCCACCTCCAGGCGCAGCTCATCCAGTTCGCCGGCCGCGATGAACCCGGCGATGTTGTCGTTGGCATGGTGGCGCTGGCCGGCCTGCTGCACGCGCTCACGGATGCGCTCGGACACCGGTGCCGGGGCGGCGTGGTCGGGCTTGAGGGCGACGACAGGGGCATGGGCAAGCATCAGGCGACTCCGTGGCTGGATCGGGTGGCGGGGTGCGGCGCGGGTCACGCGCCCGCGCCGCGCAGCACGCGACAACGCAGCATTGGATGCAGCCAGTGGCGCTTGCGTTCCCGCGCCCGCGCCGCCCGCACTTGCTGGCCGGCGCATGCGACACCGCCGGCCACGCCCAGCCCGGACTAACGCCGGTAGTGGTGGTGGGCGAGCGGCACGTGCAGCGGCCCGCTGCTGTCGAGCCCGCCGCTGCCCAGCCACTCGTAGGTCTGCTTGGCGGCGCGGTAGATGAGCGCCGCGGTCTGCGAGAAATCGAACACCGAGGCGCTGAGCGGGCACAGCGGCGGCACCACCGTGATGCGTACCTGGCCGCCATAGCGCTCCACCTCGCGATCGAGCTGGCGCATGCTCTGCAGCCCCATCACGTGCAGCGCGAGCGCGGCCATGTTGCGCGGGGGTTCGAGCATCGCGCAGCTCATGCCGGTGGGCAGCACGATGATGCGCTGGGCGCCCAGCTCGACCGCGCTCGCGATCGGCGTATTGGTCGACACCCCGCCATCGACGAGGTAGCGCCCATCCAGTTGCACCGCGGGGAACACCACCGGGATCGCCGTGCTCGCGAGCAGGGCGGTTTCGACATCGCCCTCGGACAGCATCACGGCCTGGCCGCTGAGTACGTTGGTCGCCACCACGTGCAGCGGCAGCGGCAGGTCCTCGAAGCGCGCGTGGTGCAGCGTGTTGCGCACGATGCGGCGCAGCCGGGTCGGCTCGATCAGGTGGTCGCTGCCCAGCAGCAGGGCCTTGATCCCCGACCACAGCGTGAGCGGAAACACGTCCTTGCGGCGCAGTCCGCGCCACAGCTCGGCGAGGCGGTCGGTGCCCGCGGGCGTGGGGTCGTCGGCATAGAACGCGCCGTTGAGCGCGCCGACCGACGCGCCCACGACGAGGTCCACCTCGAGATTGGCGCGGCTGAGCGCCTGCAGCATGCCAACCTGGACCGCGCCGAGGCTGCCGCCGCCGCTGAGCACCAATGCCGTTCTTGCCTGACTCATCACCTGCACCAAGCGGTTGGACGCGGCGGCGCACTGCCGCCGCGTGGACACCGATTGAATGCAATTTGCACGCCAAAAGCCAGCGCGGCGCGGCGCCGCAGGCCGGGGTTCAGCGTGCCGGCGCGGGCGCCGCGGCCTCGGGCACGTACACCACGCTGCCGTCCTGCATGCGGTAGGCGACCCCGGCGCGGGTACCCTGACCCTCGCCGGTCTTGCCGTTGGAGCGGAACCGCTCGACCTTGTCGCCCTGCTTGACCAGCATCTGCATCTGGCTCGTGCCGGCGTCGCTGATCACGGTCACGTTGTCGGCCTGCATCATCTGCAGCACCGGGTTCTTCGCCACCGTGAGCAGCAGCGCGGCGATCACCACGAGGAAGATGTCGATGAGGTTGACCACCGACAGGATCGGGTCGTCGGCTTCGGCCTCGTCCAGGAACTTCATGCCGCCTCCTTGAGGTCGCGTCGGCGCGGCGCGAGCGCGTTGCCGCGCAGCCACACCAGTTCCTCGGCCAGCCAGCGGCGGCGTACCGAGACGATCCAGAACGTGATCGCCGCGGTGATCAGGGCCATGATCACCGCCGAGAACGCGATCGCGAGGTTGTCCGACACCGAAGCGAGGTTGCCGCTGGACAGCGCCTTGAGCGCCGGCCCCATCGGAATCATGGTCGCGACCAGGCCCAGCATCGGCGCCGTGCGCGTGACCACGCGCAGGGTCTCCAGCATGCGGTGCGCGGCGACCTCGCGCTCTTCCTCGCCGGCCTGCGGATGGCGTGCCGCCCATTGCAGCAGGCGATAGCCGGGCACGGCGGCCTTGGGCCGGCGCCGCTGCCAGGCCATCGTCGCGAACACGCCCAGCGCGTACAGCGCATAGACGAATCCGGCCACGATCGCCACGAGCGTGATCGGCAGGAAGACCTGCCCGACCTGGTACATCAGTTGTTCGAGTAGTTGGCTCACATCGGCTCCCTGGAAATGATTGGACGGTGGTGGATGAGGCCGTGTCAGGCCGCTGCGCGGCCCAGGCTCTGGCGCAGGGCGCCGACGGCCACGCAAGCGAGCAGCGCGAGCGGCAGCCATGGCACGCGCCACGACTCGGGCGGCGCGTCGGCGGGCTGCTGTTTCTCCAGCTGCATGCCGCTGACCTGCTGCGTCGGCGCCGCGCTGGCCTCGGCCGTCGCTGCGGACTCGGGGGGTGCGGTCTGGCTCGCCGCGGGCGCGAGGTCGGCGTCGGCGCCGCTGGCCAGATAGGCAAGGAATGCGCGATTGTCACTGCGCACGTCATATCGCGCCGCAAGTTCGCGGTAGCGGGCCTTGAGCAGGTCGAGGGTGTCGGCCCTGGCGTTCCAGTAGCCCTTGCGCGCGGCTTCGAGCATGCGTTCGATGACCTGGGCCTGCGCGTGCGGGTTTTCGCGCTCGAACCATTCGGCGAGACCGAGCTGGTACTTGTCGCGCACGTACACGTCGGCGAGCGTCTCCCACTGGTCGTCGCGCACCACCTCGCGCGCGACCGCGGTCCAGCCCCACAGGTTGTTGGTCGATTCGAGCACGCTGAGCGTGCCGGCATAGCCCTCGGCCTTGAGCGCCTTGATGTAGCCGGGGTGGAACTCGCGCGTGGCGAGTTCGCGGGCGAGGAAGCCGGCCGCGCTGTCGACCTTGCCGGCGCCACCGCCGCGCAGGTTCGAGATGTACAGCGCGGGCGGCTTGCCATCGAGGCTGCGCACCGCCAGGCCGATGCCGCCCAGGTACTGGAAAGGATCGTCGGTGGTGAGCATGCCGTAGGTGTTGGAGGTGCGTGACAGCACCGCGCCGTCGGTGCCGCGCAGGTGGCTCGCGTACAGATTGAGCGACGTCTTGCCGCCGACGCCGCGCTGGCCCCAGGTGGACTCGTCCGGGCCGTAGGCGTACTGCATCTTGTCCAGGTACAGCGCGGCCAGCTTGCGGTCGCCCTCGTCCTTGCCGCCCCAGGTGTCGCTCGCGAGCGTGGCATCGTCGAGCCCGGTGCCGTAGCGCCCCGACGCAGAGGAGAACACGCGCGTCTGCCCGGCCGCGATCGCGGCCTTCTCGTCCACGCCCTGGCCCAGCAGATCGGCCGTGATCGCGCGGCTGTGCGCGGCCACCGGATTGTCGGGTTCCTCGGCCATCGCGGCCAGCTGCACCGCCTTGGCGAGCTGCTTGACCGCATTGGGGAACTGGTCGCGGTACAGCCCCGTGATCGACAGCACCGCATCCACGCGCGGCCGGCCCAGCGTGCGCCGATCGATCAGGCGCACGTCCTCGACGCGGCCACCGTCGTCCCACACCGGCTCCACGCCGAGCAGCCACAGCGCCTGCGCTTCGAGCAGGCCCTCGTGGCGCATCGTCTCCACCGACCACAGCGAGAAGGCGAGCTTGTCGGGCAACTGGCCGTGCTCCTTGCGATGGGCTTCGAGCAGCGCCTCGGCGGCCTTCTTGCCGGCCTCCCACGCCTGCTTCGTCGGCACGCGCGAAGGATCGAACGGGTAGAGGTTGCGCCCGGTCGGGTAGGCATCGGGATGCCTGATCGGATCGCCGCCATACGAGGTGGCCAGGTAACGCCCCGCCAGCGCATCGAGCAGCGCACCGTGTTCGCGCGCGGCGCCGATCGCGGCGTAGTACTCGCGCGCCTTGGCCAGCTGCGCGGCCAGCGCGGGATCGATCTTGTCCACCGTCTCGCCATCCACCAGCACGCGCTTGAGCAGCGCGTAGGGCGGCGAGGCGACGAGCCGGTCGTAGTCGATCGCGAGCGTCTCGTCGAGCTGGTCATTGGCCACGCCCGCGTGGCGCGCGGCCGCTTCGATGTAGGGCTTGCCCAGCATCAGCAGCACCGTGGCCAGGCGATGCTCGGTCTGCGGGGCCACGCCGAACTCGTGCAGGCCCAGCGGCTGCGCGGTCTGCGCCAGCTCGTGCAGGTGGTTGTGCAGGGCATCGACGAAGGCCGGGAACTCGGTGCGCGCGCGTTGCTCGCTCCAGCCCATGTCCTGGTCGATGTGCGCCCTGGCGGTGCGCGCGAGCAGGTCGGACTTGAGCTCCTCGCGCACCGCGCCGTCGATCTGCGCGAGCCAGCGATGCAGCAGGTCGTGCATCGCGGTGAGCTCATCGTGCAGGCCCGCGGGACGGAACGGCGGCGTCTGGTGGCTCACGATCACCGCGCGGCCGCGCCGCCGCGCCTGCAGCGCCTCGCCGATGTTGTCGGCGATGTAGGGATAGACCACCGGGATGTCGCCGAGCGCGAGCATCGGATCATCGTGCACCGACAGGCCGCGCTCCTTGCCCGGCAGCCACTCCTGCGTGCCGTGCGTGCCGAAGTGCACGAACGCATCCGAATGCCGGCGCGCCCACAGGTAGGCGGCCAGGTAGAAATGACTCGGCGCCGCGCTGGTGGAGTGGTAGATCGCCTTTTCCTTGTCGTCGATGCGGCCGCTGCGCGGCGGTTGCGGCATCAGCACGAGCTTGCCCAGCGCAAGGCGCGGCACCACGAAATACGCATCGCGCCCCTTGCCAAGCAGCATCGGCGACGCGGCCGGATCGCCGCTGTCCTTGCGCAACCGCTCGCGCACCGGCGCGGGCAGGCCATCGAGCCAGCCGAGATAGTCGGCCAGCGGCAATCGCTCGGCGAGGCCGTCATCGAGCAGCTGCTGCAGTTTGCCGTCGCGGTAGTAGGGTTCGAGCAGGCGCTGGAGCGAACTCGTCAGCGTCTGCTCATCGGGCACCCGAGTCTCGTAGCCGGCCGCGCGCAGCGCCTGCAGCGTGGCCACGAGGCTGCGCGGCACGTTGAGGAACGAGGCCGACAGGTTCTTCTCGCCCGCGGGATAGTTCCAGAACAGCACGCTCACACGCTTGTCGGCGTTGGGCTTGCGCTGCAGCGCGACCAATCTCAAAGCCTTGTCGATCACCGCCTGCGCCTGCGCCTCGATCGGCAGCAACTGCTGCGCCTGCTTGTCCATCGCCGAGGCCACCTGGATGTCGACGATGCCCGCGTACTCGGCCTGCGCCATGTAGAACGGCACGTCCATGAGCGGCACGCCCTGCGGATTGGCGGCCCACTCGGCGGCATCGCCGCGCCGGTACGGCATGGCCTGGATCACCGGGATGCCGAGTTGCTCCATTTCCTTCCGTGGCCCGTCGGGGCCGAGCATGATGCGCGTGGTGATGACCACGTCGGCGACGCGCCGACCCGCGGGCGCGACCAATTCGGCCATGCCCTGCTTGCCCATCGCCGGGTAGTACAGCGCGAGCGGGATCGCGCCGGCCTTCTCGACCCGCGCGATCAGATCATCGAGCAGCCGCGTCTGCAGCGCGCTCACGTACTGCTCGTGGAACGCGATCGCGATCACCGGCTCGCGATGCTCGGCGCCGACCTGCTTCCACTTGAAGTAGTCGGCCGTGCTCGCGAACACCTGCGGTGCGCGCGGGTGGTAGATGCCGGCCTCGGGCAGCAGCACCGGCGCCGCCACGGCTTCGCTGCCGCGGCCATCGAACCAGGCGCGCGTGATCGCGAAGAAGCCGTCGAAGTTCTGCCGCCCGCCGTTGGAGTAGTAGGTGGCCAGGCGCCTGGCCAGAGCTTCGTCCATGCGCTGCGCGGCCGGATGCTTGTCCCACACCCACGCCACCGGTACGCGCGTCTGCTCCAGCGCCTTGCCGAGCTTCGCGGCGACGGCATCGCGCAGATAACTGTCGATGAACACGACATCGTGACCCGCGAACACCTCCGGCCCGGCCTCGGCCGGAAACTTGTCGAGGTAACGCACCTCGACCTTGATCGCGTGCGGCGCCGCGATCCCGGCCAGCACCTGGAACTTGCCCGGCGGCACGTTGCTGGTGGCCACGAACAGCGCGCTGCGCGTGGACGTGGGCGTGGGCGTAGGCGTGGGCGCGGCGACGGCCGGCAGCGCCAGTCCCAGCGCAACCAGCAGCCACAGCAGCAGGCCCAGGCCTTGCCGGAACGGCGCCGCAGCCATCAGAAGCTCACCCGCAGGTCGAGCGTGGCGGTACGGCCGCGCTCGGCGTAGCCGAACAGCGGCGACTCCTCGGCCAGACGCAGGTTGCCCAGGTTCTCCAACGCCAGGCGCAGGCTCAGGTGCTCGCCAAACCGCTTGCTTGCACTCGCGTTCCACAGCGCATAGCCGGGCAGGCGGCCCTCACTGGAGTGCTGCCAGCCGATGCGCTGCACGCCCACGCGCGCGCTCCAGCCATCGGGCCCGGTCCAGTCCAGCGTGCTGCCGAGCGTGGACTTGGGCCGGTACTGCAACGGCTGTCCGGTGACGCGGTCCTCGGTATCGAGCACGGTGGCATTGCCACGCCAGGTCCACGCGGCATTGATGTCCCAGGCGAAACCGGCCTCGACGCCGTCCACGCGCGCCCTGTCGACGTTGTCGTACTGATAGGTGCGGCGCGGCCCGGTGACCTGGATCAGGCGATAGGTGATGAGGTCGTCGATGCGGCTGCTGAACACGCCGGCGCTGAGGTTGAACGGGCCGCGCTGCCAGTCCGCCGACAGTTCGAACGAATCCAGCGTCTCGGGACGGATGTTGGCATTGCCGAGGAAGGTGTGCGGACCCTCCGCGCCGACGTAGTGTGGCGAGATCTGCTTGAGCGTGGGCGCCTTGAACGCATGGCCGTAACCGCCCTTGACCACGAGTTCGTCGGTGGCATCCCACACCAGGTAGGCGCGTGGGCTGAACTCGTGGCCGAACAGTTCGTGACGGTCGTAGCGCACGCCGGTGGTCAGCGCCCAGCGCGGCGTGAAGGCGATCTCGTGCTGTGCGAACAAGGCCTGGTGGGTGGCCGCATCGCGGCCGTGGAGCAGGCCGGCGTTTTCCAGTTCCTCGCGCCGGTGCTCGCCACCGACGGTGAGGATCTGCGCACCCCACTCGAACACGGCGTGGCCATCGAGCACCTCGTCGGCCAGTGCCTGCGGCCGCGTCGGCGCCACACCGTTGGTGCGCCGGTTGGTGATTTCGGTACTGCCACGATACGCGCGCAACTGGCCCTGCCAGGCCTCACGATCGGCGCGCCAGGTGACGTCGCTCTGGCGGCGGTGGATGTCGTATTGCGTCTCGTAGGCGGTTCCCGAATAGCTCACATCGTCGTAGAAGCGCTTTTCCAGGCCCTGGAAATGGTTGAACTCGAGCTGCTGCCACTCACCGAGCCTGAAGGTGGCCCCGAGCGTGCCGGCGCGGCTGCGGCTGCCTTCGATCTCGCTGTAGCGCGCGTCGGCCGGATCGGCCACCACGGGTGTGTAGGCGTTGTAGCCGCTCAGGCGCACACTCGCGCGCTCGCCCACCGGGCCGGCGGCATACAGCGACAGCGCACCGGCATGATGGCCGTCGTTGTCGGCGGTGGCCGCGCCACGCGCGCCGAGGCTGCCTTCCCAGTGATCGGTCGGCCGGCGCGTGATGAGGTTGATCACGCCGCCGAGCGCCTCCGACCCGTACAGCGTCGACATTGGCCCGCGGATCACCTCGATGCGCTCGACCGCGGCCATCGGCAGCCAGCCGTACTGGTAATCCGAATGCCCCACCACGTCGTCGGTGGCGACGATGCGGCGGCCGTCGACCAGCGTGAGCACATGGCGGCCTTCCATGCCGCGCAGCGCGATGGTCTTGCGCCCGCCGACCTGGCGCGGCGACAGCGTGATGCCCGGCACCGTGCGCACGGCCTCGAGCAGGTTCTGCGGCTCGGCCTTCTCCAGTTCGGTGCGGTCGACGATGCTCACCGACGCGGGCGCGTGGCGGGTTTCCTGCTCGGACAGGGTCGCGGTGACTGTGACCGGGTACAGCTCGGTGGTGGCCAGTTCGGCGGCCGGCTCGGCGGCAGAGGCGATCGCGGGCGACAGCGTGGCCAGCAGCGCGAGCACGAGCCGGCGGCGGCAGGCAGGCAGGGACGGCGCGGCGCTGGCGCCGCGGTGGATCAGAGCGGTGGCAAGGGACATGGGCGGGGGTCATCAAGGATGGCAACTGCAGCAAATGATAGTGATTCGCATTTACTTAGCGTTACCCGCAAACGATAATCCGCTACCCCGTCACGACAACGATCGATGCCCGAGGCCGTGCCCGCCTGTGCCCCCAACGCTGCCGCCGCGCCGTTGCCGCGCGCGGCCGCGGGCGAGCACGCCCACGAGCTGGCCAGCGGCCTGCGCTGCCGCATCGGCCAGGGCACGCCCGACTGGCCCGCCGCCCACGCCGAGACGCTGCAGTTTGCGCTGTGGCTGCGCGGCCACGGCCTCGTCCACGATGGTGCGCGTGCGCTGCGCATTCCGCCCCACCACTGCCTCGGCTGGCGCGGGCGCGGCGCGCCACCCGCGGTGCAGGCCAGCACCTGCGCACTGCACGTGACGCTGCGCATTGCGCGCGCTGCACTGCAGGCACTGGCCGGCGCCGACAGCGAGGCCTGGCTGGACCAGCCGGGCGTGGCGCCCCCGCTGCGCGTGGCCGCCGCGAGCAGTCGCTGCCTGCACAGCGCGCACGAACTCGTCACCCTGCTGCGGGACGGCGGTGCCTCGCGCCTGTTGCTCGATGCCAAATGCCTGGAACTGCTCGCCCACCTGCTGGCGATGCGCAGCGACGCACGCGCGCTGCCGCTGTCACCCGCGCAGCGCGCCGCACTCGCACACGCGCGCGAACGCCTGTTCGACAACCTCGCCGATCCGCCCACGCCGGCGGAACTCGCGCGCGGCTGCGGACTCAACCCGCACCGCTTCAAGCAGGCATTCCGCAGCGTCTACGGGCAGTCGATCCACGCCGCCTGTCAAGCCGAGCGCATGCGCGTGGCCTGGCAGTTGATCGCCAGCGGCGAGACGGACGTCGGCAGTGCAGGACACCAGGTCGGCTACGCCAACCTCAGCCACTTCAGCGTGGCGTTCCAGCGCCACTTCGGCCTGCGCCCGAGCGAGCTCAAACGCTGCGCGGCGCAGGCGCCGTGAGCACCGCGCGGCGCGGTCACACCGCCGTGAACACGAGGCTGGCGTTGGTGCCGCCGAAACCGAAGCTGTTGGACATGACCGTGCGCACGCGCGCCTCGCGGCTTTGGCGCAGGATCGGGAAGCCGTCGGCGCGCGGATCGAGCTCGTCGATGTTGGCCGAGCCGGCCATGAACCCGTCGCGCATCATGAGCAGGCTGTAGATCGCCTCGTGCACGCTCGCGGCGCCGAGCGAATGGCCGGTCAGCGCCTTGGTCGAGGACAGCGGCGGCACCTCGGCACCGAAGGCCTCGCGCAGCGCCTGCAGCTCGATGATGTCGCCCAGAGGGGTGGCGGTGCCATGGGTGTTGAGGTAGTCGATCGGCGCCTGCACGTTGGCCAGCGCCATGCGCATGCAGCGCACCGCGCCCTCGCCCGAGGGCGCGACCATGTCGCCGCCGTCGGAGGTCACGCCATAGCCGACCAGTTCGGCGTGGATGCGCGCGCCGCGTGCCTTGGCGTGCTCGTACTCCTCGAGCACGAGGATGCCGCCGCCGCCCGCGATCACGAAGCCGTCGCGCCCGACATCGTACGGGCGCGAGGCCGCCGCAGGCGTGTCGTTCCACGCGGTCGACAGCGCACCCATCGCATCGAACTGCGCGGTCATGCCCCAGTGCAGTTCCTCGCCGCCGCCCGCGAACACGATGTCCTGCGCGCCATGGCGGATGAGGTCGGCGGCGGCGCCGATGCAGTGCGCCGAGGTCGCGCAGGCGGCCGCGATCGAGTAGCTCAGGCCGAGGATGCCGAAGGCGGTGGCGAGCGTGGCCGATACCGTCGAGCACATCGTGCGCGGCACCATGTACGGCCCGACCTTGCGGATGCCCTTGCCACGCAACAGGTCGCCGGTCTCGATCTGCCACTGCGCCGAGCCGCCGCCGGAACCCGCGATCACACCGATGCGCGGATGGCGGATGCGATCGAGCGCGAGCCCGGCGTCGGCGATCGCATCGCGCATCGCCACGTAGGCGTAGGCGGCCGCATCGCCCATGAAGCGCTTGAGCTTGCGGTCGATCAGCGCGACGAGGTCGATCTGCGGCGCGCCCGCGACGTGGCTGCGCAGGCCATGCTCGATGTGTTCGGGCATCGCGCGCAGGCCGCTGATGCCGTCGCGCAGCGCGCGCGAGACGTTGTCGGCCGCATTGCCCAGGCACGACACGATGCCGATTCCGGTGACCACCACGCGACGCATCAGAAGCCCTCCGTCGACTGGAACAGGCCCACGCGCAAGCCGCTCGCAGTGTAGATCAGTCGGTCGTCAACCCAGGTGCTGCCATCGGCCACCACCATCTTGAGGCGGCCGCGGATCACGCGCGCGACATCGATCTGGTAGCGCACGAGGCGCGCACCCGGCAGCACCTGCCCGGTGAACTTGACCTCGCCCACGCCCAGCGCGCGGCCGCGGCCGGGCTCGCCGAGCCAGGGCAGGTAGAAGCCGGCCAGCTGCCACATCGCATCGAGCCCGAGGCAGCCGGGCATGACCGGATCGCCGGCGAAATGGCAGCCGAAAAACCACAGGTCCGGGCGGATGTCCAATTCGGCGACGAGCAGGCCCTTGCCATGACTGCCGCCGTGCTCGTCGATCCGGGTGATGCGGTCGAACATGAGCATGGGCGGTGCCGGCAGCCGCGCATTGCCCGCACCGAACATCTCGCCGCGCGCGCAGGACAGAAGCTGCTCGTAATCGAGCGATGAAGGTCGGGACATGGAAACCATCGGCAGTTGAGGGTGGCGATCGCGGCGACGGGCCGCCGGGCCCGCGCCGGTGCGGCCGCGGTGACTCAGCAGGCCACGGCGAGCGGTGCTGGCGCCGTGGTCGCCGCGCCATCGGCTGCGCACCAGTGCGCACCCAGACTGTCACGTCGACGCAAGGCCGCCGCAAGCATAGCGAGCGCCAGCCGTGCCTGCCAGCCCTCGCTGCTGCAAGCGATACAGACGTCCAAAGCCTGGCGCAGGCCCGCCTGCGAACGCAGCGGTCCGGCCGCCTGCCACAGCAGGTCGCGCAACTGCGCCAGCTGCACCGGCGCGAGTCCCGCGCCCAGCTCGCGCCACTCGGGCTCGCCGAGCGGCGCCGGCGTGCCCGCGGCCGCGAGCATCGCCCCCAGGCGCCGCCCGAAGGCGATGCCCTCGAGCAGCGAATTGCTGGCCAGCCGGTTGGCGCCATGCACGCCGGTGCAGGCCACCTCGCCCACCGCATGCAGGCCCGGCAGCGAACTGCGCCCGTCGGCATCCACCGCGATTCCGCCCATGTGGAAATGCGCGGCCGGCGTGACCGGAATCGGCGTGGTGCGCGGATCGATGCCGTGGGCCAGGCACGCCGCCAGCACGCTCGGGAAGCGCTGCGACCAGTCGCCCTCGATCATGGTCGCATCCAGCAGCACGCGCACACCCGCGCCTTGCGCCTGCCAGACCTGGCGCGCCACCACATCGCGTGGCGCCAGGTCGCGCAGCGGATGCACGCCTTCGAGCAACAGCCGCCCCTGTCCGTCGACCAGACGTGCGCCGGCGCCGCGCAGCGCCTCGGTCACGAGCGGCAGGCTCACCTGCCCGGGCAGATCGAGCGCGGTGGGATGGAACTGCATGAACTCCAGGTCGCGCATGCGCGCACCGGCCGCCAGCGCGAGCGCCAGGCCACTGCCGCACGCGCCGGGTGGGTTGCTGGTGCGCGCGAACAGCGCGCCGCAGCCGCCCGTCGCCAGCACCACCGCGCGCGCGGCCACCTCCCGCGTCGCGCCGCCGCGCTCGCGCAGCCGCACGCCGCAGACGCGG
>QUBV01000073.1 GCA_014338185.1 Lysobacterales bacterium | reverse complement strand
GTCCGCAAACCCAACATACCCAAGTCGCCACGATGACCGCTCTTCCGGCTCCAACCCCTGAAAGATCAAGAGCTCAGAGCCGGGCTGTTACACCACGTCCGGGGACGCCACCTGCGGGCCGCCGCCTGCGTGCACGGCGGCCGCGATGGCACGCCGATTGCAGCGAAGCACCACGCTTGCCACGTCAGCGCGCAGCGCAGGTGCCCGGCACAAGGGACGGACAAGCCAAGGTGCAGCCGGACAGGGGCAGGGCACGCCAGCGTGGCGCGCCCACGGCGCGAGGGATGGAGCGTGATCTGTGCACGGGGGTGGCCAGGGGTGGCGCAGCGAGACACCGCAGGGTGCCGTCGCCACCTGCCATGCACCCGGCCCGACCCCCGCAGTCGCTGCGCCACACCGTTCTTCGATCCGTGCACGGCCGGCCCATCCGCGGCGGGCGGTGCCGTCTTTCTCTTGCCTCCAACCTTGTCGAGGAAATCCGCCATGCCTGCGACCTGTCCGCTTTCTCATGCCCGCACTTCAGCCGCCGATGGCATCGCCACCGCGATGCGCGGTGCAATGCCCACGCTGGCACTGGCCGCGCTGCTGGCGCTGTCGACAAGCCAGGCCACGGCGCAAGCGCCCACGCACCCGCTCAACGACACCGGCCAGGTCACCTGCTACAACGCCAGCGCGGCCACCGGCACGGTCAGCCCGGGCACGCCCGCGCCCGAGGATCCGGGTTTCGAGGGCCAGGACTGCACGCAGGGCGCCGCGATGTACGACGCGCGCGGTGCGATGAACAAGGTGGGCGCCTCCAGCACCAAGGGCCGCGACTACACCAAGATCGCCAACGACGGCGGCGAGCTGCCCGCCAGCGCCACGCTCGGGCCCAACCCGGGCGATTGGGCCTGCACCCGCGACAACGTCACCGGCCTCATCTGGGAAGTGAAGGTCTACAACGCCACCCACCTGCGCCATGTCTGGCACCGCTACACTTGGTACGACACCAATCCTGCCGTCAACGGCGGCAATGCCGGTACCGTGGGCGATACCAGCACTTGCGCAAACACGCTGGGCGGCCAGCCCTGCAACACCACCGCGTTCCGCGATGCGGTCAACGCGCTCACCGGTGCCAACCGCCTGTGCGGCGCCAGCGACTGGCGCCTGCCCACCGCCAACGAGCTGCAATCGCTGGTGGACTTCGAGGCCCAGATCTGGGTCATCGACACCACCTGGTTTCCCAATACCCCGGCCGCGCTCCACTGGGCTAGGGAAAATGCTGCGCCCAATGCGTCCGGCGCTTGGGTCGTCGAATTCGACTACGGCCGCCAATACGCCAACTTCAAGTACTTCCCCCGATACGTCCGGTTGGTGCGAGGCGGACAGTGAATTGACCCTTTATTGACGAGGCGATGCCGCATGGCCCGCTGTGAACATCTGCCGATCTGGCGCTGCGCAATGGATCTGGCCCTGCATATGGAGACTGCCGTGGCCGGCTTCCCGCGCGTGCATCGCTACGCACTGGGTGCCCAATTGCGCAGCGGTGCGCAGGCGATACTCGCCTGCGTGATGCGCAGCGCGCCGCCTCTTCCAGTCTCCTTCCCGTTTGCCAGCGCGGCACTGGCCGCGCGTTCCCGTCGTGAGGTGATGTCATGATGCTGCGTGCCTTCCTGATCCTGCTGCTTGCGAGCCTTGCCGCGCCGCTGGCGGCGCAGACCTGCCCATCGGGCAACCCGCGCGTGGCACCGGACAGCCGCTATGAGGTCAGCACGCCGGATCCATCCGGCCACCCGAACGAGCGCGTGGTGCGCGACCTGCGCACCGGGCTGGAATGGAAGCAGTGCAGCGAAGGCCAGACCGGCACGGCCTGCACGGGTACGGCCAGCAGCCTGAGCTGGAGCGCGGCGCTTGGCGCCGCGCAGCCCGCCACCTGGGCCGGCCACACGGACTGGCGCCTGCCCAACATCAACGAGCTGAGCAGCCTCGTCGAAACCGGCTGCTACAGCCCAAGCATCAACACCACGGTCTTTCCGGGAACGCCGAACGGTCATTACTGGTCGTCCACCACCTTTGTGCCCAATGCGTCCGACGCTTGGTACGCCGCCTTCAACGGCGGCGGCCTCGTCAACGGCGACAAGGGCGGCAGCCGGCAAGTCCGGTTGGTGCGAGGCGGACAGTGGCTTGACCCTTTGCATACGCTGAGCTACAGCGCCGGCGCCAACGGCAGCCTCAGCGGCAATACCAGCCAGACGGTCGTGCACGGTGCGGATGGCGCCGCAGTAACCGCCGTGCCCGACACGGGCTACCACTTCGTCAGCTGGAGCGATGGCGCCACGGCCAACCCGCGCACCGACAAAAATGTGCAGAGCGACATCACGGTTACCGCGAACTTTGCCGCCGATCCGGTGATCGGCCCCATCACCTGGGCCGCCAACTCCGCCACCAGCATCGTCTATGACGGCAGCGCGCGAAGCGCCAGCGCCAGCGTGGACAGCGGCTACAGCCTGAGCTTCAGCTACAACAGCAGCCCGACCGCGCCCAGCGACGCGGGCAGCTACACCGTGGTGGCGAGCGTGAACGAGCTGCCGGGCATCACCCGCAGCGAAACCCTCACCATCACCAAGGCCACCGGCACGGTGGCGTGGGGCACGCTCGACTTCGACTACAGCAACACCCCGCACACGGTTTCCGCCACGCATGGCGGCACCGGCGGCGCCTGCACGGTGACCCCCGCCAGCATCGGCCCGGCGGTGGGCAGCTATGCGCTGAGCGCGAACTGCGTGGGCGATGCCAACCACGAGGACGCCAGCGGCAGCGCGACCGCCACCATCGGCGGCGCCAAGGCTGTGCACCGCGTGCGCGATCACGCCTACTTCGCCAGCGTGGCCGATGCGCTGGCCGATGCGGGCACGCAGGCGGGCGACACGCTGGAACTGGCGCCGGGCACCTACAGCGGCGGCATCGTGCTGACCAAGGGTGTGAAGCTCGTCGGCAGCACCGGCTTCACCCCGCTGGCCGGCCCCACCACGCCGCCTTCGGTGGTGATCGACGGCGGCAACGTGGTGCAGGACGGCATCACCATTGCGGCAAGCGTGACCGGCGCGAGCGTGAGCGGGCTGGAAATCCGCAACTTCACGCGCTACTGCGTGCATGGCGTCAGCGGCAACCACGGGCTCAGCATCGCACAGAGCGTGCTGCACCACTGCGCCGACAGCGGCGTGTGGATCAATGGCGATGTGGACTATGTCACCATCGACCACAACGAGGTGTACGACTTCGGGTTCGGATCGGGCGTTGCCGGGCGCGGCATCGTGATCTGGAACGGCGCCAAGCGCGACATCACCATCAGCAACAACCACGTGCACGATGGCGCGGGCTGCTGCGGCATCGAGCTGCAGGACGGCACCGCCACGGGCGCCTGGATCACCGACAACGTGGTCGCAAACGTGGGTGACTCGGGCATGGGCTTCGTGCAGCTCGGCTCCGGCTCGCCGACCCCGCGCGCCAATATCATTTCCGGCAACGAGATCACGAACACCGGCCGCTTCGGCATCGAGCTGAAGATCCCCAACGGCACCGGCGCCGCCAGCGGCGATGGCGCGATCATCGTCGAGAACAACATCATCGATGGCGGTGGCGCGGTGAGCCTGCGCGACCGCGCCGGCATCGCGGTGTTCCGCCGCGCCTTCGCCAGCCTGCCGGGCCAGGTCGACGTGACCCAGGGCGTGGTGGTGCAGGACAACAGCGTGAGCGGCTTCCGCACCAGCCTCGCCGGCTACGAGGGCTATGGCATCGTGGTCGAGGGCCTGGGTTCGACGGTCCAGCGCAATGCGCTCGGCAACAACGACATCGGCTTCCAGCTCCAGCAAGGCAATCCCGACGGCACTCCGCCGGGCGACGCCAACCAGAACGCGAACAACGACTGGTTCGGCCGCGGCAATGCGCCCTTCACCTGTGCCAGCGTGGGCGAGTCGGCCGACGCCAACACCTATTCGGCCAACACCACCGATCAGCGCGAAATCCCGATCGGCACGCCGATGATCGGCTCGCGCGTGACCAACCAGAACACGGGTGCACGCTACTGCACGATCACTTCGGCGGTGGCTGCGGCGAGCAATGGCGACACGATACTCGTCGATGCGGGCACGCACGCCGAAAACGTCGTGGTGACCCGGCCCGTGACGATCAACGGCGCGGGCCAGGCGCTCACCACGATCGTGCCCGCGACCTACAACCCCGACTGCTCCGCGGGTGGCGGCAGCGGCTCGATGTGCACGGGCGGCACCGAGCCCGCGAGTGTGGTGTTTCTGGTCAGGGCGTCGAATGTCGAGATTGCCGACCTCGGCGTCGATGGCATCAATCCGGACATCCCCGGTCATGCCACCGACATCGCCGCCCGCAATGGAATCATGTCCGACATCACGGGTGGCGCGTACACCAATTTCAAGGTGCACGACACGCACGTGCGCAACATCTACCTGCGTGGCATCTATTCGCCCAGCAACAACGGCAGCTTCGAGTTCAGTGACAACCTCGTCGAGAACGTCGACTCGGATCCGTCCTCGATCGCGATCTTCAGCTTCTACGGCAGCGGCGTGGTCGAGCGCAACACCGTGTCGAACGTGAACGATGCGATCGCGGCGAACTGGTCGCGTGGCGTGCAGATCCGCGACAACGTCATCAGCGGTGCGCGCAGCGGTATCCACACCGACAACAGCCATGGTTCGGGCGGCGGCGCCAACGACGTGATCGAGGGCAATACCGTCAGCTGCAATCGAGACGACGCCTACGGCATCTTCACCTTCGCCACCTATGCCGACGTGACGGTGCAGGACAACCAGGTATCGGCTTGTGCGGTGGGCCTGGGTGCATTCTCCGGCCGCACCGATGACATCCCGCCGCTCCATACCTCGTACTTCATCGGCAACTCGGTCAGCGGACTTGGCGCCACCGTGTCCACGCCCGGTGACCAGACGCTGGGTGCGTGGCTCAGCACGACGTCGTTCTATTGGGGCGAGCACGACAACCAGGCCGAATTGTCGGGCAACGTCATCAGCGGCTTTGGCGTGGGCCTGCTCACGCAACGCGGCGGTGGCCGCAGCCTGGCCACCACCGCGCACCGCAACCGCCTGTCGGGCAACACCGTGGGCTGGCAGGACGATGGTGATCCGGTCGGTGCGGGCAACGGTGCGAGCGACCTCATCAACAACTGGTGGGGCTGCAACGACAGTCCCGACACCGGCGCCGGTTGTGCCGCGGCGGCCGGCACGGGCGACTTCGATCCCTGGCTGGTGTTGCGCCTGCCTGCCGGGCCGATCGAGATCGCGCGAGGTGCGAGCGTGCCGATCAGCGCCGACCTCAACCACAACTCCGATGGCGACCCGATCGCGAGCGTGTTCCCCGACGGCACCTCGATCGCGTTCGCGGCGGACAACGGTGCCAGCGTCACCACACCGCAGCCGACCGCGGCCGGTGTGGCGACGACCAACTTCTCCGGGCTCACCAGCGGCCAGTCCAATGTGAGCGCGTCGCTGGAGAATGCGACCGCGCAGGTCCTCGTGCGCATCACCCAGGCCACCATCACCTTGGATGGCCCGCTGACCCGCACGTACGACGGCTCAGCGCAAGTGGTCACGGCCACCGTGGCGCCGCCACATGCATCGGCCAGCTATCAGGTGACCTACGACGGCAGCCTGACGCCACCCACGGCGGCGGGCAGCTATGCCGTGGTCGCCAGCATCACCGACACCTGCTGCGAGGGTTCGGCCAGCGGCACGCTGGTCATCCAGCGCGCAGCCACCACGATCGAGTTCCTGCCCAACGCGCCGAGCTTCGTCTATGACGGCAATGCGCACGATGGCGATGTCAGCGCGCGCCTCGCGGCCGAGCCGGGCACGAGCTGTCCGGTCACCGGTGCGATCGGACCGAACGTCGGTTCGTATCCCGTCAACGCGGCCGCCTGCACCGGCACCAACCATGAGGCACCGGCCGCGGGCACCACCGCCACGGTCACGGCGCAGCCGACCACGATCAGCTTCTCGCACCTGGTGCAGGCCTACGACGGTTCGCCCAAGTCGGTGGTGGCCACCACCGCGCCGACCTCGGGCGTGCCGCTGGTGATCACCTACGACGGCAGCCCCACGCCGCCGACCGCGGTGGGCAGCTACAGCGTCGTGGCGTCGGTCACCGATCCGAACTACAGCGGCAGCAACAGCGCGACCCTGCAGATCGTCAACGGTACCGGCGACATCGCGCTGGTGCTCAACGGGCCGGTCGATCCGATCCACGTCGGCGACACCGCGCAGTACGCGGCCACCATGCTGGCCAACCCGGCGCTGCACACGGGCGAGCTGTACGGCTACCACGTGGTGCTGTCCAAGTCGGGCGGCAGTTCGCTCGCCCTGACCGACCTGGCGTCGATGGAAATCTGGGACGGCACCGCCTGGCAGGATGCGAGCGCGCTGATGGCGCTGTTCACGCTCGACGGCAGCGGCAACCTCGTGTACGACTTCCCCGACGGCATTCCGGGCTACCCGGGCGGCTTCCCGATCCTGGATGCGAGCTGGACCTGGAACGTGCGCTTCGGCTTCGCCACGCCGGGTACCTATACGCTCTCGACCACGCTGACCGACGGCATCGGCGGTCCCGCCATCGTGCCGACGGTGGCCGCTTCGATCGCCACGGTGGTGCTCGATGCGCTGCCGGCCACCGACATCCACCTCGCGCTGGGCGGCCCGGCCGAGTCGATCGAGGTCGCGCAGGTGGCCGAGTACACCGGCACCCTGATCGCGGACCCGAGCCTGCACGTGGGCGAGGACTTCTTCGTCAAGGTGTCGATCAGCAAGAGCGGCGGCCACGCGCTGGTGCCGGCCGATCTGGCGACCATGGAGATGTACTACGGCGGTTCGTGGGTGGCGCTGCCGCCGGGCGAGATCACCCAGCCGGGCGGGCCGGGTACGGAACTGCTGTACCACTTCCCGAAACCGGCGATGCCGGGCGGCTTCGAGATCACCAGCCCGACCTGGACCTGGAACTTCCGCTTCGGCTACGCCGACGTGGGCGTGTACACCGCCGTGGCCGAAGTGATCCACGCCTCCGACGAGGGCAACCCCTTGGCACACGTGTTCGCAACCGCTGCGGTATCCACCACCGTGATTGACGCCACGCCGCACCTGCCCGATCTCGGCCTGCTGCTCACCGGCCCGCTCGATGACATCGAACTGGGCGATGCGGCGCAGTACACCGGCACGCTGCTGGCCGAGCCGGCGCTGCATGCCGGCCATAACTTCTGGGTGCGCATCCGCATCAGCAAGTCGGGCGGCAGCCACGCGCTGACGGCGACGGACCTGGCGAAGATGGAGCTGTACGCGGGCGGCTGGCAGGATCACACCGCCACGCTGCAACCGCTGCTCGTGGCCGATGGCGCGGACCTCGTGTACTACTTCCCGCAGCCGTTCGGTGCGTTCCCGATCGACAACGCGATCTTCAGCTGGAACTTCCGCTTCACCTACGGCGACACCGGCGTGTACACCGCCACCGCCGACCTGATCGACGCCGCCGCTCCGGTGCCGCTCACGGCACCGGCACTCGCGAGCGCGAGCGTGGAGACGACGGTGATCGACACGCCCGCCATCCATCTGGACGTGCAGGGCGCGGTGACGGGCATGGTGGGCACGCCGGTGCAGTACGTGGGCACGCTGACGGCTGATCCGCTGCCCGATCCCGCCAACCGCTACTTCGTCGAGGTGCGCATCCAGCGCGATGGCGCGGCCGCCGCCGCCACCGACGTCGCCAAGGCCGAGATCTACTGGGGCGGCCAATGGGTCGATCCGGTGGCGGACCTCGGGCTGACGATCCCGTGGACCATCGATGGCGACGAGCTCGTCTACCTGTTCCCGCAGCCGATCATGCCCGCGGGCTTCCCGATCGACGAGCCGACCTGGACCTGGCAGTTCCGCTTCACCTACGCCAACGCGGGCCTCTACACGGCCACGGCCACGGTGATCACCGCCGATGGCAGCGCCACGCCGGTGTCCAACACCGAGTCGATCCACACCGACGTGAGCGTGCTGGCCGAGGACATCCAGTTGACGCTCAATGGCCCGGTGGCCGGCGTGGAGGTCGAAGCACCCACGGCCTACATCGGCCGGCTGCAGAACCTGGGCGGCGACCTGGCCGAGAACGGCTACGTGCACGTGCGCATCGACATGGCCGGCCAAGTGCTGGTGACCAGCGACGTGACGCTGGAGGTGTGGGACGGCGGTGCGTGGGTCACCGGTCCGGTGAGCGAAGTGGCCGACGGGCTGGAAGTGGCGTTCCCGGATGCCACGGGCTTCGCGATCCCGGCCGGCTTCGACTTCACCCACCAGTTCCGCATCACCTACCACCGCACCGGCGTGTTCCACGCCACGGCCACCGTGGTCGGCGCGACCAGCGGCGACAGCTATGCCTCGGCGGAGATGTTCACCGAAGTGGTGCCGCAGGCGATCCTGACCGCGAGCGTGCTGTTCGACCCGGCGTCGCTGCACGCGGTGTACGACGGCATGCCGCACGCGGCCAGCGCGACCACGCTGCCCGCGGGGCTTGCGCTCGACTACACCTACAACGGCAGCAGCACGCCGCCGACGGCAGCCGGCAGCTACGTGGTGCAGGCGACGGTCAATGACTCGCTGTACCAGGGCTCGGCCACCGCGGTGCTGGTGATCGACAAGGCGAACGGCAGCGTGAGCCTCGCGCCGCTCAGCGGTGTGTACGGCAGCGCGCACGCGGTGACCGCGACGCTGGTGGAAACCGATACCAACGTGACCTGTGCGGTGGCGGGCGTGCCGGCGGCAAACGCGCCGGTCGGCAGCTACGCGCTGGTGGCCACATGCGAGGGTGACAACTACACCGCGACGACCGGCGCAAGCTACGTGGTGACTCCGGTCGCAGCGGGCAATTCCGGCATCGTGCTGACGGGCGGCGTGTACACCTACGACGGTGCCGCGCATGCCGCCGGCGTGAGCAATCCCAATGGGGTGGCCCATACCCTGGCCTATGCGCCGGGCGGTGCCGCGGTGCCGGTCGATGCAGGCACCTACGACGTGACGTTGACCATCACCGATGCGAACTACGCGCCCGAAACGCTCACCGCGCAGGTGGTGATCGCACCGGCCAGCGTGACGCTCGCGTTCGGCAACCTCACCCAGGTCTACGACGGTGCGCCCAAGGCCGCGAGCGTGACGGCTACGCCCGACGTGGGCGGCATCAGCCTGGCCTACAGCCAGGGTGGCAGCCCGGTCACGCCGGTCGCGGCCGGCAGCTACGACGTGGCGGCGAGCCTGGCCAATCCGAACTACGTGCTCGGTGGGGCCACCACGGCCACGCTGGTGATCGCCAGGGCTGCGGGCACGGTCACGTTCGGGCCGACCAACTTCACGTTCGACGGCAGCGCCCATGCGATGACGGCCGTGATCACGCAGGAGCCGGGCAACCTCGCTGCATGCGTGTTGACGCCGGTCGGAGACGATCCGCGCGTGCACGCCGGCAGCACCACCTACAGCGCGGCATGCAGCGGCGACAACTACCTCGCCAGTGGCAGCACCACGCTCAATGTCGCGCCCAAGCCGGTGACGATCGCGCTGTCCGACCTCGGGCCATACGTGTATGACGGCGCCGCGCATGCAGCCACGGCCAGCGTCACCGGCGCGGTGGCTGGCTTCCCGGCCACGGTGGGCATCAGCTACAACGGTGATCCCACGCCGCCATCGGCGGTGGGCAGCTACAACGTGGTGGCGACGCTGGATCTCGCGGTCACCGATTACGTGGCCACGCCGGCCAGCGGCGTGCTCGTGATTGGTGCAGGCAACGCGAGCGTCACGCTCGGCGACCTCGCCGCGGTCTACGACGGCAACCCGCATGCGGCCAGCGTCGTCACGACCCCGGCCGGGCTCGCGGTCGACGTGACCTATGACGGCAACACCACGGCACCCACCAATGCGGGCAGCTACAGCGTGGTGGCCACCATCACCGAGCCCGGATACAGCGGCAGCGCCAGTGGCACGCTCACGATTGCCAAGGCGGCGGCGACGGTGACCATCAGCGACACCACGCAGGCCTGGGACGGCACGCCGCGCGCGGTGACGGTGGTGACCAGCCCGACCGGCCTCTCGGTGGACGTGACCTACGACGGCAGCACGACGGCGCCAAGCGCGGTCGGCAGCTACGCGGTGCTGGCCACGGTGACCGATGCCAACCACAGCGGTTCGGCCAACGCCACGCTCACGATCACCCATGGCGCCGCCGACAGCATCGTCGCCAACGGCCCGATCGCGTTCACGGGCGTCGCGGGCCAGCCGCTCGCGGGTGGCTTGCCGTCGGTCAAGGTGACCGACGCAGGCGGCAATCCGGTCGCGGGCGTGGCGATCACGTTCAGCGCCGGCCTCGACAGCGGCACGCTGACCGGTGCGATGCAGACCACCGACCAGAACGGCATCGCCACGCTGGGCGGCTGGATCCTCGACGCCACACCGGGAACCAACACGCTCGTTGCCAGCGCCGCCGGCGTGGTCGGCAACGTGGGCTTCTCGGCCACGGGCGCGCCGGTGACGGGTGCGCTGAGTGTGACCAAGACCGATGGCCGCAGTGGAACCCAGGTGGGTCGCCTGCTGACCTACACCATCACGGTGGGCAACGGTGGCAGCGCCGACGCCAATGGCGTGTTGGTGGAGGACAGCTTGCCGGACGAGCTTGCAGCGGCCACCGCGCATTGGCAGTGCATCCCGGTCAACGGCGCCACCTGCACCAGCAGTGGCAGTGGCGACCTGCTCGACACGATCGACCTGCCCGCCGGCAGCAGCGCGGTCTACCTGCTCACGGCACGCGTGGTCGACGACATCGACGGCATGATCGACAACACGGTGACCGTGACCTTTGGCACCGAGATCGAGAGCGCCAGCGACAGCACCGAGATCGTGATCTTCCGCGATGGCTTCGAGCTGAGTGGTGATGGTGCCGAGTGGGGCAGTGACATCGAGCCGCTGGCAACGGGCTCGCTCAGCGAGGCGCAAGCCGTCACGTTCACGGTGGCGCCCGGCACGTTGGCGCAACTGCAGCGCGTGGTTCTGGCGCAGGCCGTCGATCGCAGCTTCCAGGTGGAGGCGATCGCGATCGGCAAGCTGGTGCTGGTGCGGCTGCTCGCGGGTGACCAGGCCAGTGCGTGGAGCGTGCTCGATGGCGAACACGTGGCGCTGGTGCTGCTGGGTTCGCGCCTGAGCCTGGTCGGCGCCCAGGCGGACCTGTCGCTGGCCGTGGGCGGCGGCGGTCCGTTGCCGGTGGAATTGTTCACGCGGCACTGAAGGAACGCGGCGCGGCGGCAGGGGTCGCCGCGCCGATTGCACGACCCGCCCGTGTCCGCCATGACGGCATGGGCGTGGCCATGCCCCCTCCGCCGGCCGGCAGACGCGGCCGCCCAGTGGAGTCGGCCGGCGGCGGGCCTTGGGGGCAGCCGCTGCACCGCCGGCCCGGGTGACGAGCCGTCGGCGCGCCGCTGGCTTGGTCGTGGTTGTGGTGGCTGGGTCGGGTACGACGCCGGCGTCAATCAGGGGAGATGGACATGGACAACAGCAGCATCATGAGCGGGATGGCGTGCCATCCGCGCGTGGCCAGCCAGGCGTCATCGGGCGATTCGTGCGATGCGCGGCCGCGGATGACCGGCTCGGCATGGTTCAGGCACGCGCTGCGCGCGCTGTGTGGCGCTGCGGCCTTGTCATGCGCCGGCTTGGCGCTGGCGGCCGACTGGTATGCCGCGCCCACGGGTGGCGGCAGCCTGTGCAGCCAGGCTTCGCCGTGCACGATCCAGGGCGCGATCGACGTGGCCGCGCCGTACGACACCGTGCACGTGGCCCAGGGCGACTATGCGTTTTCCAGCAACCGGATCGTGATCCAGACCGAGGGCTTGCGCCTGATCGGCGACAACAGTCCGTTCGCCCAACCCTATGCGACGCCGCCCGGGCCCGGACAGGTCGCTCACGGCACCCTCGACAACAAGGCGGCCAACGCCTCGGTGCTCAAGGCCGCCAGCGCCAATGTCGCCAGCGGCACCAGCGGCATGATCTGGGTGCGCGATGTCGCCAACGTGCGCATCGAGAACCTGTACATCGAAATGGCGCAGGCACGCGCCAAGGAGGGCATCGTCGCCACCGGCGCGGTGCGCGGCCTGGAGCTGGTCAACAACTACATCAAGACCGTCAGCGGTGCGTCGGGCGTGGGCATCAGCGTCAACATGAGTGCGGGCACCAACAGCTCGGTGCCAGCAGGAGAGACGCGCAGCGTGGGCGAGTTCGTGACCGTGGACGGCAACGTGGTCGAGCCCACGCCGGGCAGCATCTTCACCGCATCGGCGCCCAAGTACGCGATCGGCATGCAGAACAGCGTGGGCCTGTACCTGCGCAACCAGACTGCGGCCAGCACGATGGACATGACGCTCAAACCCAATGCGAGCGCCGCCAATCCACCCGCGCAGCGCGTGTTCCACATCGAGGAAAACTGGACCTTCGGCCGGCTCGGCCTGTACATCTCCGGCGGCGCCAACCTGTCCGAGCCGACCCGGATCGCCAACAACCACTTCGTGATGTCGCAGACCTGGGGCGATGATTCGGATACCCATCTGGTCAGCGTGAAAAGCCTCAGCGCGGCGGGCACGGTGATCGAAGGCAACGCATTCACCGGATTCCGCCAGCAGTACAGCGGCCTGTGGGTGCAGAACCGACCCGGCGTCACGATCCAGGACAACACCTTCGAACCGCTGGCCAACCAGAGCGACTTCCGCGCCATCGTGGTCGGCAACTGGGCCTTGCAGACCGGCGCCCCGCCGGCGCCGCATCCGTTCGATGTGACCATCCGCGCCAATACCTTCCTCGCCAACGGTGCGACGGCAGGCAACAAGGGCAAGGCGATCCTGTTCGTCAACGACAACGATGCCAGCGGCGCCTCGAGCTTCACCAAGGCCATCGTCGGCGGCAGCCAGCTGGCCGACGCCAATGACTTCGCCGCCGGCATCGGCTGGTACATCGCGCTCGATGACCGCACCTGCACCGGCCGCAACCATGCCAGTACGTCCGGCGGCTGCAACGGCGGCACCGGCTACGCGATCGGCCGCGGCATCGACTACACCAATGGCACCAACGGCAGTTCGATCAGCCAGAAGCGCCCCTTCCGCTGGGACGTGAATGCCGTCGGCAACAGCTTCGGCGGCATCTACATGCCAAGCATGAGCCTGGCCCAGTTCAATGCGGTCTGGGCCAAGACCTACGACAAGCACAACGCCAGTGATACGGCCGTGGGCAACGTGCTGTACGGCTATCCGCCGATCACCACCGGCACCATCACGTTCACGCCGACCGCGTTCACCTATGACGGCAATCCCCATGCGATCAGTGCCACGCTCGCGGAGGATCCGGACGCGACCTGCATCGTGACGCCCGCCACCCTCACCAACGCCGGAACGCACAGCGTATCGGCCACCTGCGTGAGCAGCGCCTACAACGTGACCGGCAGCGGCAGCGTGGTGGTGGCCAAGGCCGCCGGCACGGTGGTGTGGGGCACGCTGAACTTCACCTACGACGGCAGCACGCCGACGGTGACCGCAACGCTCGCCGAAGACGGCACGGCCTGCGTGGTGACGGGCACAGTCGGGCCCAATGCCGGCAGCTACGCCGTGCACGCCGAATGCGACGGCACCAATCACAGCGCCAGCGACGATGCCACCGCGACGATTGCCAAGGCCGCGGGCACGGTGGTGTGGGGCACGCTGAACTTCACCTACGACGGCAGCACGCCGACGATCAGCGCGACGATGAATCCGGGCAGCGTCAACTGCACCGTCACGCCGTCGACCATCGGCCCGGATGCGGGCAGCTATCCGGTACACGCCGAATGCGACGGCACCAATCACAGCGCCAGCGACGATGCCACCGCGACCATCGCCAAGGCCGCCGGCACGGTGGTGTG
>QUBV01000072.1 GCA_014338185.1 Lysobacterales bacterium | reverse complement strand
GTACCCGCGTCCAGCCCGCGCCGGCGCCGGCCCGTTCGGGATTGCCCATGGCCATGCCGATTGCGGCATCATCCACGCCTGCCGGCCGGGAACCCAAGCATGAGCACGCGCGACATCATCCTCGTACGCCACGCCCAGGCGAACCACGCCACCTCCGCGCAGGGCGATCTCGCGCGCACGCTCACCGCCGCGGGCGAGGCCGCCGCCGCCGCCGCCGGCGCCTGGCTGCGCGAACACGGCGCCGCACCCGCCTACCTGCTGTGCTCGCCCGCGCAGCGCGCGCGCGCGACCGGCGAGCACCTCGCAGCCGCGCTCGACTGCACCGACCTGCGCGCCGACGAGCGCATCTATGAGGCCACCCCGGCGACGCTGCTGCGCGTGCTCGACGAGCATGCACACACGCCCTGCCTGCTGCTGGTCGGCCACAACCCCGGCTTCGAAACGCTGGTGGCGCTGCTGAGCAGCGGCAGCTCCGACGGCGGTCGCGGCATGCCACCGGGTGCGGTCGCATGGCTGAGCCTGCCACCCGGCGAGATCGAGCCGGGCAGCGCCAGCGTGCGCCATTTCTGGTGGCCCTGACCCTGCACCGCGATGACCCGCACCGCCACACTGCTGCTGCTTGCACTCACGCTTGGCGGCGTGCCCGCGGTGGCCGCGCAGGAGCACGGCGGCGACCTGCTGCAACTGGACGCACAGCGCTCCAGCGGCGGCTTCCGCGTGCGCGTGATCTGGCTGCTCGGCGTCAACGGCACGTTCGGCCGCATCGAGGGCGATGTGCGGCGCGACCGCTTCCACGACAGCGTGCGTGTGGCCGCGCGCGTCGATGCGGCCAGCCTGCGCATGGCCAGTGCGCGCTACGAGAACCTGGCCAGGTCGCCCGAGTTCTTCGATGTCGCGCGGCACCCGCGGATCAGCTTCACCTCGGACAGCTTCGCCCGCCAGCGCCTGCGCGATGGCGGTGACCTGCCCGGCCGGCTCACCGTGCGCGGCATCGAGCAACCGGTGCGCTTCACCTTGCTGCCCGCCGACTGCGCCAGGCCCGCCTACGATTGCCCGCTGCGCATCAACGGCAGCATCCGCCGCTCGCAATTCGGCATGGACTCGCACCGCGCGACGCTCGCCGACAAGGTCGAACTGGACCTGCGCATCTACCTGCAGGGAGATCCGGCGCACGAGACCCTGACCGCAGGATGAGCACGCCCGTGGCCCGGTCTGCCACGCGCTGGCTGGCGTGCCTGGCGTGGCTGCTCGCAGCCGTGCTGCTGGCCGGCTGCGGCGTCAACCGCCCGCTCGCGCGCCAGGCGGCGGCGCGCGTCGCGCTGGAACGGCCGCAGCAGCTCGATTGCACGCGCAGCGACCACTGTGCGATCGCATCGGCCTACGCCGAACTGGCCCGACGCGCGCGCAGCGACAGCCGCGCCGAGGCGCCGGTGCACTACGCCGATGCGCTCGAACAGGGCAACGAGGCGCTGCTCCTGCGCGTGCACCTGATCCGCGCCGCGCGCCACAGCATCGACGTGCAGACCTTCATCTGGGCCGAGGACGACGCCGGCTGGCTCGTGCTCGATGAGCTGATCCAGGCGGCGCGGCGCGGGGTCAAGGTGCGCATCCTTGCCGACCAGCTGTTCGCGCTCGACGATGTCGACTGGCTCGCGCGCATCGCGCGCGCCCACGCCAACCTCGAGTTCCGCCTGTACAACCCCACCTTCGACGAGGCGGTGACCCAGCCGGTCGAGTTCGCGGCCAGCCTGCTGTGCTGCTTCTCGCGCTTCAACCAGCGCATGCACAACAAGCTGTTCCTCGTCGATGGCGAGATCGGCATCGCGGGCGGACGCAACTACGAGAACCGCTACTTCGACTGGGACCAGCAGTTCGACTACCGCGACCGCGAGCTGCTGGTGATCGGCCCGCACGCGGGCGCGCAGATGCAGGCCTCGTTCGAGCGCTTCTGGGCCCATCCGCGCGCGGTACCGCTCACCCGCCTCAACGACGTCAACGCACGCATCATGCGCGAGCCGCTGGCGGCACAGGACCTGGCCATGCCGGCCGGTGTCGACGCCGCGCGCATCGAGGCGCTGCGCCGGCGCGCGCTGGATGCCACCGCGCTGGCCGCGCTGGCCCGGCGCATGCTGCGCATCGGTGTGGTCGACTACTTCTCCGACGCGCCGGGCAAGACCGAGCGTGCCGACGACCCGGCCCTGCGCGCGCTCACCGCGCGCATCGGCGGCCTGCTCGCGCAGGCGCAGCGCGAAATCGTGCTGGAAACGCCCTACCTCGTGCTCAGCCGGCCCGCGCGCAAGGTGTTTCGCGCGCTGCACCAGCGCAGCACGCCCGTGGACGTGATCGTGTCGACCAATTCGCTGGCGGCCACCGACGCGTTCTATGTCTACGCGCTGTCGTACAAGTACAAGAAGCGCTACCTGCGTGGCTACGGCTTCCGCATCCACGAATTCAAGCCGTTCCCGGCCGACGCCGCGCAGTTCGTGGCCGACTACGACGCGCTGTCGGGCGGCGCCAACCGTGGCCGCTACCAGCGCTATGCCCAGGCCCCGCTCAAGCGCAGCGGCGTGCGCCTGGGCCTGCACGCCAAATCGCTGGTGATCGACGAGCGCACCACGATCATCGGCTCGCACAACTTCGATCCGCGCTCGGACGACTACAACACCGAATCGGGATTCATCATCGACGATGCGGCGCTGGCCGCACGCGTGCGCGCGGCGATCCTGCTCGATGCGGCGCCGCAGAATGCCTGGGTGATCGCGCCGCGCCAGCGCGGCGGCGTACTCGCGCGCATCAACGAGTCCATCGGCGACGTGTCCACCGCCCTGCCGCTGTTCGACCTGTGGCCGTTCCGCTATGCGTCCAGCTTCGAGCTCAAGCCAGGCTGCGCGCCCTCGCCACCCGACGACCCGCAGTTCTACGCCTGCCACGAGGACGTGGGCGACTTCCCCGAGGTGGACCTGCCGCTCAAGACCATCTACACGCGCATCGTGACCGCGTTCGGCGCGGGACTGGTCGGCATCCTGTAGCCGGTCATTGACGGGCGCGGGCCCGGCTGGCTAGTCTTTCGCGCTCTTGTCCCGGGAGTCTTGCCATGGCACTGGCCATAACGATCGAACTCGGCGATGCCGACCTGCAGCACTTCATCGATGCGATGAAGAAGGCACAGGAGGACACCAAGCAGCTGACTCCACGACAGGTCGCCGAAGCCGCCGGCAAGCTGCTCAAGGCGGGAGACCAGGTCAAGGTGCCCGACTTCATCGCCGAGCGCCTGCACCGGCTCGCGCAGATGATCGAGATGGTCGACGACGAGGGCTTCGCGCTGCCGGACGAGGACAGGCAGCGCGTGCTTGCGTGCCTGACCTATTTCGCCAATCCGCAGGACATCATCCCCGACACCGTGCCCGTGCTCGGCTTCCTCGACGACGCGATCATGATCGAGCTGTGCGTGCGCGAGCTGCGCTACGAGATCGAGGCCTACGAGGACTTCGTCGATTTCCGCAACCGCGAAGCCGCCGCACGCGGCGTCGACCCGGCCACGCTCAAGACCCAGCGGATCGAATGGGCCGAGGCACGTCGCGTCGAGCTGATCGACCGCATGCGCAAGCGCCGCGGCCAGAGCTACCACGCCAGCGGTGGCTGGAAGCCCACGCTGTTTTCGTTCCGCAGCTGAGCCGCGCGCGCCCATGAGCCGACGACAGGGGCCGCACCAGCGGCCCTTGTGCGTTCAGTGCGTGGACAGCTCCGACAGCAGTCCCGACGAGCCGCCTGCGAGCAACATCGCCACGCCGATGATCGCGATCGGCAGGCCGAACATGAGCAGGTTGATGATCCAGCCGTACCACGGCATCGGCGGCCGCTGTGCCGGCGCGGACCGACCGGGCTCGACCTCGCGGAACACCACGAGGGTGCCGGCCATGAGGTCGTGCAGCGCCTGTTTGCGCGCGCTCAGGCCGGCCATCACGTAGCCGATGTTGAAGATCATGCCCGACACGATCTTGCCGAAGTAGCGGCCGCTGGCGCGGCCAAAGCCGATGCGCTGGCCGGTCTCGCCGACCACCTTGATGCCCATGGCGCGCTTGCCCGGCGTGGCCTGCATCGCACTGGCCTCGAACAGCGCGAAGTACAGCCACTGGCCCAGAAACACCAGCGCAAACATCAGCATGAGCATCGACAGCAGGCCGGCGATCGAGCCGGCACCGCGCTCATGCGCGGTGAGCATGCCGATCGACCCGGCCATGAACGCCGCCTCCAGCGCAGCCACCACCACGCCGATGATGAGGCCGTCGATGCCCAGCGCCGCACAACGCCGCCAGAACCCGGCATGGATCGTCGCCCCCGGCGGCAGCGGCAGCGCGCCCAGCGCGTCGGTGGTCGCGGTGCCGGCGCCGGCGAGGCTGTGGCCCGCGTCGGCGGTCGCGGTCGGGCGGTAGCTGCGCAGGGTGTCGCGCACGCTGTCGACTTCGGCATCGAACGCCTGCGCGGGTTGTTCGTCGGCCGGCGGCGGCGGCGGCGCCGAGTCGGCGCGCTCGCCATAGGCCTGCCAAGTGCTGCTGCCGACGTCGGCCACCTGCACCGAACGCGCCCACAGGCCGCGCTCGATGCGGTCGTCGACGAACACGCGCGGCATCGGTCCGCGGGCCTTCCCGCCCAGCACGACAAACAGGTCGCCGTGGCTGTCGGGCGCGCAGATCTCGGCCTCGGCGCCGAGCGCGGCAATGCCCGCGGCCAGCGTCTGCAGCTTGCCCAGGTCGTCGCCCTGCTTGATCGTGAGCGGCGCGCGCGCGACGAGCTGGCTCTGCAGCTTGGCCGGATCGAGGCGCAGCCAGGCTGCCAGCCGCGGCCACACCGATTCGGCATTGAAGGCCGGCAGGATCTCGCCGGTCAGCACCAGTGCATAACTTCCGCTCGCCATACCGCCCCCCGCCTGCTCGGTCGCGCCATCAAGGCCGTTCCAGAATCGCTGTCACGCCCATGCCGCCGGCGGTGCAGATCGACACGAGGCCGCGCCCCGAACCACGATCTTCCAGCATTTTGGCCAAGGTGGCGAGGATGCGTGCACCAGTGGCGGCAAACGGATGACCAACGGCAAGGCTCGAGCCGTTCACATTGAGCCGGGCCGGGTCGATGTGGCCCAGCGGCGCGTCCAGGCCGAGCCGGTCGCGGCAGTAGTCGGCCGATTCCCAGGCGCGCAGCGTGCACAGCACCTGCGCCGCGAACGCCTCGTGGATCTCGTAGAAGTCGAAATCCTGCAGCGTGAGGCCCGCTTCGGCCAGCATGCGCGGCACCGCGACCGTGGGCGCCATCAGCAGGCCCTCGCCATGCACGAAGTCGACCGCGGCGACACGCGCGTGGGTGAGATAGGCCTGCACCTTGAGCCCGTGCGCGGCCGCCCATGCATCGCTCGCGAGCAACACCGCCGCGGCGCCATCGGACAGCGCGGTCGAGTTGCCCGCGGTGAGCGTGCCCTGGCCCGAACTGCGGTCGAAGGCGGGCTTGAGCGCGGCGAGCTTCTCCAGCGTGGTGTCCGGGCGCAGCACGTTGTCGCGCTCGACGCCGCGAAACGGCACCACGAGGTCCGTGAAGAAGCCACGCTCCCAGGCCGCGGCGAGCTTGTGGTGGCTCTCCAGCGCGAGGCGGTCCTGGTCCGCGCGCGATACCTGCCACTGCCGCGCCATGAGTTCGCAGTGGTCGCCCATCGACTTGCCGGTGCGCGGCTCGGCCACGCCCGGGAACGAGGGCTTGAGCTCGCGCAGCGAGAAGCCGCGCAGCGCGGCCTTGAGCTTGTCCAGCGGCGTTCTCGCCCGGTTGACCGCGAGCAGGCGCTGCTGCAACGCGCGCGAGTACACGATCGGCACGTCGCTGGTGGTGTCGCTGCCGCCGGCGATGCCGGCCTCGATCTGCCCTTGCGCGATCTTGTTGCCGATGAGGATCGCATTGTCGAGCGAGGTGCCACAGGCGCGCGCGGTGGTCAGCCCGGGCGTGGTCGGCGCGAGGCCCGAGGACAGCGTGGCCTCGCGCGCGAGGTTCCAGTCGGAAGCATGCTTGATGACCGCGCCGAAGGCGACCTCGCCCAGTTCCTGCCCATGCAGACCGAAGCGCTCGACCAGCGCACCCAGTACCTTGACCGCCATGCCGAAGTTGCCAACCTCGGCGTAGGCCGTGTTGTTGCGGCAGAACGGGATGCGCACTCCGCCGATGATGCCCGCGCGACGCGGAAGCTGGTTCATGTACCTCATCCCTGCCGAAGGATCGCTGCCGGACAGCCTAACCGTTGCCATCGGGTTTGTTAAGAAACGCTGGGCTGCGCGCGGTCCGTGCCCGCCGGGGCATGCAAAGGCGCGGCGGCCTGCAGCCAGGCCGGCCATTCGTGCCACATGTGCCAGGCCGCGGGTTGCGTGCGGATGAGCCGGTCGAGCAGCTCGGCCAGCTCCGCGAGCACATCGTCGACGGCGGCCACTTCGCGCGCCGCACCGATCACGAGTCGGCGTCGTCCGCCGGCCAGGTCCAGATCGATCCAGTACGGCACCACGGGCACGCCGGCCGCACGCGCGAGTTCGAGCGCGCCCACGGGCAGGCTTGCCGGCTGGCCGAGCAACGGCACCGGATGCTGGCCGCGCGGCGCGAGCCGCGGCGGCACATCGAGCAGGTTGATCACGACCGTGCCGCGCGCCAGCGCCGCGAGCACGCGGTCGCGCACGCCCGGCCGCAGGATGCTCGGCTCACCCCCGATGCGCTCCAGCTCGGCGATGCGCGCACGCGCGTAGCGATGGCGCACCGGATGGGAACGCGCCTGCTGCGCGTCCAGCCGCGCCAGCACCATCGCCGCCCGGCGGCCGTGCCGACGCAGGTCATGGAACGCCCACAGCGCAGCCGCATGATGGAAGCCGACCGCGACAAACGGGCCCTGCTCCGGCCAGTCACCGTCGACCGTGACGTGCGCGGGCAGGTGATCGGGCGGTCGCCCGCGCGACAGGGCCAGATCGACCGCATCGAGCAGCCACACGCTGCGCACATCGTGCGCGAACGCCACGGGGTCGGAGATGGGCAGGTACTGCGGCGCGATCGCGGTGGCCGCGCGCGCGGGCTCGCCATACATGCACTGGCAGCGCGCGAACAGCCGGTAACAACGATAGGCCCAGCGCCACGGCAGGCGCGAGGGCAACCACGGCGCGAGATACAGGATCCACCAGTCCAGCAGCCTGCGCCGCCACACGCTCACTTGCGGTTCCACGCCGACACGTACAGCTCGCCGACCGCGAGATCGACGAATGAATGCCCCTGCAGTTGCGGCGTGTACTCGACGCGCTCGTGCGTGCGCAGCGCCACACGCCACGGCTCGAAGCCGAGCTCGCGCAACTCGCGCTCGAAACCCGCAACCGTGATCGGATTGAGTTCGGTGAACCACTGCCAGTACTGCTGCGGCGTGGCATCGTCGCCACAGCGGTCGATGCGCGTGAGATCACCTTGCAGCACCTGCTCGCGCAGCCATTCGCGCGGGCGCTTGAGATGCACGTAGGGCTCCTCGCGCGCGAAACGGAACTCACCCAGGTGATTGCCGATGTCCGAGTAGAACAATCCCGGATGCGCCATGAGCAAGCCGCCCGGACGCAGCACGCGGCGGATTTCGCGCAGGGCCTGCGCATATCCGCCGACGATGTGCTCGAGCGAGCCCCACGACACCACCACGTCGAAATGATCGTCGGCAAACGGGATCGCATTGGCGCTGGCGTCGAGGAAGCGCAGGCACGGCGGCAGCGCCAGCCCTGCCAGCGCGGTCTGCGCGAGGACCTGCGGCAGGCGTTCGTAGCCGCGGAACGGATCGATGCCGACCAGTTCCTGTGGCTGCCAGCGCAAGGCGATGCCCAGGTCGGTGATGCCATCGCCGCAACCGACGTCGAGGATGCGCCCACGCAGCAGCGGCGAGTCGCCGAGCAGGTAGCTGGCGGTGGTGCGCGCGGCGTGGTCGAAGTGCTTGAAGAACCAGCCCTGCGGGCCGGCGCGCCAGGACAACTGCTCAAGTGCCGGCGTGCCGGGCAGGCTGCGCAGCTGCCAGGAAAACTCCAGCGCCCCGGCCGCGCCCGCGGTCACGCTCGCCTCCAGGCGCAGCTGTCCTGCCTTGGTCGTGGTGCCGGCCAGGCGATGCCACAGCGCAACGTCGAACCAGTAGCGCCCCGGGGCCAGCGCCAGGCGCGGCGCCAGCGCATGGATCTCGTAGTGGCCCCGTGGCAGCCAGCTCACGTCCCAACCCGCCGCGGCGAGCTGCGCATGCAGCACCGGCGCGCCACCCTCGGCGGCGCTGATGTCCAGCGACACGTCGACATCGAACACGACGTCGTCGACCACCTCCACGCGCAGGGTCAAGGCCACCGGTCCGGCCGCCTCGGCGACCGAGAGGTGGGCGTTGCTCAGGTTCAGTGCGGACATCGCGTGTGGCAGGCCAACGGGGCGGCCATGGTAGCAGTCCCGTCCCCGGGCGATGGCCTCAGGCGCAGGTACCCGCGCCGGGATGGGCCGCCTCAAGCATGAGGTAGCCCGCATCGCGCAGGCCCAGCGCGGCATAGGTGGCCTGCGCGGCACGGTTGTCGCGCTCCACGTACAGTCGCAGGCCGACCACCCCGGGATCGAGCCGGGCGCGCCGCGCGACCTCGCCATGCAGCGCGCGGAACACGCCGCCGCGGCGCGCCGCCGGCACCACATACACGCTCTGCAGCCACCACCAGTCACCGTTGCGCCAGTCGCTCCATTCATGGGTGACGAGCACGCAGCCCACGCGCGCACCGGCGCGCTCGGCGACAAGGTAGAAGCCACGCTGCGGCTGCGCGAACAACGCGGCCACGCCACGCGTGAGCAGCGCGCGGTCCAGCGTCCGCTGCTCGGTTTCGAGTGCCATCGCGGCATTGCAGTCGACGAGAAAGTCCAGGTCCGCCGCCACGGCGGCGCGTACGTGGATCGCAGCGGTCATGGGCAGGTTCCGGTGGGGACGCAGCCGGTGACGATAGCGGGCCCGCGCCGGTGCCGCGAGTGCCTCAGGACTTGCGCGGCCGGCGTTTGGCGCCGAGCTTGCGCGTGAGCGTGTTGCGACCGAGCCCGAGCGCGGCGGCCGCATGCTGGCGATGGCCGCCATGCGCGTCGAGCGCGGCCTGCAGCAACACCGCGTCCAGGCGCGCGCGTGCATGCCGGTGCACGTCGGCCGCACCCGCGGCCAGCTGCGCCGCGGCCCACGCGCGCAGTGCACTTTCCCAGTCCTCGCCGGTGGCGCCGGCGACCGCGGCACGGGCACCGAGCGCGGCCGCCACCTCTTCGCGTTCGATGCGGCGCGCGGCCGACAACACCGCCAGGCGCCGGCACAGGTTTTCCAGCTCGCGCACGTTGCCCGGCCAGTGGTGGCCGCGCAGCACCTCCAGCGCGGCCGGCGCGAAGCTCTTGGCGGCGACGCCGGCCTGGGCACAGGCGGCGGCGAGGAACTGCGCGGCCAGCAGCGGCACGTCCTCGCCGCGCGCGCGCAGCGCCGGCACCTGCAGCCGCACCACGTCGAGCCGGTGCAGCAGGTCGGCGCGGAACTCGCCCGCGGCCACATTGGCATCGAGGTCCTGGTGGGTGGCCGCGATCACGCGCACGTCCGCGCGCAACAGTTCGCGGCCGCCGACGCGGTAGAACTCGCCCGCCGCGAGCACGCGCAGCAACCGCGTCTGCAACGCAAGCGGCATGTCGCCGATCTCGTCCAGCAGCAGCGTGCCGCCCGCAGCCTGCTCGAAACGCCCCGCATGGCGCCGCGTCGCGCCGGTGAACGCGCCGGCCTCGTGGCCGAACAGCTCCGATTCGAGCAGTTCGGCCGGGATCGCCGCGGTGTTGAGCGCGACGAACGGCTGCGCCGAGCGCGCACTCTCGCGGTGCAGCGCGCGTGCGACCAGTTCCTTGCCGGTGCCGGTCTCGCCGACGATGAGCACGCCCAGACCACTGGCCGCCACCTGCCCGATCGCGCGGAACAGCTCACGCATGGGCGCACTGTGGCCGAGCAGCGCGGGCGCGGGCGGCGCGGGCGGCGGCGCCACGGGTGCGGGCGCCTGCTGCGCCAGCGCGCGCCGCACCGCGGCCAGCGCCAGATCCAGGTCGAACGGCTTGGGCAGGTAGTCGAACGCACCGTGGCGATAGGCGGCCGCGGTGGTCGCGATGTCGGTGTATGCGCTCATCATGACGACCGGCAGCTGCGGCGCGAGCAGCGCCAGACGCTGCAGCAGCTTGAGGCCGTCGGCACCGGGCATGCGCACGTCGCTGAACAGCACATCGGGCACCTCGCCCGACAGCGCGGCGACCACCGCCTCGGCGTCGGCGAACTCGCGCACCGCGTGTCCGGCCTCGCGCAGCGCGGCCGCGAGCACGAGGCGCAGGCTGCGATCGTCCTCGACGATCCACACCCGGGCGGGCGCGGCATTCATGCGGCCACCGGCAGCAGCAGGCTGAACACGGTCGCGCCGGGCCGGCTCACGAAATCGAGCTCGCCGCCGTGCTCGCGCGCGATCTCGCGCGCGATCGCCAGGCCGAGGCCGCTGCCCTCGGCACGGCCCGACACCAAGGGCTCGAACACGCTGGCGGCCAGGTTCGCGGGCACGCCGCAACCGTCATCGGCCACATCGATGCGCAGCGCCATGCGCGCCTGCCCGCCCAGACGCGCGCCGCGCTCGATGCGCGTGCGCAGCGTGAGCGTGCGGGCGCCGGCCTGCTGCGCGTTGCGCGCGAGGTTGAGCAGCGCCTGCTGCATGCGGTCGGCGGCCACGCGCACGGGCGGCAGGCTCGGATCGTAGTCGCGGCGCAGGTGCAGCCGGGCATCGTCGGCAGCGGCCAGTGCCGCCACGCGCTCGAGGATCTCGTGGATGTTGTGCGGTGCCAGATGCGGCTTGCCGCCGGTGTCGAGCAGGCGCTGCGCGAGTGCGGCGAGGCGGTCGGATTCGGCGACGACGAGTTCGGCCAGTTCGCGCTGCCGGTCATCGGCGGCGTGCCGCGCCAGCAACTGCGCGGCGCCGCGCATGCCGGCCAGCGGCCCGCGCACCTCGTGGGCGAAGCCGCGCAGTGTTTCCGACAGGCGCAGCCCCGTGCCGCTGTCGCGCACGACCGGCAGCAGCTCCAGCAACAGCGCCTCGCCCATGGGAGTGAGCGCGACATCGGCGCTGCGGTCGGCCCGCGCACCGCGCAGGCGCGCCTCGCGCAACCACACCCGGCGCTGCTGTTCCAGCGCATGGCGCGCGGCATCGACCAGCGCCGGCGGCTGCGCGTCCAACGCCGCCAGCGCGATCGGGGGCTGGCCCGCCGGGTCCAGTCCGAGCCAGTCGCGCAGCGCGGGGTTGAGCGCGCCCAGCACGAGCGTGGCCTCGACGCGCGCCATCGGCGTCGCGCCCAGCTCGAACATGCTGGGCGTCTGCGGCTGCTGAGGGGTCGGATCCACCATTGCACCAGTCTAGTGCAGGCCGTGCCGGCTGCCGCCGGCCAGGGCTGGACTGTGCCCGACACCGCCCCCATACCGGCAAGGCGGGCGCCGGTCGGTCGCAGCGCCCGCGAGCCCTTGTCCGCCACGTCCACAACAGGAGTCCCGACATGCAGCGCATCGACGTTTCCGTGGAAGAGTTCACCACGCCCGATCCGGTCACCGCAGTCGAACAGACCGGCATCGAGGAATTGCAGCGGCTCATGGACCAGCATGGCGTGCGCCACCTGCCGGTGCTGCGCGGCGAACGCGTGGTGGGCGTGGTCAGCGACCGCGACGTGCGCGCGGTGGCGGGGTTGAGCGTGGCCGAGAAGCTGCAGGTGTGTGCCGCGGACATCATGGCCACCGACCCGCTCACGGTGTCGGCGCGCGCTTCCCTCGACGAGGTCGCCTACGCCATGGCCGAGCGCAAGGTCGGCAGCGCGATCGTGATCGAGGCCGACGGTCGCATGCTCGGCATCTTCACCGCGAGCGATGCGCTCAACGCACTGGTCGAGATCGCACGCGGCGAGGCGCGCACGCGCGGCTGAGCGCCGCGGCTTCCAGGCCCGGCCCACTCCTGGCGCGCGGCCGACCCGGCTACAGGTGCGCGCCGTGTTCGGGCGCGCTGTCCCAGCGGTCATGCATGCCGTCGACGCGCGTGACCGGAATGCGCGCGAGTTCGGCGTCCGGCACGTCCACGAGGCAGCCGATGTTGATGCCGTACATCGTGCCGATCGGCGTGTCGTTGCCGACGCCGAACACGCGCACGCCGCAGTGGCGGCAGAAGTAGTGGTGGTTGCGGTGTGCGCCGAACGTGTAGCGCGTGAGCTCGTCCTCGCCCGCGACGAGGCGGAAACCGTCGGCGCGCGCGATCGCGGGCCAGAAGCGCGTGCGCCGGCAGATCGAGCAGTTGCAGCGGTAGCTGGGCGCGCCCAGGTCCAGTTCCGCCTCGACCACGACACGGCCGCAGTGGCAGGTCGCGCGATAGGTCTTGGGCATGGGCGGCATCCGGTCGTGCTGCAGGGGCTGGCGCCGCACGATGCCCGAACCCGGTCGCGAGGGAAAGTGTCGCCACGGGTCGCGGACGATGCCAGGGCCGCCGCGACTCAGTGATCCGCCTCCGGCGGCGAATGGTCGTGGATGAAGCGGCGCGCTTCCCGCGCACAGGCGGCGGGCACCACCTGCAGCAGGAAGTGTGGTCCGGCGACCTGCTTCACGCACGCCCGGCGCGCGACCGCGGCGATGCGGCGTGCGGCGGCAGCGGCCACGACGCGGTCGTGCGCGGCCTGCAGGTACAGGATCGGCACATCCAGGCTCGACAGCGTGGCATCGGCCTCGACGCGCAGCGCGGCCTGACATCGCAGGCGCTCGCGCATGTCGGGCATGCGCGTGCCCGCTTGGCGCCCGACCCCGGGTGAGGCTAGAGCCCGGGGGCCACAGGCTGTCACCGCATGCCCGCCCGGCGGTCGCGTGGGCAGTAGTTGTACTCGGCCAGCTCAGCACGGTCAGTGTCGGCTAGAAGCGCGAGCACATCGCGCACGAAGCGTTCCTGGCCTGCCGCGTCGAATTCCGTGAGCGAAAAACACAGTGTGAACTCCCCCTCCAGGCCCCAGCTCACCTCGCGACGCGCGATGGAGCGCCCAAGCCGCTGTTCCTGTTCGGCAAGAAACGTCTCCACGCGCTTGACGCTCTCGAAATGCGGCCCCGCCGAGAAGCTGCTGAAGGAGATGGTGACCCGATCCAGCCCGGCGGGCATCGGCAAGGCCGCGTACACCTTCTGCCACATCGATTCGTAGCGGGCCACCAGCGCGCGCAGTTCCGCGAGCCGGGTCGGGCCATCGCTCCAGAGCTCGCTGCGAACGTGCCTGCGCGCGAGTTTGTTGAGAAGTTCCAGCAACTGGGTCGCCTTGCGCTCGCCCAGTGGCCTCACCCACTCGCGCATGTGGTTGCGCAACTCGTGCTTGCGCCACGTCAATCGTTTCCACTCGAGCCGGTCCTGTGCGTCGTGCAGGGTCGTGCAGCCGAAGAACGCGACGGTGTCGGTACCATCGTGTGGCACAAATTTGCCATGCAGACTCTCGCAGAAGCGGACCGCCGCGGCCCGCATTTGCGGCCGGTCGTTGCCGGTCGCCTGGTACGACTCCGGACCACCCGTGGTCTTGATGCGGATGCCGTTGGCATCCTCGGCCGGCGGACCGGGCAGATCATCGGCATTCCAATCGACCGGCCCATCGACCAGATCCTCGATCGCGAAGCCGGACGCATCGTCGGCTTCGACCTCGGCGAGGTCGGAATCGATGGTCGGGGCGGGGTCCGGTGCGGTGGTGTCGCGCGTGGGCGTGGCCGGTTCTGCCGCCGGGGTATCCACCGGGATGGCGGGCCCGTCGTGCGCCGCCTGCGGGTGCGGTGACGCCGGCACGGGCGCGTCCACCGCAGCCGGGCCGGAGGCAAGCACGGGCGCCACCGGCGCGGGCGATGGCGCGCTCGGCTCCCGGGCCGGGGTGGCGGGGAACAGTTGGCCTTCGATGGCCAACCGCACGATCTCAAAACCGTCGGGCACGATCGCGAAGAACCCCAGTCCGATCACGGCGGGCCAGAGCACCAGCCGCACCACCACGCGTAGCCAGTCCCGTCGCATCGCTTGCATGTGACAACCTCACTGTCGTCGTGGATCGATCGTCGCCTGATGCGCCAGTCACCCGATGGACCATGCACCGAGGCTGACGCACTTGCGTGCCAGCCGCCCCGCACCTCCGTCACCGCGGCGCACGCGCCCTTGTACCACAGGCGTGGTCTTTTGGCCGTATAAGAGTCCAGTCCACGGACACAGGCGCCGGGTTGCGTGCCAGGGAAGATGCGCGCAGCGGGCGCGCCCCACCTGCCGGCGGCTGGCGTCACGCCCGGCCCTGCGCTGCGCGCGGGCCGGGTGCCCGGATGCGCGCGGCCTTCAGCGCTGCCGCGCGCGGGCGAACGCGGCGGCGAGGGCATTGTCGGCCGCG
>QUBV01000071.1 GCA_014338185.1 Lysobacterales bacterium | reverse complement strand
CTGCGCCCGCGGCACCGGCTCCCGCCCCGGCCCCGGCGGCGCCCGCGCCCGCCCCGGCCCCGGCGCCCGCACCCGTGGCGGTGGCCTCCGTCGACTTGGGCAATGCCGTCGGCGCCGACCAGAAGGTGACCACGCCGGCCACGACCTTCGCCACCACCGACACGATCTATGCCGCGGTCGCCACCACCGGCTCGGCCGCCAACGCGGTGCTCAACGCCAAGTGGACCTTCGGCGACGGCCAGACCGTCAACGAGTCGAGCCAAACCATCGCGCCCAACGGCGATGCGGTGACCAGCTTCCACATCTCCAAGCCCGACGGCTGGCCCAAGGGCAGCTACAAGGTCGAGATCTCGCTCGACGGCAAGGTGGTCGCGAGCAAGGACTTCACCGTGCAGTGACCTTCGCCGGCAGCATTCCGGCACGCAAGCAAGGCGCGGAGTGATCCGCGCCTTTTTGCTGGCCGCGCAGCGTCACCGTCCGGCTCAGGGCGTCATCGAGAACTCGTGCGCGTGGGCGGCGAAGGCGACCAGCACCGCACCGGTGCCGACATTGACCATGCCCGTGATGCTCATGGGGCTTGCGAACAGCTCCACGTCGTGTTCGGCGCAGGTCTCGCGCAGCGCCGTGTAGCCGGGCAGGGCCGGCAACTGCGCAGGATCGCCGCCATAGCTCACGCACACGGTGGGCGTGAGCAGACCGCCGCGCACCGCACGCGCGGCGTTGCCGAACAGCAGCTCGCAGCCGTGCTCGAAACCACGCACCTTGCCGACCGGTCCGGTGTCGCCACGGTGTGCGCGCACGATCGGCTTGATGTCGAGCGCGGTGCCCAGCGCCGCGCTGACCCAACCGACGCTGCGATCGCCCTTCTTCTGTGCCCGCGCGCGCAGGTAGTACAGGTCGCGCGGCAACATGTAGCCAAAGGTCTGGCGCGACAGCAGCTCGAGCTGCTCGCGAATCTGGCCCGGATGCTCGCCCGCTGCGCGCAGGCGCACGGCCTCGACCGCGGTGATGCCCTGCGCCGCGAACAGGTTCTCGGTGTCGATCACGCGCATGAGGAACGGCCCGGGCACGCCCGCGGCCTGGCGGATCGGCCGATAGTCCTTGAGGATCGCGAAGCTGGCCTGGCTGGTGTTGGCGTGGATGCCGCTGCGTGTGGCCGAGATCGTGAGGCAGAACACGCAGTCGTAATCGATCACGAGCCGTTCGAGGAACAGCGCGCTGATCTCCTCCACCGAACAGGGCTCGGTCTCGGCGGCATGTCCGCGGTCGCCGAGCCCGGCATCGAGGAAATGGGCGATCGCCGCGGCATCGCGCTGGTCGAGCAGGGTCTGCCCGTCCAGGTGGATGCGGATCGGCAGCACCACCACGCGGTGTTGCTGCAGGTATTGGACCGGCAGATCGCAGGCCGCGTCGACCACAATGCCTATGCGCATGACGCCCCCGGCGTCGCCATGGTGGCGCCAAGCTAGCACCAAGCGCCCGACCCGCGTTCTTGCGCCGCAGCGAATGCTGCTCGCGGCCTGGCCAGTGGACCGGGCCAGGTGGCCGCCGGCCGCGCCGCACGATCCTTTGCCCGGCGCCGCGAAACCGCGACAATAGGCGGTTTGCGGCGCCGCCGGCGCCGCCCGCGCGACGAGCGCCCCGGCTTCTACGACGACCCGACGGAACCCCGCCCATGTCCGACACGCCCAGCATCATCTACACGCTCACCGACGAGGCGCCCTTCCTCGCCACCCAATCCTTGCTGCCGATCGTGCAGGCCTTCGCCGGCAGCGCGGGCATCGCGGTGGAAACGCGTGACATCTCGCTGGCGGGCCGCATCCTCGCCCAGTTCCCCGAGTCCCTGCAGCCGGCACAGCGCGTGGCCGATGACCTCGCCGAACTGGGCGCGCTGGCCAAGACGCCGCAGGCCAACATCATCAAGCTGCCCAACATCAGCGCCTCGATGCCGCAGCTCAAGGCCGCGATCCGCGAGCTGCAGGCGCAGGGCCACGCGTTGCCCGACTATCCGGACGAGCCGGGCGACGATGCGCAGCGGCAGGTCAAGGCGCGCTACGACAAGGTCAAGGGCAGCGCGGTCAACCCGGTGCTGCGCGAAGGCAACTCCGACCGCCGCGCACCGGCTTCGGTCAAGCGTTACGCACGCAAGCACCCGCACCGCATGGGCGCTTGGGACAGCGCCTCGCTCACCCATGTGGCGAGCATGCAGGCCGGTGACTTCTACGGCAGCGAGCAGTCGGCGCAGGTCGATGCGGACACCAGTGTGCGCATCGAGTGGTTCGGCACCGACGGCAGCAGCCAGGTGCTCAAGGCCGCCACCGCGCTCAAGGCCGGCGAGATCATCGATGCCGCGGTGATGGACCGGGCCGCGTTGGCCGCGTTCGTGGCCGCGCAAATCGAGGACGCGCGGCGCAGCGGCGTGCTGCTGTCGCTGCACCTCAAGGCCACCATGATGAAGGTGTCCGACCCGATCCTGTTCGGCGTCGTGGTCAGCGAGTTCTACCGTCCCGTGCTGCAGGCGCACGCGGCGCTGCTGGAGCAGGTCGGTTTCGATCCCAACAACGGCATCGGCGACCTGTATGCGCGCATCGCGGACCTGCCCTCCGCCCAGCGCGAGGCGATCGAGGCCGACATCCAGGCGCTGTATGCGCAGCGCCCGGCGCTGGCGATGGTCAATTCCGACAAGGGCATCACCAACCTGCACGTGCCCAGCGACGTGATCGTGGACGCATCGATGCCGGCGATGATCCGCGACTCGGGCCGCATGTGGAACGCGCAGGGCCAGCTGCAGGACACCAAGGCGCTGATCCCCGACCGCAGCTATGCGGGCGTGTATGCCACCGTGATCGCCGACTGCAAGCAGCATGGCGCGTTCGACCCGGCCACCATGGGCAGCGTGCCCAACGTCGGCCTCATGGCCCAGGCCGCCGAGGAGTACGGCAGCCACGACAAGACCTTCCAGCTCGCCGCGGCGGGTGTGGTCAAGGTGATCGCGGTCGACGGCACGGTGCTGCTTGAGCAGCCGGTGCAGGCGGGCGACATCTTCCGCATGTGCCAGACCAAGGACGCGCCGGTGCGCGACTGGGTTGCGCTGGCGGTGCGGCGCGCGCGCGAGTCGGCCACGCCCGCGGTGTTCTGGCTCGACCCGGCCCGCGCGCACGACCGCGCCCTCATCGCCAAGGTCGAGCGCTACCTCAAGGATCACGACACCAGCGGCCTGGACATCCGCATCCTCGACCCGGTGGCCGCCACGCGCCTGTCGCTCGAGCGCATCCGCCTGGGCCTGGACACGATCTCGGTCACCGGCAACGTGCTGCGCGATTACCTCACCGACCTGTTCCCGATCATGGAGCTGGGCACCAGCGCCAAGATGCTGTCGATCGTGCCGCTGATGGCCGGCGGCGGCCTGTTCGAAACCGGCGCGGGCGGCTCGGCGCCCAAGCACGTGCAGCAATTCCTCGCCGAGGACTACCTGCGTTGGGATTCGCTGGGCGAGTTCCTCGCGCTGGCCGCTTCGCTCGAACACCTGGCCAACCGCCATGGCAGCCAGCCCGCGGCCGTGCTCGCGCGCGCGCTCGACGCCGCCAACGGTCAGATCCTCGACAACAACAAGTCACCGGCGCGCAAGGTCGGCGAACTGGACAACCGCGGCAGCCACTTCTACCTCGCGCTGTACTGGGCCCGGGCGCTCGCGGCGCAGGACGAGGACGCCACACTCAAGGCACGCTTCGCGCCACTGGCCAAGGCGCTCGGTGACAACGAGGCCCGGATCGTCGCCGAACTCAATGCGGCGCAGGGCAAGTCGGTCGACATCGGTGGCTACTACCGTCCCGATCCGGCACGCCTGGCGACGGCGATGCGGCCGAGCGCGACGTTCAACGCGGCGCTGGCCGCGCTGTAGGGCGCGTCGATGGCTGGCGCAGCGGCCCGGCGCGGGGCGCTGTGCTAGGCTCGGGACCACACCCCGTCCAGCCTTTTCGCGGAGTAACGACCATGAACAAGATCGTTTGCCTGTTGCCGCTCGCGCTCGCCCTGGCCGCCTGTGGTTCGACCGATGCGCCGGCGCCGCCCGCCAATGTCCCGGTCAAGGCACCCGAGTTGGACCAGCCGGCCCAGCCGACGCCGCCGCAGAACGCCCAGGAAGCCGCCGCGAGCAAGCTCGATCGCGCGCTCGCGGGCGAATGGCGTTCGGACACCAACAAGGCGCGCGACCAGTACCGCCATCCGAAGCAGACGCTCGAGTTCTTCGGCGTCAAGCCCACCGACACGGTCATCGAGATCACGCCCGGCGCGGGCTGGTACACCGAGGTGCTCGCGCCATTCCTCAAGGACAGCGGCCATCTCATCGCCGCGGTCGCGGCCGATTCGAGTTCGGACTATGCCAAGAGCAGCAACGAGGCCTACCGCGCGCTGCTGCAGAAGGATGCGGCGGCCTTCGGCGAGGTCGGCCTCGTCGAGTTCGATCCCAAGGCCCCCGTGCTCGGTCCGGCCGGCTCGGCCGACAGCGTGCTCACCTTCCGCAATGTGCACAACTGGGCCATGAGCGGCACCGCGCCGGCGATGTTCAAGGCCTTCTTCGAGGTGCTCAAGCCGGGCGGCACGCTCGGCGTGGCCGACCATCGCGCGGCTGCCGATGCGCAGTTCGACAAGGTCAAGGACAGCGGCTACCTGCCGCAGGATTACGTGATCAAGCTCGCCACCGACGCCGGCTTCCAGCTGGTGGCGCAAAGCGAGATCAACGCCAACCCGGCCGATACCAAAGATCATCCCAAGGGCGTGTGGACGCTGCCGCCGACCTTTGCGATGGGCGAGCAGGACCATGCCAAGTACCAGGCGATCGGCGAGTCCGATCGCATGACGCTCAAGTTCGTCAAGCCAGCGGGCGACGGCATCTTCAAGACCAAGGACTGACGCGCGCCACGGCGGGGCGTGCCTGCGCCCCGCCGCCGCGGCCCATGCCTGCCCGACGGTCGCCGCCGGCCGCATGCTGATCCTGCTCAACAAGCCGCATGGCGTGCTGTGCCAGTTCACCGACCGCAGCACGCCGCCGCGGCCCACGCTCGCGCACTACGTGACCCAGCCGGGCGTGTATCCGGCTGGACGGCTCGACCACGACAGCGAAGGCCTGCTGCTGCTCACCGACGATGGCGCGCTCGCGCATCGGCTCACCGATCCGCGTCACAAGCAGGAAAAGACCTATCTGGTGCAGGTCGAAGGCGTGGTCGATGATGCGGCGCTGGCGACGTTGCGTCGTGGAGTGCAGCTCAACGATGGCATGACCCTGCCCGCGCGGGCACGCGCGCTCGATGCACCACCGCAGTGGCTGTGGCCGCGCGATCCACCGGTGCGCTTCCGCAAGAGCGTGCCCGACGCATGGCTGGAACTCACGCTGCGCGAGGGCCGCAACCGCCAGGTGCGGCGCATGACCGCGGCGGTCGGCCTGCCCACATTGCGCCTGGTCCGCACGCGCGTGGGCGAGTACGCACTCGATGGTCTGGCGCCGGGCCACACCCGCATCGAGCGGCGCTGACGGCCGGTGGCATCCGGGCCCGTGGCCCGCGCCAGCACAAGTGAGCTGCGCCACAGGCCGCGCATCGCGCCTCCCGCACCATGTGGCCACCTGCCGCGGTGCCATGTGCCACGCGGCCGGGGCGCAAGGTCGCTCCGAATGCCCGTGGTCCGCGCGCCGCGATCCGCGAACCATGGGAGGTTGGGAATGGCCAGGCTGCTCAAGCTCGTGGATCTGCCCGCACTGGCGCCGTTTCTGGGCAGCATCCTCACCTGCATCGTGATCTCCAGCCTCATGCAGGGCGCCGACGTGGGCACGGCCATGTTCGGGCGCAGGATCATCGCCACCGGCCGACCCTGCCCGGAGTGTGGCTGCTGGCCGTGACCGGGGTGTGGATGGGCCCGCGTGGTGGCGACCGGCGGCAGCGCTTCTTCCAGATCAAGGCCGCGCTGGTCGCGCTCGTACCCGCCAACACCTGCCTGTTCATCTTGCCCGCCGCACAGGCAGCCACCGACATCGCCGTCGCCTCGGTCGAGCAAGGCACGCTGTCGCCCGCCCAGGCGGCCGCCCGCCCCAAGGAATCGGTCTGCGGCGGGATGAACATCCTGCTTGCGCTGGCCGCCGTGGTGGTGGGCGTGTGGAAGTTCGGCATGCGTCCCGCGTCCGCCCGCCGAGGGCCGGCCGCGTTCCGGCCGTCAGCGGCCGGGTGGTGGCTCCCACAGTTCCACCTTGTTGCCCTCGGGATCGATGACCCAACCGAACTTGCCCAGCGCGGAGTGCTCGGTATCGGCAAGCACGTTACAGCCTTCGGCGCGCAGCGCCTCGAGCAGGGCATCGAGGTCGGCGACCCGGAAGTTCACCATGAACGATGCCGTGCCCGGCGCCAGCTTGTCGCTGTCCGGCGCGAACGGGCTCCATATCGTCACGCCCGAGGGGTTGTCGGCATCGCCCCAGCGGAAGATCACGCCGCCCCAGTCGGTCAGCTCCAGCCCGAGGTGTCGCTGGTACCAGGCCGCCAGCGCCCGTGGATCGGCCGACTTGAAGAAGATTCCACCAATGCCGGTGACACGCTTCATCGCATCCTCCGCGCACTCGCGCCGCCATCACGGCAACCGCCGCACGATCCGACAGCCGGCCTTGCCAGTCAAGGCGCGCGCGGATCGCGTGCACCACGCCTGCCGGCGCCCGGCGCCCGCGGTCACACCGCCACGCGCGCCACCTTGCCGGCGCGCGCGAACGCCGCGATCCGCGCGATCTGCTCGCCATCGAGGTGGCGCAGCGGAATGCAGTGCGCGCACTGCCTGCGGAAGTAGAGCATGAGGAAGCCGCGCCGCCGCACCACGGTCCTGATCATCGACCAGTCCTGCCGCAGCTCCATGTGCGCCGAACTCGAGCGCACGCCCTGCGCATCGATGGTGTAGAGGTGCAGTGGCGTGTCGGCGAAGGTGCGGTGTCCACGCCAGGTCGACCACAACATCACTGCGGGCACGAACGCCAGCAGCAGCGCGCACAGCAGCCAGTCGATCATCGGCACCCGGCCAAGGTCCAGGTAGGCCACGATCGGCAGCGCGATGCCCAGCAGCGGGAAGGCCAGCACCCAGATCATGCACAGCCAGCACGAGGTGGTCACCGCGAGCCCGGCCCTGAACCGGTCGCGAAAGGAAAACGGAAAACTGAGTTGCACGGCTGACGTATCCATTCCCACCCCACTTGTCGTACACAGGCCCGCAAGCGGGGCCACCACCCTTGGCGATGCCATCGAGGCCGACCACCAGCGGGTCCTTGCCCGCGGCCCAGCATACCTGCCGCGCGGAAGGTCGTGGCCGACGCCGCGACGCACGGTTCAGTTGGCCGTGAAGCTCAGCGTGTGCTTGGCGGCGCGTGCACAGACCTCGGCCACCGCATCGCCATCGAGAACCGCGGCAGGCCCGAGGCTGTCGTCCTTGACGACGATATCCATGCCCCCACCCACGGTCACCAACTGGAACGCATCGCGCACCGCCATGACCAAGCCGGTGCAGGCTTCGGTGGGTACTTCGGTGACGGTGAGGCGGAAGGCGTTGTCGCTGCCACCGCCATGGCTGGCGGCATCGATCGTGATCTGCCCGCCCCATGAATTGACGATCGTCGAGCCGCGGACCGTCGCGTCGGGCACCTTGCCCGCCTTCACGAGGGTGGCGGCATCGGTGCCCGCGTAGTGATGGTCAGGGTGGAGCTGCTTGATCGCGACAGCGAGCAGCATGACGTCGGTTGCCTCGCCCATCACGCTCGATGCGCCGCGCAACGGGTCGGCGCGCGGCGCGCGCGGGATGAGCATGCCGACGGCCACGATGCCGACGAGCAGCACGCGGGTGGCTCGATCGAGGCAGGACCCGTACATGGTGAACTCCATGAGTGGCGACGTGATAGCTCGGCTATCGGCGCACGCACGAGTGTAGCGATACGTGCGTCCCGGTACGATGCAGTCACGCGCACTCCGCTTCACTCGCACACCGGCCATCTTGGCGCCGCGCTAAAGGGCGGGTGCCGGTCACCAGCGCACTGGGTCAGCACCGGGATCCCGCCCGGCCGCGGGCCATCCCGTCCGGGCATCGCCACATCGGCTACGGACGGGACCATTTGGGCGTGCTCGACAGCCACGAAGCATGCGAGCGCATGCGCCCGTGATTGCTCTGCGGCCGAGACGTGAACCGCTGTGCGCCACCACCCATCGCCGCGCTGGCCACGGGCCGTGCGCGGCGGCATGATCGGCACATCCACGGCAGCGCACAGGGGCAGGCAATGGCAGCGACGGCACACGGCAGTGGAGCGCGCGCATGATCGTCTACAGCTGCCATGGCGCAGCCAAGAACGTAACCGGCTCGTGCCACCTCATTACCTGCAACGACCGCCGCGTACTCATCGACTGCGGCCTGTTCCAGGGCGAGCGCGACGAGGAGGCGGCCAACGCCGAGCCCTTCGGCTTTGATCCCGCCACGCTCGATGCGGTGCTGCTCACGCATGCCCACCTCGATCACTGCGGCCGCATCCCCAAGCTCGTGCGCGAGGGCTTCCGTGGCCCGATCTGGGCCACCGCCGCCACGCGCGAGCTCGCGCGCGTGGTGCTGCTCGACGCCGCCGGTCTGCAGGAGGAGGAGGCCCGCCGCGCGCAGCGCAGCGAGCGCACTGGCAATGGGTCCTTCGAGCCGCTGTACACGCTCGATGACGCGCTGCGCTCGCTCGACCATTTTCGCGACGCGGTCGCCTATGGCACGACCGTGCCGGTCACCGATGGCATCCGCGCGACCTTCCAGGACGCCGGCCACATCCTCGGCTCGGCCTCGGTGGTGCTGGACCTGGACGATGGCAAGCACCAGCGCCGCATGGTGTTCTCGGGTGACCTGGGCAATCCGGGGCGGCCGATCCTGCGCGATCCGGTGGCCGCGCCCGCGGCCGACTACGTGGTGATGGAATCGACCTACGGCGATCGTCCGCACCGGTCGTTGCCCGATTCGATCGACGAGCTGTACGAGGCGATCCGCAGCACGGTCGAGCGCAAGGGCAACGTGGTGATCCCGACCTTCGCGCTGGAGCGCGCGCAGGAGCTGCTGTACTACCTGCACCGCGGCATCCGCTCGGGCGCGTTGCCGGCCACGCTGCAGGTGTTCCTGGATTCGCCGATGGCGATCTCGGCCACCGAGATCTTCCGCCGCCATCCCGAGTGCTTCGACGAGGGCATGCGCGAGGAACTGCGCCATGGCGATCCGTTCGCGATGGCGGGCCTGCATTTCACCCGCGAGACCGGCGAATCGATGCGCATCAACGACATCGAGGGCGGCGCGGTGATCCTGGCCGGGTCGGGCATGTGCAACGGCGGGCGCGTGCGCCACCATCTCAAGCACAACCTGTGGCGCCAGCGCAGCAGCATCGTGTTCGTCGGCTACGCCGCCGCGGGCACGCTCGCGCGGCGCATCATCGACGGCGCGCGCGAAGTGCGCGTGTTCAACCAGGACATCCCGGTGCGCGCGCAGGTGTGGACCATCAACGGCTTCTCCGCCCACGCCGGCCAACCCGCGCTGCTCGACTGGCTCGGCACCGCGCCGCGCCGGCGCGTGTTCCTCGTCCATGGCGAGTACGGCCGGGGCATGCAGGTGCTCAAGGAGCGGCTCGAGGCGCGCGGCCAGGCGTGCCAGCTGCCCGGCCTCAACGAGCCGATCCTCATCGACTGAGGCACGCTCGGTTCGCGCGCGGCGAGACCGCCGCCGGCATTGGTCCCATGGTTCCAGGCGTGATTGGACCCGTGCGCGCGTGCACGCGCGCCGCGCCAGGCCGTATGCTGCGCGCCTTCGCCCGCGCTTCCGCATCGCCCCATGCACGTCCCTTCCGCCGCCGCGAGCCGCAGCGACTGGCTCACGCCGGTCGAGCTCACCCTGCTCGGTGCAATCTGGGGCGGCTCGTTCCTGTTCATGCGCATCGCGGCGGCGCCGTTCGGCGCGCTGGCGCTGGTGGAAATGCGCATCGCGCTCGGCGCGCTCGTGTTGCTGCCGTTCCTGTGGCGTGCGCGTGCGCAGTTCGGCCCGGCGCGCTGGGGTCGGCTGGCGCTGGTCGCCGCGCTCAACTCGGCGATCCCGTTCACGCTGCTGGCGTGGGGTGCCGAGCGCGCGCCGGCCGGCATCGGCGCGATCGCCAATTCGCTCGCGGCGCTGTGGACCGTGCTGGTGGCGTTCGTGCTCTATCGCGAACCCATCGGCTGGCTGCGTGGGCTGGCGATGGCCATAGGCGTCGTCGGCGTGATCGTGCTCATGGGCGACAAGACCAGCGGCGACAACGTGGCCGGCGCCGCGGTCGCGGGCGCGCTGGCCTCGCTGTGCTACGGCTTTTCGAGCAACTTCACCAAGCGCTGGCTGGGCGACCTGCCGCCCGTGGCGGCGGTCGCGGCGACCATGCTGTGCGCGGCCGTGATGCTGGCGCCGCTGGCGTGGGCGCATTGGCCGGCAGTGCCACCCGCGCGCTCGGCGTGGCTGAGCGCGCTCGCACTGGGCGTGGTCTGCACCGGATTCGCCTACGCGGTGTTCTTCCGCCTGATCGCGCGCATCGGGCCGAGCCGCGCCACCACCAGCACCTACCTCGTGCCGCTGTTTGGCGTGTTGTGGGGCTGGTTGGTGCTGGGCGAGCAGCCCGGTGCGCACATGCTGCTCGCGGGCGGCCTGATCCTGGGCAGCGTGATCGTGAGCCAGCGCGAGGCGCGCCGCCCGGCCGAGATCGCGCGCGAGCGCGTGGCCGCGAGCGAGACCCACCTCGGCGGCGAGACCTGATCAGCTGCCGCGCGGCTTGGCACGGTGCGTGGGCCGCGCGCTCCACGGATCGTCCGGCCACGGATGCCGCGGATAGCGACCCTTGAGCTCCTTTTTCACCTCGGGGTAGGTGCGCGCCCAGAAGCTGCGCAGGTCGCGCGTGACCTGCACCGGCTTGCCGCCGGGCGAGAGCAGGTGCAGCGTGAGCGGCACCTGGCCGCCGGCGATGCGTGGCGTGTCGGCCAGCCCGAACAGTTCCTGCAGCTTGACCGCGAGCACGGGTGTGTCGGCATCGCTGTAGTCGATGGGCCGCTGCATGCCACTGGGCACTTCGATCGCAGGCGGCGCCAGCTGGTCGAGCGCGACCCGTTGCACATGGTCGAGCTGCGCGGCCAGTGCCTGCGACAACTCGGCCGGCGCCAGCGCCTCGAGGCGGCGTTTGCCGGCCAGGCACGGCGCCAGCCATTGCTCGAGCGTCGCGAGCAAGGCCTCGTCGGAGAAATCCGGCAGCCCCAGCGCCGCGTTCCAGCCGCGCAGTGCGCTGACGCGCTGGCGCAGCGCAAGTGCGGGCCCGCTCCAGGGCAGGCTCGCCAGGCCCAGTTCGCGCACCGCGGCGATGAGCGCGGGCACGCTGTCCTGCGCGGTCGCGGGCACGCTGCGGCGTTCGAGCACGATCGCGCCGAAGCGGCGTTCCTCGCAGGCATCGACCGCGCGCGTGTCGCGGTTCCAGCGCACCGTGCGCACGCGCGCGAACTGGTCCGCGAACGCGTCCTCGAGCAGGTCCGGATCCAGCGGCGCGGCCGCGAGGATGAGGCTGTCGCGCGGGTCGAAGCGCAGGTCGATCACCACCAGCCAGGGTTCGCCGTACAGCGCGCTGTCGTCGGCCAGGTGCGCGCCAATCTGCTTGATCGCCACGATGCGGTTGAGCAGCGGATCGCGGGCGCGATAAATGACGGCCATGCCGCCTTTGCCGACGCGTTCCAGAATCTCGTATTTGCCGAGCCGGGCGCCGGCAGCAAGGCCCTCGCCGGCGTTTGAGGCGCCGTCGGCGCTTGCGGGCTGGAGCGGGCTGGTCGATGAGGTCATGACGGAAAGCCTCCCGCCGGCTGGGGCGTCGCGGACGCGCCGCCCGGGCTACCGGGCAGGCCGGGCTGCAACTCGGGCTGGCCTTCGTGCACCAGCGTATAGGATGCGCGCAACTCGATGAAGCGGTATCCCGAGCCGTCGCCGCGGTTGTCGGTGTCTCCCAACACATACTTAGCGTAGGGGATCAGCAGCTCGAAGTCGTGCGCGACGTGCACGGTGATCGGCTCGCGATGCAGATAAAAGTCCTGACGCCGTACGTTGAATTCGCTCAGCGTCGGATCGGGGCGAGGCATTGTCGTGACGGTGACGCGCGTATGTTGAGCCGCGTAGGCGACGCGCCGCTGAAGCTTCTCGCCCGACCAGCGCGGCGAAGCACCCAGGAACGACTGCCACGCCCGATCATGCGCCGCCGCTGATCCGCCGGACGCTCCGCCGCTCGACGTGCCGCTGATGCCGACGCAGGTGAACGCCGCGGCATTGGCGATCCGCCGCTCGGCCTCACCGCCGATGCGCAGCGTATGCGTCAGGTCGCCGCCGAGGTTGTCGACGTCGGCCCACACGATGGCCGCGCGGGCCGCGCGAAAGGCCGCGTGATTGACGTGAAAGTTCCCCACGTACAGCAGCGCGGTCTGAATGATCACCAGGAACAGCAGCAACGCCACGGGGAACAGCAGCGCAAACTCGATAATGGCCGTACCGCGATCATCGCGCAGCACGGCTTGGTTGCCGCGGTCAACGGTACTCCGTTGGCCGTGCGGCCGCCCCGCCGAAACACGCACAGCACACCGCAACATCGACAGGCGAGTACGCATGACCGTGCCGTCCCCGTCCATACGGCGTCTCGTCGAATGCCCCGGCAACGAAAACAGCACAGCCATCACGAGGCACAACAAGGCCGTCGATCCGACGAGCAACGCCAGGATTCGCAATCCACTCGCGCCGAACGCCGCCTGCCGCCACCAGTTGGCCCCAGCGCCGCCGCCGAGCCACACGACGAGCCAGGGCGGGGCCGACCACGCCAGGGCGATAGCCACGGACAGCCCCATCCATGCCGCGAGGCGTGCCACTTCGCGCGCCCGTGCACGTGTCCGACCTTGCGTCAGAACTGCCGCGCCAATGCGTCCCAGGCTGTCGTTGAGAATCGCCATTCCAGCAGGCTCCAGCAGGTCCCCAGCCAGATGGCCGCTCCAAGCGGCACCCGCGGGGCGTCGGGCGGGGCGGGATCGGACGGCTTGCGGCCGAGCAATATCAGGCCCAGCGCATGGCCGAACCGTCGCATCGTCTGGCGCGTGCGGCCCTGCCAGATGATGGTGATCAGCGCCATCGCCGCGCCGATCAGCAGCGCGTAAATCAGCGTCCGCAGCGTCAGGTCCGGCAGGGCCAGCGCTCCGACCGCGGCCATCAGCTTGGCGTCGCCGCCCCCGTATCCCCCGACGACAAACGCGACAAACATCGGCAAAAACCCGACCGCCAGCCCGGCCAGCGCCTCGACGATTCCGGGCCAACCGGTGAATCCCGCAGCCAGCCCCAGTCCCAGCAGCACGGCCGGATAGGTCAGACGGTTAGGTAGTTTGCCGGTCGCCAGGTCGCATATCGCGGCGGCCGCCGTGATCGTCAGCAGGGCGGCGACGCGCGCGACATCGTAACTCACGCGGAAGTCCTCGTGCGATGTTCGAGCCGGGCGTCACCGAAGCTAGAACGGCTGATCGAAGGGCTGCTCGCCTTCGGTGCGCACTTCGCCCCAGGTGTCGTTCACCCAGCGGTTGATTTCCTTACGGTAGGCAATCAGGAGGCCCAATAACGGCAGGGCGACGGCGGCGATGATGAGGACTTTTTCGAGTCCCTCGGCCCCGCGCTCGTCGCGGTGCAGGGCGGTCAGCCACTTCAACCAGGCGGGTCGGTCGGTCATAAAGCACCATCAATACATGAGTTACGTCGCGCTTCGCGGGATCGCGGACGGCGCGCAACGCGGCATGTCTCTCCAACAGCATAACGCCCAGCCGGGCGATTTGTCGCCCCTTTTTTCAAGTATATATCGTCCAATTGTCTTGCCGGCGGCACTGCAAGCGCGGGTTTTGAAGCGGCCTGGTTCTCCGCGCCAAAGGCTTGTTAGGAGTTTGTGTCCATTAAAAAAACGGAATCGAACCGAAAAACGTCAGCATCGCGTAGTACGTGCCGAGGTTGTCCAGCATGGCATCGAGGACCAGGTACATCGGCAGCGTGAACGCCGCGAGCAACAGCGCGTGCTCCAGTGTGACCATGCCGCCGCGGTCGGCGTGCAGCCGGCGCAACGATGATGCCGTCGCGGGCGCGTTCCGCCGGGCGTCGCCGCGATTATCGTGGAATTCATCGGGCATCACGTATTACCCCCGCGCCGGTCACCATCCGCATTTTATGCTTGGCGAACCGATGGAGTCCAGCGTCAGCGACGGCGACCGCTCAGAACGTGTTTGGGGAAGGCTGAACCGAACCGCGCCCGTGAGGGAGCGGCGGCTGGTCGAGAAGGCTGAACCGAACCGCGACCGTGAGGGAGCGGCGGCTGGTCGAGAAGGCTAAACCGAACCGCGACCGTGAGGGAGCGGCGGCTGGTCGAGAAGGCTGA
>QUBV01000008.1 GCA_014338185.1 Lysobacterales bacterium | reverse complement strand
CCCGAGCGCGCCGGCGGCGATGCACGCGGTCCGCGCCGCGCGCCCGATCGCGGCCATGCGCCGCGCGACGAAACCGCCGCCGCGCCTGCCGCTGGCGTTGCGCCTGCGGCTGCGCCCGACGGTGCCGCCGCGTTGAACGGTGAGGCACCGCGCAAGCGTCGCCGCCGCGGTGGACGCGGGCGCAACAAGCAGCGCAATGGCGATGCCGCCGCCACGCCCGCCGCAGCGGCCAATGGCCAGGCGCGCGAAGCCGAGGCACGTGGCGATGGCCGCAAGCCGCGCCGCGAGCACGCGCGCAGCCAACCCACCGAGATCGTGGCCACCCACGTCGCACCGCCGACCGTGGCCAAGCAGGGCTTCTTTCGCCGCATCGGGCGCCTGTTCGGCTTGCGCTGAAGCCGACGCCGGCAGGCCGCCGTCGCGCCGGTCACCGGCCCGGATTCACGGTTCGGCCACGGCCGCGCGCAGCGGTTCCAGCTGGCGCGCGTAGGCCGCGCCGCTGCGGCCGGTCTGCGCGAACAGGGCGCCGGCTTGCGCGACATCGGCGCGCGCCGCGGCCATGTGGCCCGCGGCACGCTGCGCCTGGGCGCGTGCGCGGTAGGCCGCGCCGAGCAGGTTCTTGTTGGCGGCGTAGTCCGCGCTCGCGATCGCGATGGCCGTATCGGCCAGGCCCAGGCCGGTCGCGGCTTCACCGCGCAGTGCCTGCAGCTCGGCCAGGGCCACCATCAGCGTGACCGTGAGCGGGCTGCGCGGGCCGGTCTGGGCCGTGGCGATGTCCCGCGCCTGGACCAGGATCGGCAGCGCCTCCTCATACCGGCCCACTCGCGTGAGCACGGCGCCGAGATTGTGGAGTGCCGCGGCGAGCTTGGGTCCCTCGCCGTACAGCGCGCGGGTCTTGTCGGCGATCAGGCGGTAGTCCTCCAGGCAGGACTCGTGCTGGCCGAGCATGACCGCGGCGTTGCAGCGGCTGTTGAGTGCGGCCAGCGCGCCATCGGAGTCGGCCCGCCCCAATGCCACGAACACCGCGTGGCTGTCGCTGGCGCGGGCCTGCGCTTGCTCGTAGTCGCCGTCCTGCAGCAGGGCGATCGCCAGCGCGTTGAGCAGGTTGCCCGATTCGAAATCCGGGCGCGCGAGCAGGCGCGCCCGTTCGGCCACCGCGCTGCGCAGGGTGGCGATGGCCTGCTCGGGATGGCCCTGCGCGCGCTCGAGCCGGGCCTGGGTCGAGCGGCTCTCGTTGAGCAGCACGGCGGCCGCGCCGGGCTGGCCATGCCACCAGGCCTGGGCCTGCCGCAGCAGTTCGCCGGCGCGTTGCGCGTGGCCGCGATTCATCTCGATCTGGGCGAGGTTGTAGCGTGCGTGGGCGAGCACCGTGGGATTGGCCTCGATGCCCGGCCACTGCAGCAATTGTTCGAGCAGCGCACTCGCGCCATCCAGGTCGGCCACTTGCAGGAACAGGTCGCTCAGCATCAGCGCCGCGGTCTGTCCCGCCTCGGGCTGGTCGCGGAACTCATCGCGCAGGCGCTGCGCGCCACGATGGAACACCTCGCGCACGTCGACCCGGCTCGCATCCTTCTGCGCACTGGCATCGCCGAGCAGGAGCATGAGGTAGTCGCGCACCGCATCGGCGCGCCGTGCCGCCGCCAGCGCGTCATTGCGCTGGATGCGCGCCTCGCGCATCTGCCACAGCGTCGCGCCCAGGCCGCCGACCAGCGCCACCAGCGCCACGAGCCCCAGTGCAAGCGCCAGGCGGTTGCGGGCCACGAACTTGCGCAGGCGATAGCCCATGGCCGTGCCCGATACCTGCACCGGTTCGCCCGCGAGCCAGCGCTTGAGGTCGTCGGCCAGTGCCTGCACGCTGGGGTAGCGCCGCGCCGGCTCCGCCGCGAGCGCGGTGTCGAGGATGCGCGCAAGGTCGCCGCGCACGCTGCGGCGGAACGCCGCCAGCGAAGTATCACGCGCCTGCAGGCGCTGCTGCGCCAGCGCCTGCCCGTCGCGGGCGAGCGCCTGGGTCAGGCTCGATGGCGGCTGCTCGCGCAGCACCTTGGCCGCAGCCGCGAGGTCGTGCGCTGCGACTACATGGGGCAGTGCGCCCGCAACCAGTTCGTAGGCGACCACACCCAGCGCATACACGTCGGTGGCGACGCCCGCGGTCGCACCGCCGAACTGCTCGGGTGCCGCATAGCCGGGCGTGAGCACGCTGCGCTGCGCGAGTGTGGTGGCCGCATCGCCGGCATCGTCATCGCCGAGCAGGCGCGCGATGCCGAAATCGAGCAGATGTACGTGGCCGGCCGCATCGACGAGGATGTTGCCGGGCTTGAGGTCACGATGCACCACCAGCTGCGCGTGCGCGTACTGCACGGCCGCGCACACCTGCAGCAGCAGGCGCATGCGCGCGCGCAGACCGAGCCGGTGCTCGTCGCACCAACGCGTGATCGGCGTGCCCTGCACGTATTCGAGCGCGAACCATGGGCGACCGTCGTTGCCGACGCCACCGTCGATGAAGCGTGCGAGGTTGGGGTGGTCCAGGCGGGCGAGGATGCGCCGTTCGCGCAGGAAGCGCGCGCGGATGTCGTCGAAGTCGAAACCGCGACGGATCAGCTTGAGGGCGACTTGCTGGCGGAAGTCCTCACCCACGCGCTCGCCGCGATAGACCACGCCCATGCCGCCGCGACCGATGCGCTGGAGCACGCGGAATGGGCCCAGGCTCGCGCCGAGCAGCGGGTCGGCGTCGTCGGGCGCGCACGTCGCGGCGTCGCCGTCGAGCTCGATCTGCCGCAGCAGCGCGTGCACGCGCGCCGTCAGCGCAGCATCCTCGCCACACTGCTGCCGCAGCCAGTCTTCGCGCTGCGCGGCTTCGACATCGAGCGCATCGCGGGCCAGCTTGATGGCGGCTCGCTCGAACGGAGTCATGGGCGTTCCTGCCGCTCGGCGGCGGCATCAGCCATGGCCGGCCATGTGCTGGCGCAGCCAAGTGTGGGCGGTGAGCCAGTCCCGCTGCGCGGTGCGCTCGCTGGTCCCCAGGGCCGTGGCGATCTCGCCGAACTCGAGACCGACGAAATAGCGCAGCTGCACCACCTGCGCCATGCGCTCGTGCGCTTCGTGCAGTTCGGTGAGCGCCTGGTCGAGCACGATGAGATCGGTGCCGTCCGGGATCGGCAGGTCCAGCGCATCGGCGAATTCATCGCGCCGCCATTGGCCGCCACGCTTGTCGGCGGCAGCCTTGCGCGCACGACTGACCAGGATCTGGCGCATCATGCGCGCGGCGGTGTTGAGCAGGTGCGCGGTGCTCTCGAATGCCAACGGCGCAGCGCCGAGCAGGCGCAGCAATACCTCGTGCACGAGCGCGGTGGTCTGCAGCGTGGCATGACCGGGCATCGCGCCGAGCACGCGGCTGGCGATGCGGCGCAGGTCGGCGTAGACCAGCGGCAACAGGCGATCGAGCGCGGTCACGTCGCCCTCACTCCATCTCTGGAGCAGCTCGTCCACGTCGGGCGCTGGCGTCTCACTCATGTGCTGGACCGTAGCGACATGGACGGACCTGCGCAACCACGCATGGCCGTGGCGCGACGATTCGCGTTGCGCCACGACCCGGCACACGATCATTGATCGCCGGTGAAGCCGTCGCTGAAGATCCGGTCGTTCGGCTGCCGTGACATCGTCAGTGACAGCGTGCCACCGGCGCCGGAGCCATAGGCCATGGCCTCGATGTAATAGGTCACGCCCGCATACAAGGTGCGCGTCAGCGAGGAGGTCAAGCCGCCAGCATCATCATTGCAGCCGCGGTTGGCAAGGCCGCCCCAGCTGCCGCGCCACAGCGCGAGCACGGTGTCATGGCTGCTGCCGATGGTGTCGACCTTGTACAGGTCCGTAACGGTCGGCGTGTAGGCATACCAGACGCTGCGCGATTGCCGCGGGTACGCAACCGAGGCGCAGGGCAGAGCCGGATCCAGTCCCTGGGTGGTCGCGTTGCGGGTGTCGAGCCCCGACACGACGAAGGGCAGGTAGGGGATGGTGTGCCGGTTGGCGAAATCATCGTTCGCAGGTCCGGTCCGGTACTCGATCGTGTTCTGGTACAGGCCCATGATCGGGCCCCAGCTCACATTGCTGTGTCCGCGCCCGAGCCAGCTCGACCACCAGTGGGAAAAGGTATCGCTGCGCACGTTGCGCATCACGTCCCAGAAATTGGCGAAGCCACCATCGCTGTAGGTGTCGTCGCCATCGGAAGCGGCATCGAACATGTCCCACAGCGCACCTGCGACGCGCCCCTCGACCCAGTCACCGCTGGACCAGCCCGATGTGCCCCAACTGGGCGTTTCGAGGTTGAGCTGCGCTCCGTTGGCCCAGTAGTAGTGGGGGTCGTTGTTGACCACCGCCGGCAGGAACTCGGCCCAGCCTTCGGTCCAGGCACAGCCCGCACTGTAGGAACCCTGGATCGTGTGGGGGTTGCAGCTCGGATTGGGCGGCATGTAGCCCGCGTAGACGTTGTACATGATGTTGTGGCCATACTCGTGCTTGGTCACCGTGCCCTTGGGCGCGAGCGGCGTCTCGCCGGTGATGTGCACGTTGCCGCCGGGGTGGTACTCGTCGCCGTGCGTGCCATCGAGTTTCCATTCCACGGTGGTGGGACCGGCTTCGCCGCCACCTCCGTTGAAGTGCACATAGCGCCACACATCGATCACGTCACGCAGCGTCCAGTAGGCGCGCTCGTAGTTGGAGCCGTTGTTGGAGTGCCAGCTGCCGATGTCCTGTACCCCGTCGGCAAGGACCACCACGCCGGTGCGCGTCTTGTAGGCGTTGGCCGTGTCGTTGGAGGTGCCCCAGTCCGGGTTCACCACTGCGAGCGTGTCTGGGTTCGGGTTGTAGTTGGTCCACGAATACAACCGGGTGCGTACGCCCACGCCGCCGGGATTGTCCACGGGGCCGCAGGAGTAGGCACCGGCAAGGTCGGTGAAGCACCAAGCAAGGTGCGCGCTGTTGTCGCCACGCACGAGCTCGACGAGAAACTCGATGGCCGGCGTGTACGCATCATCGCGGTCGTAGTAGTACCAATGTCCGGTCACGGTGAGGCTGCCCTGGGGCGTGACCGGCGCTGCAGTCACGCCGGTGTGTGCCTCATCGCGGTCCGGGCGTGGCACATGGGCGAAGTACGCACACGGTGGCGGCTCGTGGGTGCCAGGTTTCTCGTCGTCGTCCTTGCAGTCGGTCGTGGTCTGGGCTGCGGGATCGCCCGGGATCGCCTCGTGGGCGGGCGGGGTGGGCGCCGCGCTGCCACGCCGCGCCGCGGCCGGCTGTGCCGGCAGCAGGATGCCCGTGGGTGGGTGCGACATGCCGGCATCCTCGACGTGGCTGGCGTCGGGAATCGGCGCGAAGCCGGCGCGGCTGGACTGTGTCCCCACCGTCAGGTACAGCGCCGCAAGGTCGCCCCAGCTGTTGTGTGCATCGATGCGGCGCAGCGCGCGTGCGCGGATCGTGGTGTTGCCGGGTGCGTCGAACAGGAGCTTGGCCGAGAACGACACCGTCTCATGCTGGCGCAGGTCACCCGACCAGCTCAGCTCGCCACCCACCCGACGCACGTTGGCGGGCAATTCGATCGAAGCCTGTGTGCCAGGGGCGTCCTCATCGGCCGTGATCGTGCAGGTCACGCTCACCACCTGCCCCACGCCAGCCAGCCGGTCCAGCGCCAGGCCCACGTGGATGGGTGTGACCAGATCCACCGAGCTGCCCTGCGCGGTCAGCACCGGTGGTGCGGCCAGCGCCGCCAGTGGCGTCCACAGCAGCGATGCCAACATCCACCAGGCGCCAATGCCGCGGTACCGAAGCGGTGTGCCCGTCCTGGTCGTGTTCAATCCATTCATGATCCTGCCCTCGCGAAAATGCGCCTCGTTCGTGGTGAGTGCGCCTTGCCATCGAGCGGGCCCCTCTCGCTCGTGCTACAGGATACGCAACGTGCCGCGCCGATACGCCAGCACACGGCGATTCGGAGGCTGCGGCTGCAGGACAGCGGATGTTCCTCGTGCGCTGCCATGGCCACGTCGCGGCGCCGCACGCACCCGTGGTTTGCTACGCTTGCGCGACCGCAGCACTGCCCCATCCATGACCCTGACCGGCTTGTCCACCGATCCGCTACGCCAATCCACGCGCCTGGCCGTGTCGGCCTGCGTGTTGCTGGCCGCGCTCGCGCTGTGGCTGCTGGTTCGCCTCGGGCTGGCACTGTGGCCGCGCCCGCCGGCTGCTGACCCCGCCGCGCCGGCGGTGGGCAACGTGCCGGTGGCGGCCACACCCGCGTCGCTGGCGCGCTTGCACCTGTTCGGGGTGACGCCGTTGCGTCCAGGCAGCGATGCACCGGGTGCCCCGGCGGCCACGGTCGGCCTGATCCTGCGCGGCACGCTGGCCGACAAGGATCCGCGTGTGGGCGTGGCGATGATCGACGGTGCGGGCGGCGGCGAGCGCGCGTTCCGGGTCGGCGACGAGGTGTTGCCGGGCGTGCGGCTCGCCGCGGTGCATGCCGACTCGATCGAGCTCACGCGCGCCGGCGCGAACGAGACACTGCGGCTCGTGCGCGACACCAACCTCGACCCGGCCAACATCGTGCGGCCGACGCCGGGTTCGGCCAAGGCCGCGCAGACCCTCACCACGCCCGCGCCGAAGGCGGGCGTGATTCCCGCCAACATCCCCGCACCCGCGGGCGTGCCCGCGCAGCAGTGGCAGCGCACCCTCGAGCGCCTGCGCAACGATCCGGCCGAGCTCATGCAGCGTGTGCAGGTGGTGCCGGTGCTCGACGGCGGCAGGCTCGCCGGCGTGCGCATCCACACCAGCGGCGCCGATGCACAGCTGCTGGCGCAGGCCGGCTTGCAGGCGGGCGACGTGGTGACTGCGGTCAACGGCCAGCGCGTGGATTCGCTCGAACGCGGCCAGCAGATCCTTGCCACCTTGGGCAGCGCCGCGAGCGTGCGCGTGACCGTGCTGCGCAACGGCAAACCCACCGACATCACGGTCGCGCTCAAGTGATGCGCGCCCGTCCGACCTCCACCTTCCAGCACCGGGCCACGTCGATGCCTCGCCTCCTGTTTGTCGCCAGCCTCGCCCTGCTGCTTGCCGCGCCCGTGCATGCGCAGACCGCACCCGCCGCCACGCCCACCCACGCGACCACCGCCGATGGCCGCCACACGCTCAATCTCAAGGACGCCGACATCCAGGCCCTCATCGCCACGGTCAGCGAGATCACCGGCAAGAACTTCATCGTCGGCCCCAACGTGCAGGGCAAGGTCACGGTGGTGTCGGCGCGGCCGATGCAGCCCGACGAGATCTACGACGTGTTCCTGTCGGTGCTGCGCGTGCATGGCTTTGCCGCGGTGCCGTCGGGCAGCATGGTCAAGATCCTGCCCGACGCGGTGGCGCAGCAGGACGCCGCCAGCGCGGTCGATGGCACCACCCAGCGTGCGCCCGACGAACTGGTCACCGAGATCGTGCCGGTCAAGCACGTGTCGGCCACCGAGCTGGTGCCGATCCTGCGCCCGCTCATGGCGCAGAGCGGCCAGCTGGTCGCGCACACGCCGTCCAACTCGCTGGTGATCTCGGACCGCTCGGGCAACATCGCGCGCCTCACCGAGATCATCCGCCGCATCGACACGGTGTCTGACGCGCAGGTCGAGATGATCGCGTTGTCGCACGCCAACGCCGCCGAGCTCGCACGCACGCTCAACCTGCTGTCCGACGACAAGACCGCGCAGGCCAACGGCGAGGCGGTGCGTGTATTCGCCGATACGCGCACCAACTCGATCCTGCTGTCGGGGGCCAAGAACGGGCGGCTCAAGATGCGCGCGCTCATCGCCCACCTCGACACGCCACTGGATGCCGGTGGCGACACCCAGGTGGTGTACCTGCACTATGCGCGCGCCAAGGACCTGGTGCCGATCCTGCAGAACGTCGCCGCGACGCTGTCGGGCGTGGCCGGCCCCGCCGCGGCCAAGACCGGCGAGGGCACCGGCCCGGCCGGTGCGGCCACCGCCACGATCCAGGCGCACGAGGAAACCAACGCGCTCGTGATCAGCGCACCGCCCGCGGTGTACCGCTCGCTGGCCGCAGTGGTGCGCGAGCTCGACATCCGCCGCAACCAGGTGCTGATCGAGGCGGTGGTGGCCGAGGTCGCCGACCAGACCGCGGGCGAACTGGGCGTGCAGTGGCAGTTGCCTCTGGGCAAGCAGGGCCAGCACGTGATCGGCGGCACCAACTTCACCGGACCGAGCGCCGGCAACAACATCCTGCGCGCGGCGCAGAATCCGCTGGGTATCGGCAACGGCTTCAACCTCGGCTACATCGACGGCACCGTGTCGGTCGGCGGCCACGAGCTGTTCCAGCTCGGCGCACTGCTCACCGCGTTGCGCAGCGACGGCAAGTCCAACATCCTGTCCACGCCCTCGGTGCTCACGCTCGACAACCAGGAGGCCGAGATCAAGGTGGCGCAGGAGGTGCCGTTCCTCACCGGCCAGTACACCACCGGCGCGCTGGGCGCTTCCACCGTGGTCAATGGCAGCACCACCACCACCAGCGGCATCACCAACCCGTTCCAGACCATCGAGCGCAAGGACGTCGGCCTCGTGCTCAAGGTCAAGCCGATGATCAACGTCGGCGATTCGGTGCGGCTGGACATCCACCAGGAAGTCTCCAACCTGCTGCCGCCGGTGCAAGGCGCGGTGGACCTGGTCACCAACAAGCGCGAACTCACCACCAGCGTGCTGGTCAAGGACGGCTCGCTGCTGGTGCTGGGCGGGCTCATCGACAAGCAGCAGAAGGACAACGTGCAGAAGGTGCCGGGGCTGGGCAACATCCCGCTGCTGGGCAACCTGTTCCGCTACCGCAGCAACAGCAACGCCAAGACCGACCTCATGGTGTTCCTGCATCCGCGGATCCTGCGCGACGAGGCCACCGAGGCCGCGCTGTCGAGCGAGAAGTACAACTACATGCGCACCGAGCAGTTGCAGTTGCGCCAGAGCGAATGGCCGCTCACGCCGCCCGCGCAGCAGCCGTTGCTGCCGGCGGCGCGCGATTTCCTCGCCAATCCCCCGGCCGAGGCCGCGCCGCGACCGGCCCAGGGCACGCGTCAATGACCGAGGCGGCGCGCCCGCCGCGCCCCGGCTTCGGCTACGCCAAGCGCCATGGCGTGGCCTTGACCGGCTGGCATGACGGCCATGCCTGCATCGCATGCCGGCCCGGCGTGGCGATCGAGGTGCTGGCCGAACTGCGTCGCCACTACGCCGCGCCGCTGCAGCTCGCGCGCGTCGAGCCCGCCGCGTTCGAGCGCCTGCTGCGCGAGCTCTACGAGCAGGGTGATGATGCACGCGCGATGGTGTCGGACCTGGACGAGCGGCTCGACCTGGCCGCGCTCGCCGACGAGTTGCCCGAGCCGGAGGACCTGCTCGAATCCGACGACGACGCGCCGATCATCCGCCTCATCAACGCGCTGCTCACCGAGGCGGTCAAGGAAGGCGCATCCGACATCCACATCGAGCCGTACGAAAATCGCCTCGTGGTGCGCTTCCGCATCGATGGCGTGCTGCGCGAGGTGCTCAGCCCGCAGAAGGCGATCGCGGGCGCGGTGGTCAGCCGCATCAAGGTCATGGCCAAGCTCGACATCGCCGAGCGGCGCCTGCCGCAGGACGGCCGCATCGGCCTGCGCGTGGCCGGCCGCCCGGTCGACGTGCGCGTGTCGACGATCCCGGCCGGGCGCGGCGAGCGCGTGGTGCTGCGCCTGCTCGACAAGCAGGCCGGCAAGCTCGACCTCGTGCAGCTGGGCATGAGCGAGGACGTGCGCTTGCGGCTGGAGGACCTCATCGCGCGACCGCACGGCATCCTGCTCGTCACCGGCCCGACCGGTTCGGGCAAGACCACCACGCTGTACGGCGCGCTGCTCAAGCTCAACGATTCCTCGCGCAATCTCATGACGGTCGAGGACCCGATCGAGTACTACATCGACGGCGTCGGCCAGACCCAGGTCAACACGCGCGTGGACATGACCTTCGCGCGAGGGCTGCGCGCGATCCTGCGTCAGGATCCGGATGTGGTGATGGTGGGCGAGATCCGCGACCTGGAAACCGCCGAGGTGGCGGTGCAGGCGTCGCTCACGGGCCATCTGGTGCTGTCCACGCTGCACACCAACTCCGCGGTCGGTGCGATCACGCGCCTGCGCGACATGGGCGTGGAGCCGTTCCTGCTGTCCAGTTCGCTGGTCGGCGTGCTGGCCCAGCGCCTCGTGCGCGTGCTCGACCCGGCCACGTGCGAGGCCTATCCCGCGACCGCGGCCGAGCTGGCTGCGTTCGGTCAGGACGCCGATGCGCAGGTCACGCTGTACCGGCCGCGCAGCGACCTGTTCGGCCACGGCCGTGGCGGCGGCTACAAGGGCCGCACCGGCATCTACGAACTCGTCACGCTCGACGAGCGCCTGCGCAAGCTCGTGCACGAGGGCGCCGCCGAGGCCGAGCTTGAACGCCACGCGCGCACGCGCTCGGCGTCGATCCTCGCCGACGGCTGGCGCAAGTGCGTGGCCGGCATCACCTCGACCGAAGAGGTGCTGCGCGTGACGCGCGAGGAGTGAGGACGCCCGCACCTGATTGCACGGGCGCGATGCTTGGTGTATTCGATGCGGCGCCGTCCGCGCGCCAGCTGCGCGCAGGCGTACAGGAGAAGCTTGCGTGCCCGCTTTTGCCTACCAGGCGCTCGACCCCAGCGGCAACACCCGGCGCGGCGTGTTGCAGGCCGATACCGCACGCGCGGTGCGCGGGGTGTTGCGCGAGCGCGGCCTCAATCCGCTGAGCGTGGAGGAGGTGCGCGAGGGCGGCGCAGCGGCGCCGGCTGGCTGGCCGTGGCGGCGCGGCCTGGGTACCGCGCAACTGGCCCTGCTCACGCGCCAGCTCGCGACGCTGCTGGGTGCCGGGCTGCCGATCGACGAAGCGCTCGGCGCCTTGGCCGAGCAGGCCGACAACGAGCGCCAGCGCGCCACCGTGGTCGCGCTGCGCGCGCGCGTGAGCGAGGGCGCGAGCCTGGCGGGGGCGCTGCGCGAATTTCCCGACGCCTTTCCCGACCTGTACTGTGCGACGGTCGGTGCGGGCGAGCAGTCGGGCCATCTCGCCGGCGTGCTCGACCGGCTGGCCGATCACGCCGAGGCCAGCGACGCGCTGCGCCAGAAGGTGCTCGCCGCGCTGGCCTATCCGCTGCTGCTCACGCTGGTCGCGATCGCGGTGGTCGCGGGCCTGCTCGGCTGGGTGGTGCCGCAGATCATCGCGGTGTTCGACAACCTGCAGCAGGCGCTGCCGTGGCCGACGCGCGTGCTGGTCGCGCTGTCGGCGCTGGTGCGGCACTGGGGCTGGCTGTTGCTGCTGCTGGTGGCCGGGTTGGCGCTGGTGGCGCGGCTGGCCCTGCGCCGCGAGGCGTGGCGCGAGCGCTGGCACGCGATCCTGCTGCGCCTGCCGCTGGTCGGGCGCGTCGAGCGCGCAGCCAACACCGCGCGCGCGATGCGCACGCTCGCCCTGCTCGCCGCCAGCGCGGTGCCGCTGCTCGATGCGCTGGGCATCGCGGCCCAGGTGGTGACGAGCCTGCCGCTGCGGCAGGCGCTGCGCGGCGCCGCGCTCAAGGTGCGCGAGGGCAGCGCGTTCTCGCGAGCCCTGGCCGACAGCGGCCAGTTCCCGCCGGTGGCGCTGCGCCTGATCGCCAGCGGCGAGCGCTCGGGCGAGCTGCCGCGCATGCTCGAAGCGGCCGCGCAGCAGCAGCAGCGCGAGCTCGACCGCTGGCTCACCGCGCTCACCGCGGTGCTCGGCCCGCTGGTGATCCTGCTGGTCGGCGCGCTGGTGCTGTTCATCGTGCTGGCGATCCTGCTGCCGATCTTCGATCTCAACCGGATGGTGAAGTGAGACCGCGCAAGCGCGCGGGTCGCGCTGCCCAGCCGCGGCGAACAAGCCCGGTGAATCGAGCTTCGATCGCGCGGCAAACCCCTACAATCACGCCCTGGCGCGCGGTGCGCGCGGCTCCCTGCCCAGTCCGGCCGCCGGCATGATCCAGTTCGACAACGTGACCAAGCGTTACCAGACCGGGCTCGATGCGCTCAGCGAGCTCAGCTTTGCGGTGGCGCCGGGCGAGGTGGTGTTCGTGACCGGCCACTCGGGCGCGGGCAAGAGCACGCTGCTCAAGCTCGTGAGTCTGGCCGAGCGGCCCACCCGTGGGCGCATCAGCATCAACGGGCGCGAGCTCACGCGCGTGCGTCGCGGCGGCATCCCGCAGCACCGCCGCGGCATCGGCATGGTGTTCCAGGACCACCGCCTGCTCACCGACCGCAGCGTGTTCGACAACGTCGCGCTGCCGTTGCTGATCGCCGGCACCGCGCGCAGCGAGATCGGCAAGCGCGTGCGTGCCGCGCTCGACAAGGTCGGCCTGCTCAGCCGCGAAAAGGCCGCGCCGGTGGCGCTGTCCACCGGCGAGCAGCAGCGCGTGGGCATCGCGCGCGCATTGGTGGCCAAGCCACCGCTGATCCTCGCCGACGAGCCCACCGGCAACCTCGACCCGCAACTGTCGCTGGAGATCATGAACCTGTTCGTCGAGTTCGGCGCGGTCGGTACCACGGTGCTGATCGCCACCCACGACCTGTTGCTGCTCAGACACATGCGCAAGCGCGTGCTCGTGCTCGACCACGGGCGGCTGGTCGACGACTATCGACCGGAGCAGACATGAGCGGGCAGGCGCGCGCAGCGGTGCGCAGCGGCGGCGACGAGGTGCGCGAGCGGCGGCCGCGTGAGCGCGCGTCGTTGGGCGAGCGCCTGGCGGCATGGCGCGACCAGCATTTCTACGGGCTGTTCTCCAGCCTCGGGCGCATGGTGGCGCGGCCATGGGCGAGTACGCTCACGATCCTCGTGCTCGGTTTCGCGCTCGCCTTGCCGCTGTTGTTCTGGCTGGTCTACGACAATGCGCGCACGCTCAGCAGCGGCCTGCGCGAGGCGCGCGAGATCACGCTGTTCCTGCAACCCACGCTCGACGAGGCCGCCGCGGCCGCGTTTGCGCAGGAACTGCGCGCGCACGCCGGGGTGGAGGCGGTCACGCTGCGCACGCCGGAGCAGGGGCTGGCCGAGTTCCGCGCGCTGTCGGGTTTCGGCGACGCGCTGGCGGCGCTGGGCGAGAATCCGCTGCCCAGCGTGCTGGTGGTGACGCCCGCGGCCGGCAGCAATCCCGATGCGGGCGGGCTGCTTGGCGCGCTCGCTGCAGACGCCCGCGTCGACCTGGTCCAGTACGATGCCGTGTGGCGGCGCAAGCTCTCGGGTATCCTGCACCTGGGGGCACGGCTCGTCGCCGTGGTGTCGGCCTTGCTGGCACTGGCGACGCTGCTCGTGATCGGCAACACCGTGCGCATGGACATACAAGCGCGTTCGGCGGAAATTTCGGTAATGCAGACGATCGGCGCGAGCAACGGGTTCATCCGGCGACCGTTCCTTTACGCGGGCTTCTGGTACGGCGCACTCGGTGGCGCGGTCGCGCTGCTGCTGGTCGCCGTGGTGGAACTGGCACTGGCCGGGCCGATCCAGGCACTGGCGGCCAGCCATGCCGGCGGCTTTCAAGCCCACGGCGTGGGTCTGCGCGGTGCGCTGGTGCTGGTCGGCGCGAGCAGCCTGATCGGCTGGCTGGGTGCCTGGCTCGTGACCACGCGACATCTGCTGGCGGGACGTCCGCAATGATGGCCGAAGTCTCGCTCACCCAGCACATCTCCAGCGATGAGCCGCGCGTGCTGGTGGTGGATGGCTCGCGCGTGGTGCGCCGGCTCATCGAGCGCGTGCTCAAGGCCGAGCTGCCGCATGCGGTGGTGGTCGGCTGCGACACCGGCGAGGAGGCGCTCGCGCACCTGCGCGCGGGCGTGATCGATCTGGTCACCACCGCGCTGCGGCTGCCCGACATGGACGGCATGCGCCTCGCGCATGCGATCCGCGAGTCCCACTCGCAGGCCTACATCCCGATCGTGGTGGTGTCGGGGGATGTGCAGGAACGCCTGCTGTCGCGCCAGCTCGACGGCGCGGTGACCGACTACTTCGACAAGGCGCAGGGGTTCGACGCGCTGGCCGCGTTCATCCGCGGCTACGTGCGCCCGGTCGAGAACGTCGACGGCAGCGTGCTGTACGTCGAGGACAGCCGCGTGGTCGCCCTGGCCACGCGGCGCATGATGGAGAAGTGCGGCTTCCGGGTCGCCCATGTGGTGAGCGTGGAAGCGGCGCTCGAACTGCTAGAAGCCGCGCGCAGCGAAGGCCGCGCCCCCGGCTATGACCTGGTTCTCACCGACGTGAGCCTCAAGGGCGAGCTGTCCGGTGGCGACCTGCTCGAACGCATCCGTGGCCAGTTCGCCTACGCCAAGGGCACCCTGCCCGTGCTCATCATGACCGGCGACGACAACCCGGCCAACCAGTCGGCGCTGCTGCGCGCCGGTGCCAACGACCTCGTGCACAAGCCGATCGAGGAGCGCCTGCTCGTGACCAAGCTGCAATTCCAGTTGCGCGTGGCGCGGCGCGTGCGCGGCGATGCGCCCGAAGGCGCCCCGGCCGCGTGAGCGCGGCCGCCCGGATCAGGCTCGAGTCTTCGTGGCTGGAGCGGGTCGGCGCGCAGCTGGCCACGCCGCGCATGCAGCAACTCGCGCAGTTCCTGCGCAGTGAAAAGCAGGCCGGCAAGCTCATCCATCCCCCGGGCTCGCGCATCTTCGCCGCACTCGACCAGACCCCGTTCGATGCGGTCAAGCTCGTGATCCTCGGCCAGGACCCGTATCACGGCCCGGGCCAGGCCCATGGCCTGTGCTTCTCGGTGCTGCCCGGTGTGGCGGTGCCACCCTCGCTGGACAACATCCTGCGCGAGCTCGCGCGCGACCTCGGCACCACGCGTGCCGACCATGGCTGCCTGCTGCCCTGGGCGCGGCAGGGCGTGCTGCTGCTCAATGCGGTGCTCACGGTCGAGTCGGGACGCGCGGGCTCGCACCAGGGCAAGGGTTGGGAGGAGTTCACCGACGCCTGCATCGATGCGCTCAACCGCGAGCGCGAGCACCTCGTGTTCCTGTTGTGGGGCAGCTATGCCCAGGCCAAGGGCAGGCTCATCGATCGCCAGCGCCACCTCGTGCTGCGTGCGCCGCACCCCTCACCGCTGTCGGCCCATCGCGGTTTCCTCGGCTGCGGCCATTTCTCGCGCGCCAACGCCTACTTGCGCGACCACGGCCGCGCCCCCATCGACTGGCAATTGCCGCCCGCCAGCGAACTGCGGCTCGACTGAGCCGCGATTCAGCGAAGCGTCGGCGAGCTGGAGCGATGTTCTGTGAAATCAAATAGTTGCAAAGATCCGGCGAAACACTCTGTCATCGCGACGGGCATTTCGTTAGAGAACTTTCCAGTACACTATTGGTCATAGAGCAGGTCCGCCAGCCGGAACGCGGGTGGAACCAAGGGCACGCTTAGCACTCAAACGACGCGAGTGCTAAAGTGCACAACGCCAAAGGGGATTCGGAACATGAGTCAAGCACTGGTCGCCAATTCGCTGCCCGTCCTCAACGCCACCGGCAGCCTCGATGCCTACGTCAACGCGGTGCATCAGATCCCGATGCTGAGCCAGGACGAGGAGCAGGATCTGGCGCGGCGCTACCACGAGGACAACGACCTCGACGCGGCGCGACGCATGGTGCTGTCGCATCTGCGCTTCGTCGTGCATGTCGCACGCGGTTACTCCGGCTACGGTCTGCAGGTCGCCGATCTCATCCAGGAAGGCAACATCGGCCTCATGAAGGCGGTCAAGCGTTTCGATCCCGCGCATGGCGTGCGGCTGGTGTCGTTCGCGGTGCACTGGATCCGTGCCGAGATGCACGAGTTCATCCTGCGCAACTGGCGCATCGTCAAGGTCGCCACCACCAAGGCACAGCGCAAGCTGTTCTTCAACCTGCGCAAGTCCAAGAAGCGCCTGGGTTGGATGAACGCCGAGGAGGTCAACACGGTGGCGCAGGAACTGGGCGTGCCCGCGGCGACCGTGCTCGAGATGGAAGCACGCCTCAACGGCCGCGACATCGCCTTCGACGCGCCCGTCGATGCCGATGACGACGAGCGGCCGGCGCCGGCGGCGTTCCTCATCGACCACGCCGCCGATCCCTACGCGATGGTCGAGACCGAGTCGGAAGAGGAGTCCAGCCTCGACACGCTGCAGCGTGGACTGGTCCGGCTCGATGAGCGCTCGCGTGACATCATCCAGCGTCGCTGGCTCAGGGACGGCGACAAGGCGACCTTGCAGGAACTGGCCGACGAGTATGGCGTGTCGGCCGAGCGCATCCGCCAGATCGAAGCCAACGCGATGAAGAAGATGCGCGCGCTGTTCGAAGCCTGAGCCCGCAGGCGCCGCGCCAGCCGCGGGCGCCTGTGTGTACCGCTGTTGGTTGCAGCAGCGTCGCCAACCCATCGCAAGGACGCGCCTCAGCGCCTGGCGGTCACCGTGATCGTGTCGTGCTGCACGCGCTCGTCGGCGCTGCGGGCGCTCAGGCGGTAACGGCCGGGGCGCAGGTACAGCACGCGGAATGTGCTGGTGGGCACGTCGCCCGGGCGTGCGTTGCCCGTGATCAGCACGCGGTCGGCTGCGACCGCATCATCGCGCTCGTTCGCGTAGCGCGCTTCGACGAGGCAGGGCAGGCGCTGCTCGCACAAGTCCGGGCTCACCTCGCGGCGTTGCCGCAGCCCGCCCAGATCGAGCCAGGTGGGGCGTCCGCGGTCCAGCGTGTCGGGTGGAAAGAACACGCTCACGTCGTACCAGCCCGGCTTGAGCGACCACGCCTTGCCCCCCTTGCCCACGTAGACCACCGGCTCGCGCTGCCGCCCGTTGCCCGCAAACAGCGCGCGGAAATAGGGATGGTCGTGCGCGGGCAGGTCGTGCTCCATCAGCATGGTCTGCTCGATCGTGAGCGGATCGATGCCCGTGAGCGTGCGCAGGTGGTAGGCCATCGATTTGCCATCGAGGTATTTGCCGTCCTCCTGGATGTGGGCATAGCCCGCGTTGACGATGAGACGCGCGTGCGGGTCGCGCCTGAACACGCGCTCGTGCAGGTGCTTGGCTTGCAGGCGTTCACGCGCATCGCCATGCGCGTCGCCCGTATCGTCGTAGGCCACGATCACGAAGCCGAGTGCGATCGCGCTGCGGATCATCTCGGCGTAGATCGGCTCGTCGACGTAGAAGCCGCTGTCACGCGTGGGATAGCCGCGCGCCTGCAGCGCATGATCGCTCTCGTACAGCGTCTCCGCGGCGAAATGGCTGTAACCGTCCTCGCGCAGGCGCTGCAGCAACTGCACGGTGAGCGTGCGCGTGAGCGGGATGTTGTGCGCCTCGTTGAACAGCACCAACTGGCGGCCATGGGCGAGCGCGGCGATGGCCTCGACCGCGCCGCGCCGTTCGAACCGCGGGTCCGCCAGCGGTGACGGCGCGTCGTTGCGCTCGGGCAGCTGGCTGATCGAATAGCTCTGGCGTGCGGCCACGTAGTCGCCGATGTAGGTCTGGTACCACGCCAGGTACTGGCTGAAGATCACGCGGAACGCGGGACTGGGATCGGCATCATGCGCCTGTGCCATCACCAGGTACTGCGCGAGCAGGTTGCCGCGCTTCTGCGCCCGCGCAAGGATCACCTCGGAACGCTCGAACGCCTGCTGCTGCATGAGCTTCCACTGCGCGGGGCTGACCTTGGGCGTCGCCACCCGTGGCGTTTCGGCCGCGCGGGCGTGGCCGGACCCACCGAGCGCCAGCCACAGGCCACACCCGAGAACGGCGAGGCGTGTCGCCCGGATCAGGCCGGGCCCGATGGTGCGCATGCGCATGAATGCTCCGGAGAAGCACTGCTTGCCGACGCAGGCAGCACGCGGACGCCGCTGCCACCGCCGATGCTACGCCGCAGCGACCGCGCCGTGAAAGTCCCGCATCGGTACGGCAGCGCCGGGGGCGCAGCCGATCGATCCGGTGTAATCGGCCCACGCTTTTGTGGAAGCACTGCGGTGACGGGCTGTGTTGGCCTGTCCATCGCCCCGTTTGAGCGGCCGCGCGGTGTCGATCTCGAACAGGAGTCCATCATGAATCGCACGTTGACCGCGGCCCTGCTGTTGGGCTGTCTGACGACCTCGCCCGCAAGCATCGGCAGCAGCCTCGACAAGGAGGCTGCCTCGCAGGTCTTGCCATACGCCTCGCCCGCAGTGTCGGGAACGCCCAGTGACCTGGATCTCGATACCTCGTTCTCCGATGGCGGTGCCACTGCCCGTTGGCCCGACCTTGCCGGAGGCCTCAACGAGTGGGGCCTGCGCACCCAGCGCGTGAACATCCTGCTTCCTGGTCCCGCGGTCGTACAGCGGATCTACACTTTGGGCAGCCACGCCAATCTCGCCAGCGGAGCCAGTGTCGAGACGCGCGATGCACTCGTCCTCAGCACCGACCTGAGCGGCGGCGCCAGCACCTGGACCGTCGTGCCCACCAACATGCTGCGCATCGATGATGCGGTCTACGACCCCGGCACGCGGCGCGCCTACTTCCTGGGGTCGGGAAAGATCCTGACCGACACCGACATGCAGGTCCGGTGCGTGGACATGAGCACGACCGACCACGTCTGCGCGGGCTGGCCGTCGCAGTCGCTCAGATGGATCGTGTTCGACCGCGGCGGCAGCAGGAACGATGTCGGTCTGCGTCTGGCACTGGATCCCGACGGGCTCGCGCTGTACGTCGCCGGCTACGCCGACAGTGACAACGGCTACCTGCTCGCACATGCCAAGGTGCTGACGAGTACGGGTACCATGGACGCCAACTATGGAAGTTCGGGGACGGTTGCCGAGGACCTGAGCGGTCGGGCCACGGGGCGCGACCACATCGCCAACAGCATCGCCCTGTCACCGGCGGCGGCGCCGGGTGGCACCTGGCTGTACTTGGGCGGCACCTACAAGACCGTGGCAGGCGACTATGACGGCTTCCTCATGGCAGTCAGTCCCGCCACGGGCATTGGCAACCACACCTCGATCGCGGTCGAGACCGACAACACAGGTTCGAAAACCGATTCCGTCACCGCGATCAGCGTGCTCGCGAACGGGCATGTCGCGGTGGCAGGCATTTCCGACACCAACGACGCCAACTTTCCAGCGTTGCTGCTCGGTCGCTACGAGCATCATTACAGCGCCAATCTCGGTGCCCACTTCCTGTACCCGGACGCCGACTTCTGCGACGGCGGTACTTGCGCCAAAAACCTCGCGCCACCGCCGCCGCCTGTTGGCAACCCCTATGGGGGAACGCGCCATGTACTGCCCTACGCGATCACTGAATGGCCTGGCAACCGCGATCTGGTCGTGGCCATGAGCGGGGCGCAGAATGACGGCACCGACCTGTCGCCCCAGCCTTGGATCACTTACCAGATCGTGCAGCAGTTCAGCGCGAGCGCGATCACCGAGCACGCGTATCGCCGCATCGGCTACCTTGCTGGCTGGGACGATGACCGCTATGCGGTCCCGGGCCAGGGTATGAGCATCCATTCCGATGACCTCGGTTTCTTTCTGCTGATGACGGGCACGCGCCGCTGGGACGCCACCGATGTCGACATCACCCTGGCCAAGCTCAGGGCCAACGACAGCATCTTTGCCGACCAGTTTGGCGGCGCCCACGGCGACTGACCCGGCGCGACCGCGAGGCCGCCGCTGACATCCGGGCGGCACCGCGGTGCGCATCCAGGCAAGCGGGCGCGGATGGCTTGAGCACGCGGCGCGAGCGCACTCGCGCCAGCTCTCCGCGTGAGCAGACGCCGATCGGCGTGGGCGGCCGGGTACGGCCCCCCACGACCGGCACGCCAAGCCGCGCGTGATGTATGCCGACCCCGGCACCCATAGGCATGCGCCATGGACGAAGCACCCGCGGGCACGCCGCCTGCATCGCCATCTGGCGCTGGAAATCCCCGCGTTGGTCGGTGACGCCGAGCGAAGCGGCGTACTTGCCGTGACGCACCGAGCGTGCGTCGATTCCCAGCGTTGCGATGGCCGGTTGTTGCTCCACGGAACGGGAGATGATCGCCATGCGCAGACCGCATCGCCGGCAGCCGTGCCACCCCGCGTGCTGCTTTCACGCGCCGCCAGCCTTGTTGGACGTTGGTGGCGCCGACCGTGTCCTGCCTCCGCCCTCGTCGAGGAACCCCGCCATGAGCGCTGTCCGACCGCGCCATCGTGCCCGTGTGCATGCCACCGTTGCAGCCATCGCCAACACCATGCCCGTGCGACGCGTGGTGACGTGGCCAGGCCTGCTGTTGGCCGTGTGTGCTGCATGCGCCACGGCGCAAACACCCACGCGCCCGCTCAACGACACCGGCCAGGTCACCTGCTACAACGACACCATGGCCACCGGCACGGTCAGCCCGGCCACGCCGGCGCCCGAGGATCCGGGTTTTGAGGGCCAGGACTGCACCCAGGGGCGAGCCGCCGCCGATGCACTGGGCACCCTGGTCAAGGTGGGCGCCTCCAGCACCAAGGGCCGCGACTACACCAAGATCGCCAACAATGGCAGCGTGCTGCCCGCCAGCGCCACGCTCGGCCCCAACCCGGCCGACTGGGCCTGCACCCGCGACAACCTCACCGGCCTCATCTGGGAAGTGAAGGTCGACAACGCAGCTCACCTGCGCCACGCCGGGCACACCTACACTTGGTACGACACCAATGCCGCGGTCAACGGCGGCGATGCCGGCGCCGTCGGCGATACCAGCACTTGCGCAAACACGCTGGGCGGCCAGCCCTGCAATACCACCAACTTCCGCACTACGGTCAACGCGCTCACCGGTGCCAACCGCCTATGCGGAGCCAGCGACTGGCGCCTGCCCACCGCCAACGAGCTGCAATCGCTGGCGGACTACCAAGCGCACAACCCAGCCATCGACACCACCTGGTTTCCCAATACCCCGGTCGCGGTCTACTGGAGTGGAGAAAATGGTGTGTTCAATGCGTCCAGCGCTTGGGTCGTCAGCTTCGGCAACGGCATCCTCGGCGCCATCGGCAAGGACAACGTCCGGCAAGTCCGGTTGGTGCGAGGCGGACAATGAATTGACCCTTTGGAGGCGATGCCGCATGGACCGCTGTGAACATCTGCCGATCTGGCGCTGCGCAATGGATCTGGCCCTGCATATGGAGACTGCGGTGGCCGGCTTCCCGCGCGCGCATCGGTACGCACTGGGTGCCCAATTGCGCAGCGGTGCGCAGGCGATACTCGCCTCGGTGATTCGAGGCGCGCGCCATCCCGCTTGGCAACTTCCCGTTTTCGGTCAGCGCGGCACCGGTCGCGCGTTCCCGTCGTGAGGTGATGTCATGATGCTGCGTGTCTTCCTGATTCTGCTGCTTGCGAGCCTTGCCGCGCCGCTGGCGGCGCAGACCTGCCCATCGGGCAACCCACGCGTGGCGCCGGACAGCCGCTATGTGGTCGGCACGCCCGACCCGTCAGGCCACCCGAACGAGCGCGTAGTGCGCGACATCGAGACCGGGCTGGAGTGGAAGCAGTGCAGCGAGGGCCAGACCGGGAGCGCTTGCACCGGCACGGCGCTGGGCATGACCTGGGGTGCCGCGCTCATCGCCGCGCGCACCGCCACCTGGGCCGGTCATGAGGACTGGCGCCTGCCCAACATCATGGAGCTGCAAAGTCTAATCGAAACCGGCTGCTACGGCCCAAGCATCAACACCATGGCCTTCCCGGGCACGGCATCCAGCGATTACTGGTCGTCCACCACCGACATGCTGGATGTGCTTGCCGCGAGGTTGGTCCATTTCGGAGTGGGCGGTCTCAGTTCCACCGGCAAGAGCAACGACCAACAAGTCCGGTTGGTGCGAGGCGGACAGTGGCTTGACCCATTGCATACGCTGAGCTACAGCGCCGGTGCCAACGGCAGCCTCAGCGGCAACACCAGCCAGACGGTCGCGCATGGCGCCGACGGCACACCGGTGACTGCGGTACCCGACGCGGGCTACCACTTCGCCGGCTGGAGCGATGGCGCAACGGCCAACCCGCGCACCGACACCAATGTGCAGAGCGACATCACGGTCACCGCGAACTTTGCCGCCGATCCGGTGATCGGCCCCATCACCTGGGCCGCCAACTCCGCCACCAGCATCGTCTATGACGGCACCGCGCAAAGCGCCAGCGCCAGCGTGGACAGCGGCTACAGCCTCAGCTTCAGCTACGACGGCAGCCCGACTGCGCCCAGCGACGCGGGCGGCTACATCGTGGTGGCGAGCGTGAACGGGCTGCCGGGCATCAGCCGCAGCGAGATCCTCACCATCGTCAAGGACACGCAGACGATCACCGACTTCGAGAGCAACCCGGCCGCGCCCGTGTTCATCCTCAATGGTACGTTCACGCTCAACGTTCACGCTCAGCGCGGTGGGCGGGGCCTCGGGCAATCCGCTGGTGTTCGGCAGTCTGACGCCTGCGGTGTGCACGGTGTCGGGCAACACGGTGACGATGCTCGCGGTCGGCACCTGCACGCTCACGGCCGACCAGGCCGGCAACGCCAACTACGAGCCGGCGGCGCAGGTGACGCTCGATGTGGTGCTCGCGCCCGCGCCGGCGCCCGACCTGGCGGTGTCGATCGACGACGGACGTGACTACGTGCAGTACGGCAAGCCGCTCGGCTACACCATCGTGGTCAGCAATGTCGGCAACACCAGCGTGACGGGCGCGAGCGTGAGCGCGCCGCTGCCGGCGATCCTGCAAGGGCAGGGCTGGAGCTGCGTGGCCAGCACGGGCTCGGCCTGTGGCCAGGCCAGCGGCAGCGGCGACCTGGTCGACAGCGGCGCCGCGCTCGCGGTCGGCGGCAGCCTCACCTACCTGCTCGACACCGTGGTGGTGGATGACCCGCAGCTGGCCAGCGACGAGATCCTGCTCAGCGCGGGCGTGACGGCCAGCGGCGACGTCAACGACGCCAATGACTCGGCCACCGACCTCACGCTCGCGGTGCTGTTCCGCAACGGCTTCGAGCAGGGCGAGGACGGCGCGCAGGCGCTGCCGCCGGAGCTGCGCCTGGGCGCGGTGGGCACGCTCACGCAGGACTTGGCGCTCACGCTCGCGGTCGACGCGGCGACGCTGGTGCCCTGGCAGCGCCGCACCACGCTGGCACAGGCCGGCGATGGCGCGTTTCAGGTCGAGGCGATCCGCGTGGCCGATGGCGTGTACCTGCGCCTGCGCAGTGCGGAGCAGGCGGGCGCATGGAGCCGGCTGGACGCCGGCGCGGTCGCACTCGTGCTGGTCGACACCCGGCTCGGCCTGGTCGGGGCAGGCGCCGGGCCGGAGCTGGTGCTGCCGCACGCCGGCCCGTTCGAGGTCGTCTACCGGGCGGCGCGCTGAGCGCAAGGCCAATCCCCACGCGCACCGGGCACTTGGTTGCCCGGTGCGCGGGCGCCGACCCGCCAGCATCCGCCATGCCTCGGCACCGGCCGGGACGGCGGCGCCCGCCAAAGCGGTCTACAATGCGCCTTGCCTTGCAATCGCGGTCCTATGGCCGCACCTGCCGCCCATGGCCTTGCTCACGATCCTCGAGTTTCCCGATCCCCGCCTGCGCACCAAGGCGCAACCGGTGACCGTGTTCGACGCGGCGCTCAAGCAGCTCGTGGCCGACATGTTCGAGACCATGTACGCGGCGCCCGGCGTGGGACTGGCCGCGACCCAGGTCAACGTGCACCGGCAGTTGCTCATCATGGACATGTCCGAGGACAAGTCCGACCCGCATGTGTTGATCAATCCGCGCCTGCTCGACCAAGGCGGCGAGCAGGTGTTCCAGGAAGGCTGCCTGTCCTTCCCGGGCATCTACGCCGACGTCGAGCGTGCACTGCGCGTGAAGGTCGCGGCGCAGGATGTCGACGGCAAGCCGTTCGAGCTCGAGGTGGAGGGGCCGCTCGCGGTGTGCATGCAGCACGAGATGGATCACCTGCAGGGCAAGGTGTTCGTCGATTACCTGTCGCCGCTCAAGCGCTCGATGCTGCTCAAGAAACTCGACAAGAAGCGCAAGCAGAGCGCCTGATCGGCATACCCGGACCGGCGTTGGCGGGAGCCTCGCCAGCGAAGCTCCCGCCTGTGGATCGGCCTACTGGCCGCCGCCCACGGTGGCCGCGCGCCCGGGCAGCGCGCTGCCGGGTTCGACCGGCTCGAAGCGGCCCTGGAAGAAGCGCAGGTCCTTGGGTTCGTACACGAAGCGCAGGCCATGGATCTGGTTGCGGCGCTGCCACAGGCGGATGATGCCGTCGGCGACCGCGCGCAGGTGGTCGTCGCTGTAGACGCGACGTGACAGGGTCAGGCGCACCAGCTCGAGCGCCGGTCGGTAGTTGTTGCCGTCGTGGTCGCGACCCTTGGACACGTTGCCGCGTTCCATCGGGCGCACGCCGGTCTCGACGTAGATCTCGCCGGCAAGGCGTTGCGCGGGATACTCGTCCTGGTCCACATGCGGCAGGAAGCGCTTGGCGTCGACGAACACGGCGTGGCTGCCGGTCGGCTCGACCACGGGCACGCCCGCGTCCTTGAGCCAGCCGGCCAGCCGCACCGCCTGCTCCACGCGTGCGCGGATGTAGCGGTCGTCGACCATCTCGCGCACGCCCTGGGCCATCGCGGCGAGATCGGCCGCGGGCAGGCCGCCGTCGCGCACGCCGCCCTCGTAGATGCGCAGCTTGGCCTCGGCCGCGCGCGCCCAGCCGGCGTTGTCCTTGAACGTGAGCAGGCCGCCGATGTTGATGAGGAAGTCCTTCTTGCCCGACACCGTGGCGCCATCGCCGTAGAGCATGATCTCGCGCAGGATGTCCTTGACGTGCGTGCTGCGGTAGCGCAGGTCGTGCTTCTGGATCAGGTAGGCGTTCTCGACCGCGCGCGTGGCATCGAACATCACCGCGATGCCGTGCTGGCGGCTCCACGCATACACCTCGCGCAGGTTGTCCATCGATACCGGCTGGCCGCCGGCCATGTTCACCGACAGTTCGAAGGAGATGTAGGCGATCTGCGCCGCGCCATGCTCGCGCACGAGCGCATCGAGCTTGGCGATGTCGATGTTGCCCTTCCAGCGGAAGGTCGAGGTCGGGTCGTGGGCCTCGTCGACGATCACGTCGGCGAAGATGCCGCCGGCATATTCCTGATGCACCTTGGTGGTGGTGAAGTACATGTTGCCGGGCACGATCTGGCCGGGTTTGATCATCACTTCCGACAGGATCTGTTCGGCGGCGCGACCCTGGTGGGTCGGCAGCACGTACTGGTAGCCGTAGGTGTCGCGGATCGCCGCGGCGAAGTCGAGGTAGGCGTTGCTGGTCGCGGGCGTGGGCACGGCCGCGTCATAGGCGGCCCATTGCACGGTCGACATCGCGGTGGTGCCCGAGTCGGTGAGCAGGTCGATGGTGACGTCGGCCGAACGCAGCAGGAAGGTGTTCCAGCCGGCCTCGCGGATCGCGCGCTCGCGCTGCTCGCGCGTGGTGATCGCGATCGGCTCCAGCGTGTGGATCAGCCAGGGTTCGCAGTCGAAGGTGAACGGCGTGAGGTCGGCCAGCACCGGGCCGAACCGCAGCTCGTCATGCCACGCGCCGTCCTGCTCGAGCTGCAGAGCGGGAATCTGCTCGCGCTGCGCATGCAGGGCGATCACCGCGTCGGCCACCTGGTCGAGCTGGCGGTTGCTCATGGCCAGGCGCGGGATCTGCAGCGGCAGCAGGTGGTCACGTCCGACAAGGCCGGGCACCAGCGCGCGCACGCCGGCGCTCAGGTACAGCGCGCAGGCCAGCGCGTGCGCGGGGTGCTGCGTCGCCTGCGGCAGGAAGCGGTCGGCCTGCACGTAGGCGCCGTCGCAGCCGCGCTCGATCGGCACGCCGGCCTCGCGCAGGCGTGCGGTGAAGCGCTCGGTCTGCGCCATCGCCCACTGCACGGTGGGCTCGTCGCACATTTCGTCGAGGCCGCGCGCGATCACTTCCATCGTGCGCCCGGCCATGCCGCCGTAGGTGTGCAGACCCTCGTACACCACGATGTCGTTGATGAAGCGCTCGTGGTCGGCCGGATTGTCGGTGGCGAGGAAGCCGCCGGTGTTGGCGCGCGCATCCTGGGCGCCGTCCATCATGATCACGTGCGCGGTCTTGGCGGTGAGCTTGACCAGCTCGGCGATCGTGCGGTCGCTCATGCCCGGCTCGAAGCGCTGGATGTACCACGCGTTCTCGACCACGCGCGAAACGTCGAGCACGAGGCGCAGGCCATGGCGGTCGGCCAGTTCGCGCGCCACGCGCAGGTTGCCGAGACTGATCGGGTGCTGGCCATCGGCAAAGGCCTGCGCGCCGATGAACGGCGGGCGGTCGGCCTTGATCGCCGCGCTCAGCGCGGCGAGGTCGAAGTTGCCGGTGAACACCGCATCGGCATGGTCGCGCACGTCGACCAGCTCGATGCCACGCGGCGCGTGCAGGTCGATGCGGCCGCGCGCGTTGCTCGGCAAGGTCTGGCCGCTGGTCGCGAATGCGTGCAGCAGCAGCTTGACCGAGCCGAGCGTGTTGTGGGTCGGACACACATAGGTGTGGCCGAGCACGCGCGTGATCGCCGTGCTCATGTTCTCGAAATTGCGCGCGCCCGCGTAGGCTTCGTCGCCGATGAGTTGCCCGGCCAGCTGCTCCTGCGTCATCGCGCCCGCGCCATAGGACACCAGGTCGAAACTGATCTGCTGCGGCGTGAGGTTGAATACGTTGAAGTGGGCCGCGGCGAGGTTGCGCTTGCGCTCGTCGGGCGAGGCGAAGGTGATCGGGCGTACGGTCTTGACCTTGTGCGGCTCGTGGACGGGAACAGGCGTCGTCATGGCGGGCTCCGGAACGGTGGCGGGAAGATGGCCGGGCGCCGCGGGGCGCCCGAGGGCTGCCATTGTAGGAAAGCGAAATGTCTGGTTGAATGTCATTCGTTAACGTCAAGCATCATTCTAAAAAATAACATTAGGCAAATGGTCAAAACGACTTCACATGCAACGAACCAGCTCGACGCGATCGACTGGCAGATCCTCACCGCGCTGCAGGACGACGGGCGGCTCAGCTACACCGAGCTGGGCCGACGCATCGGCCTGTCCACTCCGGCTGCGGCCGAGCGCGTGCGCCAGCTCGAGGCCGCGGGCGTGATCCGCGGCTATCGCGCCGACGTCGATCTCGCGCGCATCGGCCGACCGGTGCTTGCGATCGTGCGCATGAGCGTGGTCGGTGACGTGTTCACGCGCGTCACCGCGGCGATCCGAGCATCGCCCGAGGTGCTCGAATGCCATCGCGGCACCGGCGCCGATTCGTTCACGATCAAGGCGGCCGTGGCGTCGATCGAGGATCTCGAACACCTCATCGACCGGCTCACGCCGTTCGGCACCACCTCGACCTCGATCGTGCTGTCCTCGCCCGTGCCGTCACGCGCGCTCGCGCCACCGCCACAAGCCAACGTGGACGCGGCATCGGGTCGGCGCCGCCGCTGACGGCTTGAGGCATTCAGGTTCGCCGGCGGGGCGGCGCGATGGGCCGCGACGCCGGTGCGCGGGGGCGTGGTCGCGGCGGCGTGTCCGGATGCGCGCGCGGCGCGGGATGGAACGCGACGCGAGGCGCGCACGCAGCTTGCGCTCAAGTGGGCCGGTGGCGCTCAGGCCGTCAAGCCCGCCACCACCGGCCAGGTGCATGCGCCGATCCAGCCGGTGCGGGCACTGGCCGCACCGGCTGGATCAGCAATGGGACTACGGTGTTTCGAAGCCGTCGGCGAAGATCACGTCGTCGGGTGCACAGGCGGTGATCGTCACGTCGTCAATCTGCCACCACCAGTCCCAGGTGGCGTTGTTGTAGTACCAGCGCACCGTGGCACTGGCCTCGCCACCACCGGCGAAGTCCTGCTCCACCAGCAGCGGGCCGCGGTGGTCCTCATTCCAGGTGAAGAGGTTGGTCCAGGTCGCGCCAGCGTCGGTGCTGAAGTCCAGCAACGCCATGTCGTTGCCGGCATCGGCGACAAGGTCGTTGTAGTCGGTCGCGAAGCTCACGCGCGCATCGGTCAGTCCCGTCATGTCCAGCGCGGGCGTCCACAGCTGCGCATCCAGCAGGCTGCCGTTGCCGCAGCTATCGCTGTCGGCAATCGCGAACAGGCCACTGCCACCGGTCAGGTTGGCGCGGTTGCCGGGATTGGTGTTGGTCCAGTCCGGCACACCGGGCGCCACGCAATTGGTGCTGGCGTTGGACACGGTCCAGCCCGCCGGCGGGAAGGTTCCCTCGAAGTCCTCGCTGAGCAGGGTCACTTCGGTGCGGCCTGCAGGACAACGCGGCGGGACGACCGTAACGATGGCGCTGGCTGCCGCGTCGGCCGTCACGACGGGCGGACCCTGGTTGGTGGCGGTCCAGGTCGCGGTATTGGTGGTGGTGGCGTTGGCCACGAACGGGATGGTCAGGCCGAGGGTGACGGTGTCGGTGCTGGCACCTGGCGCCAGCGCATGGCTCTGGCCCGAAAAAATCGGACCCAGCACATCGTCGGTCAGCGCATGCGTGTCGAACGCAACGGCACCCGTATTGGTCACCGTGTAGCAGTAGTAGACCGTGGTGCCCGCCGGCACGGTGATCGAGTTGGTCGCGGCGCAGGTGCCGGCATCGGTGCCGACGGTCTTGCTGAGCGCGATCTGCGGGCCGCCGCCTGCAACCCCCTCGATGACAAACGGAAAGTCCTGCTGCGCGCCGCTGCTTCCGGTGTCGATGGCGGGACCCCAGGTGCTGGCCCCGGGATCCCACTGCAGGCCGTTGGCACCAGGCTTCTGCGTAGATCCAAGAATCGTCACCGGGGGTGCCCACGGGCCCGAGGCGAGCGTGCCGCCCACCTGCCAATCGAGCCAGTATGTACCCTCCGGCAGCGTGGTGTTGACTTGCACGGTGTTGGCCATGATGGGCCGGTCCGCGCCGGTGAGGGCCGTATCGGTCACCCGGTAGTCGTTGCTCCAGCTGCTGCCGGTCAGCACATTGGTGCTGTCATCGCCGAACACGACCGTGCTTCCGCCCCCACCCGGCACGCCATTCCAGATGCGCAGGTTGATGTGGTCGATCGTGGAGGTGGTCGTCGAGCCGGTCTGGTAGGCGTAGAGGGTGATGTTGGAAAGGGTCCAGCCCCCGGCCGGCACCACGAAGTCATCGGCCACGCGGCGGCCGGAACTCACGGAGGCGCCGAAGCCGAAAATGGAGTTGCCCAATGCGGTTTGCGTGGCACTGGCATCCGCGCCACCCGCGCCCGCACCCGGATGGGTCACCAGCGGGCCATTGTCGTAGAGCACGGCGTTGGGGCGCACGGCAGAGGCCGGCGCCACCCCCGACCCGTGCGCGCCCGAGCGTGGGTCGCGCAGCGCGGGCACGGCGGGATCGTGCACCGTTTCGACGGCAGGCGTGCGAATGTCCTTGGCGATCGCCGCGCCGGACCACGGCGCGGCCATCATGGCCAAGGCGGTGATTGTGAAACCAAGTGGCGTACGGAACATTGCTCGGAACTCCTCTGGTCGTTCGCGGCAAGACACACACACGAACCGATGACGGAAACCGCATCGGTTCCCCCGGAGCAACGAACCCCATCTCGCACATCCGATACATCGGTTGCCCCAAGGCGCACCCTAGCAGTGCATCGGCGCCCTGTCGAAGGCTTCCTGCAAGTGGCCCACCCGGCCTTCACCGGCGCTTTCGCCCCGCGACGGATGGCGTCACCCGATCGTCATCTGGCGGCCATCGGGCCCGGAACGGCATGGCGATCCATGGCTGTGCCTGCGCCTGACGCACGCGGACGTCGAGCGCGGCCAACCAACACCGCAGGCGTGCCCCGGGGTTTCGGTGGCCGTGCCGCTGGCCTACTATCGGCCGATGCGGGGACGGGCATGGGGCAGGCGCGGGCAGCGCTTGCCGCAGCGCGCGACATCGGCCCGATGGCACGAAGGGGGCAAGCGATGAGGTCTGGCAAGGCGTGGGGCGCGCGCGGCGTGGCCGTAGCGATCGGAATGGGTTTGCTGGCGGCTTGTGGCAACAAGGACGGGGCCAAGGCGCCGCCACCGCCGCCGGTGACCGTGCTGCAGGTGCAGCCAGCGCCGATGGCGTTGCAGGTCGAGTACGTGGGCGAAACCGCGGGCTTCCGCGAAGTGGAGGTGCGCGCCCGCGTCAGCGGCATCCTGCTCAAGCGCACCTACACCGAGGGCGAAACGGTGCAGGCCGGCCAGCTGCTGTTCGAGATCGACCCGGCGCCCTACCAAGCTGCGCTCGACCAGGCCAAGGGCGGCCTCGCCCAGGTGCAGGCCGCGCTCAACAAGGCCAAGGCCGATCGCGACCGCATGGTGCCGCTGTACGCCAGGAACGTGGTCAGCCGGCGCGACTACGACGACACCATCGCCGCCTACGACGCCGCGGTCGCCAACGCGCAGTCGGCGCGCGCGCGGCTCAAGGAAGCCGAACTCAATCTCGAATACACCAAGGTCACCGCGCCGATCGCGGGGGTCACCAGCAAGGGCGTGCAGTCCGAGGGCAGCCTGATCTCGGCCAACAGCGGCGTGCTCACCACGATCTCGCAGTTCGATCCGCTGTACGTCAATTTTTCCTACTCCGAGCAGGACCGGCTCAACCTCGAGCGCCTGTTGCGCGACGGCACGCTCAAGCAGGCGCCCGAACAGGACTGGCCGGTGCGCATCCGCCTCGCCGATGGCAGGCTGTACGCGCAGACCGGCCACATGAACTTCTCCGACAACCGCGTCGACTCGCGCACGGGCACGATCCGCGCGCGCGCGATCTTCGACAACCACGATGGTCAGCTGCTGCCGGGGCAGTTCGTGCGCGTGATCCTCGAACTGGGCACGCTCGAACAGGTCCTGCAGGTGCCCGAGCGCGCGATCACGCAGTCGCAGGCCGATCGCGTCGTGCTCGTGGTCGGTGCCGATGACGTGGTCGAGCCGCGCACGGTGCAGCTGGGCCAATCCAGCAACGGCATGGTGCAGGTGCGCTCGGGACTCAAGGCGGGCGAGCGCGTGATCGTCGAAGGCGTGCTCAAGGCGCGGCCGGGCAGCAAGGTGATGCCGACGCCGGCCACGGCGGCGCCCGCCGGCACGCCCGCGGCCGGCTAGGAGCACGCCATGTTCTCGCGCTTCTTCATCGAACGGCCGATCTTCGCCAGCGTCATCTCGATCATCATCGTGCTGGCGGGACTGGCGGCGATGCGCAACCTGCCGGTCGAGCAGTACCCCGAGATCACGCCGCCGCAGGTGTCGGTGGTGGCGGTCTACCCCGGCGCCACGCCCGAGGTGATCGCGCAGACCGTGGCGGCGCCGCTCGAGCAGCAGATCAATGGCATCGAGCACATGATCTACCTGCAGTCGAGTTCGACCTCGAACGGCATGATGAGCCTGAGCGTGTACTTCGACATCGGCACCGATGCCGACCAGGCCGCCATCAACGTCAACAACCGCGTGTCGGCGGCGCTGGCGCAGCTGCCCGAAGCGGTGCGCCAGCAGGGCGTCATGGTCAAGAAGCGGTCGAGCTCGATCCTGCAGGTGGTCACGCTCGATTCGCCGCAGGGCAGCCACGACACCACCTACCTGTCCAACTACGCGCTGCTCAACATCATCGACGAGCTCAAGCGCATCAGCGGCGTGGGTGACACCATGCTGTTCGGCGGCACCGATTACGCGATGCGCATCTGGTTGCGCCCCGACCGCCTGGCCCAGCTCGGCCTCACGCCCGGCGACGTGATCGGCGCGATTCGCGAGCAGAACAGCCAGTTCGCCGCCGGCAAGATCGGCGCGCAGCCGACCGCGGCGCCGGTGGACTTCACCTACACCGTGCAGACCCAGGGCCGGCTCGACAGCGTCGAGGAGTTCCGCCGCATCATCGTGCGCTCGCTGCCCGACGGCTCGCAGATCCGCGTCGGCGATGTCGCGCGCGTGGAAATGGGCGGCCAGGACTACGACGTGCTCGCGCGCGTCAACGGCAAGCCCGCGATCGGCATCGCGGTGTACCTGCAGCCGGGCGCCAACGCGGTCGCGGTGGCCGAGGCGGTGCAGGCGCGCATGGACGAACTGCAGCAGCGCTTCCCGCACGACCTGCACTACTCGATCCCGTACGACACCACCCATTTCGTCAAGCTGTCGATCGAGGAAGTGGTGCACACGCTGCTTGAGGCGATCGTGCTGGTGTTCCTCGTGGTGTTCCTGTTCCTGCAGAACCTGCGTGCCACGCTGATCCCGTGCATCGCGGTGCCGGTGTCGCTGGTGGGCACCTTCGCCGGCATGCTCATGCTCGGCTTCTCGATCAACCTGCTCACGCTGTTCGGCATGGTGCTCGCGATCGGCATCGTGGTCGACGACGCGATCGTGGTGCTGGAGAACGTCGAGCGGATCATGGCCGAACGCCACTGCTCGCCGCGCGAGGCGGCCATCCTCGCGATGCAGGAAGTGGCCGGCCCGGTGGTGGCGATCGTGCTGGTGCTGTGCGCGGTGTTCCTGCCGGTCGCGTTCATGGGCGGTATGACCGGCGTGATGTACCAGCAGTTCGCGATCACGATCGCGATCTCGGTGGCGATCTCGGGCGTGGTCGCGCTCACGTTGTCGCCGGCGCTGTGCGCGGTGATCCTCAAGCAGGCCCATCACGAGCCGGCCGGGTTCTTCCGCTGGTTCAACCGCCAGTTCGAGCGCATCACCGGCGGCTACGTGGGCGGCGTGGCATTCCTCAACCGGCGCGTGGGCGTCGCGTTCGTGTTGATCGGCGCGATCCTGCTCGGCACCTGGGGCCTGTTCCAGCGCGTGCCGGGCGAACTCGTGCCCAACGAGGACCAGGGGTACCTGATCGCGGCGGCCTTCCTGCCCGATGCGGCCTCGCTCACGCGCACCGAGGCGGTGACCCGCCAGTTCGACGCGATCACGCTCGCCAATCCCGATGTCGCCGACGCGGTGACGTTCGCGGGCTTCGACGTGCTGTCGGGCGCGGTGATCAGCAATGCCGGCCTGTCCTTCATCACGCTCAAGGACTGGGCGCAGCGCAAGGGCGCCGCGCACAGTTCCTTCAGCATCGCCACGGCGCTGCAGGGCCACGCCTACATGGGCATCAAGGATGGTTTCGTGGCGGTGTTCAACCCGCCGCCGATCATGGGCATGTCCACCACCGGCGGACTCGAGGGGTACCTGCAGAACCGCGGCTCGGGCGACACCGCCGCGTTCGCCGGCGAGGTGCAGCGCCTGCTCGATGCAGCCAACCAGCGGCCCGAGTTCGCGCGTGTGAGCTCGACCTTCCGCGCCGATGTGCCGCAGGTCTACCTCGACCTCGACCGCGACAAGGCCAAGGCGCTGGGCGTGTCGATCCCGAGCGTGTTCGACACGATGCAGGCGACCTTCGGCCAGGTCTACGTCAACGACTTCAACCAGTTCGGCCGCACCTACCGCGTGCAGGTGCAGTCGGAAGCCGACTACCGCGCGCGGCGCGAGGACATCCGCAACATCCACGTGCGCTCGCAGGACGGCCAGATGATCCCGCTCACGAGCCTGGTCACCGTCCGCGACACGGTGGGGCCGGAGCTGGCCGAGCGCTTCAACGTGTTCCCGGCCGCCAAGATCATGGCGCAGCCCGCGCCCGGCTACAGCTCGGGCCAGGCGATCAAGGCGCTGGAGCAGGTGGCCGCGCAGACGCTGGGCAACGAGGCCAAGCTCGAATGGATCGGCTCGGCCTTCCAGGAAAAGCAGGCCGGCAGCACCGCCGCGTTCGCGTTCGCGTTCGGCATCGTGATGATCTTCCTGATCCTCGCCGCGCAGTACGAACGCTGGAGCCTGCCACTGGCCGTGATCACCGCGGTGCCGTTCGCGCTGTTCGGCGCGCTGCTGGCGACCTGGCTGGTCGGCCTCACCAACAACGTCTACTTCCAGATCGGGCTGGTCACGCTGGTCGGCCTCGCGGCCAAGAATGCGATCCTCATCGTCGAGTTCGCGGTGATGAAGCATGGCGAGGGCATGGGCCTGCTCGAATCGGCGCTGGAGGCGGCGCGCCTGCGCTTTCGCCCGATCGTGATGACCTCGCTCGCGTTCATCCTCGGCTGCGTGCCGCTGGTGACCTCCAGCGGCGCGGGTGCCGCGAGCCGCCACGCGCTCGGCTGGCCGGTGATCGGCGGCATGCTCGCCGCGACCTTCATCGCGATCTTCTTCATCCCGTTGTTCTTCCGCCTGATCATGCGCGCGAGCACGCGCGCGGCGCCGCCCTCAGCCTGAGTGCGACGCCACCGGCGCCGGCAACCCGCGGCGCCGGCGCCAACGACGCAGCACGCGCCAGCGCGCGTGCAGCGCGGCGCCGGCCACCAGCAGCCACGCGAGCAGGCTCACGTACACGCCCACCGCGGGCACCCCGCGCAGCCAGGCCAGGTCGAGCGCGCGCGCGAGTTCGAACGAGCCGACCGTGTACATGCCCAGCGGGAACACGATGTTCCAGTCCTCGCGCGCATGGCGCAGCCCCGCGCGGCGCCAGCGCCACAGCCACAGCGCCAGCAGCAGCGGCAGCCATGCGCACGCCGCCACCCACGCCACCACGGTCGCGAGCACGAGCAGGCCGTGCCACGGCGGCAGCATGGCGGCTGGTGGGCCCTGCCGCACCAGCAGGCTGCCCGCCAGCGTGCTGATCGCGAGCGCACCCATCGTGATCCAGTACGGCGCGGTGAACTGGCGTGGCTCAAGCGGCCGGCAGGCCAGCCGCCAGCCCACCAGCGCGATCAACGGCGGATAGGACACGCTGCCGAGCACGAACAGGCCCAGTGCCGCGGGCAGCAGCAGCACGCGCAGGTCGGGCGTCTGCGCCGCGAGCAGGGTGGCCGCGATCGCCAGCCCCTGGGTGGCCACCACCACGATGAGCCAGCCGCCGCCGATGCTGTGTGCGAACCGTGGCCGCCGCGCCGCCTGCGCGAGCGTCGCGGCAAAGCGCGGCAGCAGCACCAGCCAGGCCAGCAGCGCGGCCAGCGTGCATGTCCATGCCAGCGCGGGCCAGCGCACCAGCAGCAGGCACTGGCTGGCCAGCACGCAGCTGCCTGCGCTGAAGGTGAGGAAGCCCGCGCCGCGCCGCGCATCACCCAGGTCGGCGCACACCTGGGCGCGGAACCAGTGCAGGCGCAACAGCTGCAGCGCGACCAGCAGCGCGTGGGCGGCCAGGCTGGTCGCAAACAGCAGCCGCGCGATGCGCGACAGGCCATGCTGGTGCGCGTCGATCGCGACGATGCCGGTGGCCATCACCAGCGCGAACGCGCCCGGCGCGACGCGCCGCGCACGATGCCGCCACCAGCCGACCATCCCTCTCGCCGCGAGCGCACGCCTCATCGCGCGATTATGCCGACCTGCCGCGCCCCGGCGCAGTGATGCGCCCGCCGCTGCCGCGCGTCATGCGTCGCGCGCGAACGCAGCCGCCGCTCAAGCGATCGCCACACGGCCTACAATCGCGCTCCGCACCCCGTCCCGCCCGTGTCCATGCCATCGCCGCTTCGTCTCGTCTTCGCCGGCACGCCCGAGTTTGCGCTGCCTTCGCTGCACGCCTGCCTCGCCAGTGGCGCGCAGGTGGTGGCGGTGTACACCCAGCCCGATCGGCCGGCCGGGCGCGGACGCCAGCTCGCGGCCAGTCCGGTCAAGCAGGCGGCGCTGGCCGCGGGGCTGGTCGTCGAGCAGCCGCCAACACTGCGCGATGCCGACGCGCGTGCGCGGCTGGCCGCGCATGCGCCCGATCTCATCGTGGTGGTCGCCTATGGCCTGATCCTGCCCAGGGCCGTGCTCGCGTTGCCGCGGCTGGGCTGCTGGAACGTGCATGCCTCGCTGCTGCCGCGCTGGCGCGGCGCGGCGCCGATCCAGCGCGCGATCCTCGCCGGCGATGCCGAAACCGGTGTCGACCTCATGCAGATGGAGGCGGGGCTGGACACCGGACCCGTGCTGCTGGAGGCGCGCACGCCGATCGGCGCCGAGGACACCGGCGGCAGCCTGCACGACCGGCTCGCCGCGCTCGGCGCGCAGCTGCTGGGCGAGGCGCTCGCGCGCGTGCAGTGCGGCCAGGCGCTGCCGGCGCGGGCGCAGCCTGACAGCGGCATCGAATACGCGCACAAGCTCGACAAGGCCGAGGCGCGACTGGACTGGCACGAGCCGGCCGTGCTGCTCGCGCGCAAGGTGCGCGCGTTCGATCCATGGCCGGTGGCCGAGGCGCTGCTCGAAGGCGAGCGCGTGCGCATCTGGTCGGCGCAGGCCGTGCCCGGTGCGGCCGGCGCCGCGCCCGGCAGCGTGGTCGCGGCCAGTGCCGAGGGCATCGAGGTGGCGACCGGCGACGGCCGTCTGCGCATTCGCGAACTGCAGCGCGAGGGTGGGCGCCGCATCAGTGCGCGCGACTGGCTCAATGCGCGCCGCGCGCCCGCCGCGCCGTGAAGCGGCCACGCCGGCCCGCGTGTGAACCGGTGGCGGCGGATGCCCCGGGCGTGGCGCTGCGCGTGGCGGGCGCGCGTGTGCTTGCCCGCGTCGCGCTCGATGGCGTGTCGCTGCGCGTCGCGCTCGCGCCGGCGCAGGCGCAGTTGGCCGACCCGCGCGATCGCGCACTGCTCGCGGCAAGCCTGTTCGCGGCCACGCGCTGGTGGTTGCGGCTGGATGCCGCGCTCGCGCGACTCATCGACCAGCCCTTGCCCGCGCGTGCGCGCGAGGTGCGCGCGCTGCTCGTGCTCGGCTGCGCCCAGCTCGGCGTGCTGGCGATGCCCGCCTACGCGGTGGTGGCCGCCTGCGTCGATGCGAGCCGCGCGCTCGGTTTCGGCCAGATGGCCGGGCTCGTCAATGCGGTGCTGCGGCGCTACCTGCGCGAGCGCGCGAGCCTCGACGCCGCGCTCGATGCCGATGCGGTGACGCGCCACGCCTGCCCGCGCTGGCTCATCGCCGCCATCGAACACGACTGGCCCGCGCAGGCCGCGGCGATCCTCGCCGCGGGCAACGAGGAAGCGCCGCTCACGCTGCGCGTGAACCTGCGTCGCTGCACGCGCGCGCAGCTGCTCGAACAGCTGGCGGCGGCCGGCATCCAGGCCAGCGCGCCCGCACACGCGCCCGCGGCGCTGGTGCTCGATCGCAGCACCGAGGTCACGCGCCTGCCCGGCTACGAACAGGGCTGGTTCTCGGTGCAGGACGCCGCCGCGCAGGCGGTGGCGGCCGCGCTGCAGGTGCGCGATGGCATGCGCGTGCTCGATGCCTGCGCGGCGCCGGGCGGCAAGGCCGCGCACCTGCTCGAGAGCGCCGCGCCCGAGCTGGTCGCGCTCGACCGCGATGCCGACCGCCTCGGCCGCGTGCGCGACAACCTCGCGCGGCTGGGCCTGTGCGCGCAGGTCATCGCGGGTGATGCGGCGCAGCCGGCGGCGTGGTGGGATGGCCGCGGCTTCGAGCGCATCCTCGTCGACGCGCCGTGCTCGGCCAGCGGCATCATCCGGCGCCAGCCCGACATCAAGCTGCACCGGCGCGGCAGCGACATCGCCGGGCTCGCGGCCGGCCAGCAGCGCATCCTCACCGCGCTGTGGCCGTTGCTGGTGCCGGGCGGGCGCCTGCTGTATGCGACCTGCTCGATCCTGCGCGCCGAGAACGAGGCCGTGCTTGCCGCATTCCTCGCGGCCCACGATGATGCTCGCGCGCTGGCGCTGCCCGATGCTTACGGCCACGTGGCCGGCGCCGGCCGGCAGCGCCTGCCGGGCGAGGGCGGCATGGATGGGTTCTTTTATGGCTTGCTGGAAAAGCACGCATAGCATTCGACTGCGCGTGGCCGGCGCGGCGCTGGTGCTCGCGCTGCTGGCCGGCTGCGGCCTGCTCGCGCACCAGACCCCGGGCACGCTCGAAGTGCGCCATGCCCGGCTGCTGCCCGGCGAGGGCGGGGCCGAGCTCGAACTCGCGCTGGAGGCGCGCCTGAGCGGACCGATGCAGGATGCGCTCGAACACGGCATCCCGCTCACGCTCGTGGTCGACGTGCGTGGCGCGGACGGCCTGCATGCGCGGCCGCGGTTGGAACTGCGCTACTTCCCCTTGTCGCGCCGCTACCAGCTCATCGGCAGCGGGCGCGACGACGAACGCGGCTTTGCCACGCGCGGCTACCTGCTGGCGGCGCTGGGCTCGCTGCGGCTGCAACTGCCGCCCGCGTTCGCGCGGCTCGACGCCGACGCGCCGCTGCGCGTCGCGGTCGCGCTCGATCCGGGCGCGCTGCCGGGCGCGCTGCGCCTGCCCGCGCTGTTCGAGCCGGCCTGGCACCTCGCCGCCACGGAAAGCACATGGCCGCGCGCGACACGCTGAACCTGCTGCTGCGCCGCGTGCTGCCCGCGCTGGTGGTGGCGCTGCTGCTGGCCGCCTCGCTCAAGCTGGCCGAGGACGCGGCGGCCGACAACGCGCGCTTCGCGGCCCACTACCAGCTCGTGCTCGGCGGAGCGCTGCTCGCGCTGGTGGTGCTGGTGGTGGTGATCGGCCTGCGCCTGTGGCGCTTGCGCGGCGAGGTGCGGCGCGGCGTGCCGGGCGCGCGGCTCAACCGGCGCCTGCTCGGCCTGTTGATCGTGCTTGCGCTGCCCGCGAGCGTGGTGGTGTACGGCTTCGCGCTGCGCTTCCTCGACGCGACCATCGACAACTGGTTCAACGTGCGCCTGGAGCAGGCGCTGGACGATGCGCTCGAACTCGGGCGCGTGGTGGTGGACGAGCACCTGCACCGCGCCGAGGCCGCCAGCAACACGCTCGCGCAGGAACTCGCGCGCACGCCGCTGGCCGACACCCAGGCCGCGCTGGACGCGGCCATCGATGCGCTGGGCGCGACCCAGCTGGCCGTGCTCGGGACCGACTCGCGCGTGCTCGCGCTGGCCAGTTCCGATCCCGACTGGCTCGATCCGCCGCTGCCCGACGCGGCGCTGCAACTGCGCGTGCGCGGCGACCAGCGCTACGCCGCGGCCGAGCCGTTCGGCGACGCGCTGCTGCTGCGCATCGTGCTGCCGATCGACTCCAGCCACGTCGCGCCCGAGCGCCAGCGCCTGTTGCAGGCGCTGTTTCCGCTGCCGGCGCGCGTGCAGCCGCTCACGCGCGGCATCGAGCGCGCGAGCTTCGACTTCCAGCGCCTCAAGTTCCTGCGCGGTTCGCTCAAGCTCACCTTCGCGCTCATCCTCACCTTCGTGCTGCTGCTCACCGCGCTCGCGGTGGTGCTGGTCGCGTTCGTGGTGGCGCGGCGGCTGGTGGCGCCGATCAGTCGCCTCGCCGCGGCCACGCGCGCGGTCGCGGCCGGCCGCTTCGACACGCCGTTGCCGGCCGCGAGCAACGACGAACTCGGCTTCCTCGTCACCTCGTTCGCGCAGATGACGCGCGAACTGGAGCAGGCCGGCGCGCGCGCGGCGCTGAGCACGCGCGAGATCGAGCAGCAGCGCGCCTGGCTCGAGGCGGTGCTGGAGCGGCTGTCGGCCGGCGTGCTCGGCTTCGACCATGACGGCCACCTGCGCAGCGCCAATGCCGCGGCCGAGGCGATCCTCGGCGTGGTCATCACCCGCCAGCTCGGCGCGAGCCCGGCCGAGATCGGCAAGGCGCATGCCTCGCTGCGCCCGTTCTTCGAGCCGCTCGGCCGGCACCTGCGCGAGGGCGCGCGCGAATGGCGCGAGGAAGTGGTGCTGGAGTCGGTGCAGGGACCGCGCACGCTCATGGTGCGCGGCGCGGCGCTGCCTGAGCACGCCGGTTACGTCGCGGTGTTCGACGACCTCACCGTGCTCAACCGCGCCCAGCGCGACGCGGCCTGGGGCGAGGTCGCGCGGCGCCTCGCGCACGAGGTCAAGAATCCGCTCACGCCGATCCAGCTCGCGGCCGAGCGCCTGCGCCGCAGATTCCTCGGCCGCCTGCCGCGCGACGAGGGCGAGCTGATCGACCGCGCCACCCACACCATCGTGAGCCAGGTCGAGGCGCTCAAGACCATGGTCAACGCGTTCGGCGACTACGCACGGCCGCCGCCGATGGCAACCCACGCGCTGGCGCTCAATGCGCTGGTGGCCGAGGTGCTCGACCTGTACGAGAACGACCAGCGCCTGAGCCTCGCACGCCAGCTCGATGCGGGTGAGCCGCGCGTGCGGGTGGACGCGGTGCGGCTGCGGCAGGCGCTGCACAACCTCATCAAGAACGCGCTCGAGGCGATCGGCGACGAGCGCAAGCCCCAGCTGGTGATCGCCACGCGCGCGCTCGAGCGCGGCGGCGAGCCCTGGGTCGAGCTCAGCGTGGCCGACAACGGCCCCGGTCTGCCGGCCGACTTCGACGAACGCTGGTACGAGCCCTACACCTCGAGCAAGGCGCGCGGCACCGGGCTCGGGCTTGCGGTGGTCAAGAAGATCGCCGAGGAACATGGTGGCAGCGTGCGCGCGGCCAACCGCGCCCAGGGTGGCGCCGAGTTCACGCTGTGCCTGCCCGCAGCGCGTGACTGAAGCGCGTGGCGCCCGCGGCCGACACGCCGCGCGCGTGGCCGGCGGCGTTCAGCGCGCGGGCGCGCCCACCAGCGCATCGATCGCCTCGCGCAGGCGCGTGGCGAACGCGCGGTCGTTGTCGAGCCACCAGGCGCGCGCGTTGGCGCTGAGCCGCGCGCGCTGTGCCTCGTCCAGCGCGAGCAGGCGCTCGACACCCTCGCCGATCGCGGCCGGTTCGACCAAGTAGGTGGTGGCCAGGCGCTGGCTGCCGCAGCGCGCCCATGGCACCAGCACGCCGCGTTCGGGCGTGACCATCTCGTGCATCGGCGGCGCGTCGGTGGCGAGCGTGATCGCGCCGACGCTGAGGCCTTCGACCAGGTGGTGGCCAAAGCCTTCGGTCTCGGACGGGCACAGGTGGAACAGGTGCCGGTTCTGCAGCGTCTGCAGCGCGCCATCGTCGAGGTAGTCGCGCACGAGGTGCAGGTTGGCCGGCAGGCGCTCGGGCAGCCGCAGCGGCGCGCGCTGCACCAGCGTGAGCGTGGGCCAGTGCGGTGCCTGCAGCCAGGCATCGACGATGGCCTGGCTGCCCTTGTTGGGGCTGCGCCCGCCCAGGTGGAAGAAGGTCGGCGTGCGCTCCAGCGCGGGCAGCCAGCGGTCGAAGCTGGTGAAGCCGACGAACCGGGTGGCACAGCCGAGCGCGGTGAAGATCGGCAAGGCGTGGTGCGTCTTGGCAAACACCGCATCGAGCGCGCCCAGCCACGGCCGGTCCTGCTCGGCGAACCATTCCGGATGCGGCAGCAGCACGTTGTGCCGCGCCAGCGCCAGGTGGTCGGGACGGATGCGCTCGTCCATGAGGTTGAGATCGAAGCGGCCGCGCGCGGGCCCGCCGCGCCATCGCCGCCACACCAGCTGCGCACGCCGGCGCAGCAGCGTCGTGCGGCGGCGCAGGCCGCCGGCGCCGATCGCGCTCACGCTCACCTCGAACCCGCCCTGTGCCAGTGCGCGCGCGAGGATCACGAGGTCGCGCGACAGCCCGGCGCCGTTGTCGCGCGCAATGATGTGCACGCTCGTCATCGGCTCATCCCGTACACTGTGCGGCCCTGTCTGGTTGCTGCCCCGCCACGCAATGCCTGCCGCCACCGTCCTGTTTGCGACCTACAACGAGCCACGCTGGCTGGAGTGGGTGCTGTGGGGTTACACCACCCAGACCACCGTCGATTTCGAGGTGATCGTGGTCGACGACGGCTCGCGCGAGGATACCCGCGCGGTGATCGACCGCCTGCGGCCGCAGTTGAACTATCCGCTGCGCCATTTCTGGCAGCCCGACGAAGGCTATCAGAAATGCAAGGGCATGAACCGCGGCATCCTGCTCGCGCGCAGCGACTACCTCATCTTCACCGACGGCGACTGCATCCCGCACCGCGAGTTCGTCGCGCGCCACCTCGCCTTGCGCGAACGCGGGCGCTACCTCACCGGCGGCTACTGCAAGCTGCCGCTGGCGCTGAGCCAGCAGATCACGCGCGAGGACATCCTCGCCGGGCGCGCCACCGACTATGCGTGGCTCGCGGCCAACGGCCTGCAGCGCCACACGCTCAAGCTGCGCGTGCGGCGCGAATGGCTGCGCAGCGCGCTCAACACGCTCACACCGGTCAAGCCGCGCCTGCACGGCCACAACGCCTCGGCGTGGAAGGACGACGTGGTGCGCGTCAACGGCTGGGACGAGCGCATGCAGTACGGGGGCCAGGACCTCGAACTGGGCGAGCGGCTGGTCAACGCGGGCGTGCGCGGCAAGACCATCCGCTACTCGGCCATCTGCGTGCACCTGGAGCACAAGCGCGGCTACATGAAGCCGGAGATGCGCCAGAAGAACGATGCGATCCGCGCCGAAACGCGCCGCAACCGCGCGACATGGACGGCGCATGGCATCGACCTGCACCTGCACGAGCCGCTGCGCGCCGACTGAAGCGGCACCGCGCCGACCGGCTCAGATCGCCGCGCCGCGCGCGAGCAGGTAGTGCTTGATCGCCTTGCGCCGCACGTAGTCGGCCTCGACCAGCGCAAACACCAGCCCGCGCCAGCCGTCGAGAAAGCCCGCGCGCAGCACGTAGCCGCGCAGAAACCGCCAGGCCGGGCTCAGCACGATCGCGGCCAGGCTCGCGCGCCGGCCGCGCGCATGCAGGTGCTGCGCCATCAGGGTCGAGTAGCGGTCCAGGCGGCGCAGCTGGTCGCCCAGCGAGCGGTAGGCCTGGTGGTCGAGGTCGCCCGCGAGGCGCGCCACCGGCCCGTCCACGCCGACCTGCTCGTGGATCTCGCGCTCGCCGCGCCAGCCGGCGCGGCGCCGGTCGAACAGGCGCAGCACGCGGTCGGGGTAGGCGTTGCCATGGCGCAACGGCGCGCCGAAGTAGTGCGTGCAGCGCGCGAAGCGGTAGGCCGCGGCGCTGGCGAAACCGCCATCGCGCGCGGCCTCGATCGCCGCGCGCAGCGGCGGCGTGACGCGCTCGTCGGCATCGATGCACAGCACCCAGTCGCAGCGGGCCGCCTGCACCGCGAAGTCCTTTTGCGAGCGGTAGCCGTCGAACGCGCGCTCGAGCACGCGCGCGCCGCGTGCGGCGGCGCGCTCGCGGGTGCCGTCGGTCGAGCCCGAATCGACCACCACGATCTCGTCGCAAAACGCGAGCGAATCCAGGCAAGCGTCGATGCGGTCGGCCTCGTTGAGCGTGATGATGCAGGCGGCGAGCGACGGACGGGCGGCGGCGGCGGGCACGGCGGGCTGGGCAGCGGCGGGGAGCGCAAGCGTAGCCGCAGTCGCCTGCGCCGGCCCAGAGCGCGGTGCGCGCTGCTGCGCTATGCTGTTGTCTCTTTTTTGCAACGCAGGTCGAGGCCGATGGCGGCTGCCGCACGCATCCTCGTGGTCGATGACGAACCCGACATCCGCGCCACCATCAAGGACATCCTCGAAGACGAGGGGTATCTGGTCGAGACCGCGGAGTCGGCCGCCAGCGCCCGCGAGGCGCGCCGGCGCCAGCGCCCCGACGTGATCCTGCTCGACATCTGGATGCCCGACCTCGACGGCATCAGCCTGCTGCGCGAGTGGAGCGAGCGTGGCGGCCTGCCCTGTCCGGTCATCATGATCTCGGGCCACGGCAACATCGAGACCGCGGTCGAGGCCACGCGCCTGGGGGCGTGGGACTTCATCGAGAAGCCGCTGTCGCTGGCCAAGCTGCTGCTCGTGGTCGGCCATGCGGTCGAAGCGGGCCAGTTGCGACGCGAGAACGAGGGCCTGCGCCGGCAGGTGCCGGCACCGGGCGACCTGGTCGGCGGCGGCAAGGCGATGCAGGCGCTGCGCGCGCAGCTCGACAAGATCGCCGCGCACGACACCGGCGTGCTCGTACTCGGCGAGGCCGGCACCGGCAAGGAGACGCTGGCACGCGCGCTGCACGAGCGCAGCCCGCGTCGCGCCGCGGCGTTCGTGACCCTGGCCGCGGGCGCGATCGCGCAGGGCAGCGCGGCGCGCGCGCTGTTCGGCGTCGAGGAAGGTGGCAACGTGCAGCATGGCCTGATCGAGCAGGCCAGCGGCGGCACGCTGTTCCTCGACGAGGTGGCCGACCTCGACGCCGAGTCGCAGCTGCGCCTGTCGAGCGTGCTGGAGCGGCGCGCGCTGATCCGCTGCGGCGGGCATGAGGCGGTGCCGGTCGACCTGCGCGTGATCGCGGCCAGCGCGCACGACCTCGCCGCGCTGGTCGCCGCCGGCCGCTTCCGCGAGGAGCTGTACTACCAGCTCAAGATCGTGCCGCTGCAGGTGCCGCCGCTGCGTGAGCGCGCCGACGACGTGCCCGAACTGCTGCATTACCACGCCGACTGGTTCGCCAACCGCGACCAGCTGCCGTACCGCACGTTCTCGCTGGCGGCTCAGAACCGCCTGCGCAACCACCCCTGGCCCGGCAACCTGCGCGAGCTGCGCAACCTCGTGCAGCGCCTGCTCGTGCTCGGTGGTGGCAGTGACATCAGCCTGGCCGAAGTCGAGGCCGCGCTCGACACCGAGGCCGCGGCCACGCCCGCGGCCGCGCCGCGCGGTCCCGCCGCCGACATCGATTTCGCGCTGCCGCTGCGCGAGGCGCGCGAGCAGTTCGAGCGCGCCTACCTGCTGCACCAGCTCGCGCAGGCGGGCGGCAGCGTGGGCAAGCTGGCCAAGGTCGCCGGCATGGAGCGCACCCACCTGTACCGCAAGCTCAAGGACCTGGACATCGACCCGCGCGGCGGCAAGAGCGGCGACGAGGCGTGAGCGGCGCGGCAGCGGCAGCGGTCAACGGCCACGCGGTCCCGCCGCGGCCACCCCGTTCAGCTGCGGTTTGTTGCACTGCGGAACTCGTGGGCGACAATATGGTCTCAACGCACAGCTTCATTTCACACTCCATTTGGCGCCGCCCGGAAACGTGCGGCGCCTTTTTGTTGGCGAACCCCCGGCCGCGCCACGGCGGCCGCGCCGCCGTGTCCGCCACGCACACCATTCCCGCGGCCGGGCCGCGTTGACAGGGAGCATCCCCATGAGACTTGACGGAAAGACAGCCATCGTCACCGGCGCGGCCAGCGGCATCGGCAAGCGCATCGCCGAAGTGTTCGCCGACCATGGCGCCGCGGTCGCGATCGCCGACCTCAACCTCGACGGCGCGCAGGCGACCGCGCGCGAGCTGCAGGGCAAGGGCGTCCAGTCGATCGGCGTGGCGATGGACGTGACCAACGAGCAGCAGGTCGACGCCGGCGTCGAGGCCGTGGTCAAGCAACTCGGCGCCGTCGACATCCTCGTCTCCAATGCGGGCATCCAGATCGTCAACCCGCTCGAGAACTTTTCCTACGCCGACTGGAAGAAGCTCATGGCGATCCACGTCGATGGCGCCTTCCTCACCACGCGGGCGTGCCTGCGCCAGATGTACGCGCGCGGCAAGGGCGGCTCGATCATCTACATGGGCTCGGTGCATTCCAAGGAAGCCTCGATGCTCAAGGCGCCCTACGTGACCGCCAAGCATGGCCTGATCGGCCTGGCCAAGGTGGTGGCCAAGGAAGGCGCCGCGCATGGCGTGCGCGCCAACGTGATCTGCCCCGGCTTCGTGCGCACGCCGCTGGTCGAGAAGCAGATCCCCGAGCAGGCGCGCGAGCTCAACCTCTCGGAGGCCGACGTGGTCAAGAAGGTCATGCTCAAGGACACGGTCGATGGCGAGTTCACCACCGTCGATGACGTGGCCGCGTGCGCGCTGTTCTTCGCCGGCTTCGGCAGCAATGCGCTCACCGGACAGAGCATCGTGGTGAGCCACGGCTGGTTCATGCAGTGAAGCGCGCAGCCGCTCCGCGCAGTGCGCGCCTGCGTGCGCGCACCGCCGCGCAGGAGACCGCCGCCTCGCCCGCGCGCCTGGCCGAAGCGTACGAGTCGGTGGCGCTGGTGCTGCAGGGCGGCGGCGCGCTGGGTTCGTACCAGTGCGGCGTGTACGAGGCGCTGCATGCGGCGGGCATCCAGCCGCGCTGGTTCGCGGGCACCTCGATCGGCGCGATCAATGCGGCGATCCTGGCCGGCAACGCGCCCGAACATCGGGTCGAGCGCCTGCGCGGGTTCTGGGAGCTGATCTGCCAGCCGCTGGGCCTGGCCGCGCCGGTCGCGCACGCGGTGCGCGCGCTGCTGGGCTGGTTGCCGCCAGCGCACGCGCTCGACGCCTGGGCCAACTCGCTGGGCGCGCTGGGCGCGCTCGCGTTCGGACAGCAGGGCTTCTTCCGTCCGCGCGCGGTCTCGCCGTTCCTGTACGAGGACGCCAGCGCACAGGCCACCAGCTTCTACGACGCCACGCCGCTGCGCCACACGCTCGAGCGCTTCGTCGACTTCGAGCGCATCAACCGCGACAAGAGCGTGCGCCTTGCGGTCGGTGCCACCCATGTCACCAGCGGCAACCTGCGCTGGTTCGATTCCGCGCGCGAGGCGATCCGACCCGAGCACGTGATGGCATCGGGCGCGCTGCCGCCGGCGTTCGCGGCAGTGGAGATCGACGGCGAGCACTACTGGGACGGCGGGCTGGTGTCGAACACGCCGCTCGACCATGTGCTCACCGACCAGCCGCGTCGGGACAGCCTCGTGTTCCAGGTCGACCTGTGGAGCGCGCGTGGCGAACTGCCGCGCACGATGATGGACGTGTTCGAGCGGCAGAAGGACATCCAGTACTCCAGCCGCACGCGCTTCGGCACCGACCACATCGCCCACCTGCACAAGCTGCACCATGCCCTGCGCGACCTGGTCGCGGCGCTGCCGCCCGGACGCATCGACGCCAAGCTGCGCCGCGCCCTGCAGCCGCTGGTGAGCGACCGGGTGTTCAACATCGTGCACCTCATCTATCAGAGCAAGCCGTTCGAGACCCAGTTCAAGGACTACGCCTTCGGCCTGGGCACGATGCGCGGGCACTGGGCCGCGGGCCTGCTCGACATGCAGAACACGCTGGCCCACCCCGAGTTTCTGGCGATGCCCGCGCGCTCGGTCGGCATCGCCACCCATGACGTGCACCGGCTCGGCGTCACCCGCACGCCGGCATCGTGATGCTGCACGCGGCGCGGCAACGCGCGATCATGGCGCGATGAACGAGGATCTAATCGCCCGCCTGCGCGCGCAGGTCGGCGGCCCGCGTGATGGCGCGATGCTGCGCTACTCGCTGGGCAACGCGCTGCTGGCCCATGGCGATGCGGCGGCCGCGGTGGCGGCGTTGCGCGAGGCATTGCAGTTCGACGCGCGCTATTCGGCGGCGTGGAAGGCGCTCGGCCATGCGCTGGCGCGGGCCGGCGATGACGCCGCCGCACTGGCGGCATGGGAGCAGGGCATTGGCGTGGCCCAGGCGCGTGGCGACGTGCAGGCGGCCAAGGAGATGACCGTGTTCGCCAATCGCCTGCGCCGGGCCGGCACGTGACGCGGCGCGGCTGGCTTGCGCTCGCCTTCGTCATCGCGCTGCTGGGCGCGCTGCAGTGGGCGCGCCAGCGCCCGCTCACGCATGCACCGGGCATGCGGGTGGCCGAGGAACCCACGCAGACCCCGCCGCGCTCCAGCGCGCCGGTCGAGCTGGATGGATTCACGCTCACGCCGCTGGCCGACTACCGCATCCGGGCGCGCGTGCTGTCGCGCGCCGACTACCGCTGGGATGCCGAGAGTGCGTTGTCGCCGCTCGACCTCGCGCTGGGCTGGCGTGGCATGTCCGACAGCGCGGTGCTGGCGCGGCTGGAGATCACCCAGGCTGCGCGCTACTACAGCTATCGCTGGCGCGGCGAGCCGCCGTTGCCGCCGCAGGACATCGTGCGCTCTAGCGCGAACGTGCATCTGATCCCGGCCGACGCCGCGGTGGCGCGTGCGCTCGCGCGGGTACGCGTGGGCGCGCTCGTCGACCTGCGCGGCCAACTGGTGGCGGCGCAGCGCGCCGACGGCTGGCAATGGCGCAGCTCGCTCACGCGCGAGGACTCGGGCGCGGGTGCGTGCGAGCTGCTGCTGGTGCGCGAGGTGGATGCGGGCCACTGAGCGGGCATCGCCTTGGGGCGGCCCGATGTGGCAGGATCGCGCCCGGGGGATTCGGGGGAACCTGTCGTGCACACCACTGAACCGGGCCAGCCGCGCAGCGCGCCGGCCGCCGGCGAGCTGTCGCGGATCGGGCCGTACCACATCGTCGGCATACTCGGCGAAGGCGGCATGGGTCGCGTCTACCTGGCCCGGGAATCGCATCCACCGCGCCAGGTGGCGCTCAAGGTCGCGCGCGGGCCGGCGCCGAACCTGGCGGCGCGCCTGCGCCGCGAGATCGAGACCCTGGCCGCGCTCGAGCACCCGGGTATCGCGCGCCTGTACGCCGCGGGCGAAGCGCGCGTGGGGGATGCAAGCGTGCCGTGGCTGGCGATGGAGTGCGTGCGCGGCGAGCATGTGCTCGACCATGCGCGCAACACGCAGGCCGACCTCGCCACGCGCCTGCGCCTGTTGGTGCGCATCGTGCGCGCGGTGCAGTTCGCCCACGAGCATGGCGTGGTCCATCGCGACCTCAAGCCCGGCAACATCCTCGTCGACGGCGAAGGCCAGCCCAAGGTGCTCGACTTCGGCATCGCCCAGCGCGAGGGCGGCGCGGACGCGACGCTGACGCTCGCAGGACAGGTGCTGGGCACCTTGCCGTACATGAGTCCCGAGCAGCTCAGCGGCGGTGACGGCAGCGCCGATGCGCGCAGTGACGTGTATTCGCTGGGCGTGATCGCCTACGAACTCATCGGCGGGCGCCTGCCGCATCCGCGGCTGGCGACCTCGACCCTGTTCGAGGCGCTCGACATCCTGCGCCACGAGGCGCCCCCGCCGCTGGCACAGGTCACCAGCGGGGCGCGGGGCGACCTCGACACCGTGGTGATGAAGGCGTTGGCGAGCGAGCCGGCGCAGCGTTATGCCAGCGCGGCCGCGTTCGCCGATGACCTGGAGCGCGTGCTCGAACATCGGCCGGTGGTGGCGCGGCGCGCCACGCTCGCCTACCGCGCGCGACGCTTCGTGCGCCGGCATCGCGCGCTCAGCGCGGCCGCGGCGATCGTGTTCTGCGTGTTGGCCGCGGCCACCGCGGTGTCGCTGCGCTTCGCCTGGGCCGAACGTGCCGCGCACGCCGAAGCCGATCGCCGCGCGGGCGAAAGCGCGGCGGTCAGCGGCTTCCTGCAGCGCATGTTGGCATCGGCCAATCCCGAGTCGACCGGTGGACGCAACCCGAGCATGGCGCAGGTGATCGATGCCGCCGCGCAGGAGCTGGACGGCCTCGCCACCCAGCCCAACGTGCAGCGTGCGGTGGCCGCGACGCTGGCATCGGCACGCCGGGCGCTGGGCGATTACCCGGCCGCGCTGGCGCTGAGTGAGCGCGCACTCGCGCTGGTCGATGCGCACACGCCGCCGCCACAGCACGTGGCGCTGCTGCGTGAGCATGCGACGATCCTGATCGAACTGGCGCGCTTCGACGAGGCGCGCCAGGTGCTGGCGCAGGCACGCGCGGCGTGGCCCGGGGCGCCGTTGGCCACCAGGTTCGACCTCGACCTCGCCGACACGCGCGTGGACAGCGACCGCGGCAAGGTCGATGCCGCCGAGCAGGGCCTGCGCGCGCTGCTGGGTCGGCTCGCGCAGCTGCCGCCTGAACTGGCCGCCACGCGCGAGATCCAGGTGACGCAGGCGACCGCACGCAGCAGCCTGTCGACCCTGCTGCGCGATGCGGGTCGGCTCGACGAGGCCGAGACCCTGATCCGCGAGGTGCTCGACTGGCGCCTGGCCCACTTCGGCGAGCGTGCGCCGACCACACTGACCAGCCGCCACAACCTCGCGCTGATCCTCGCCGCGCGCGGCGACCACGCGGCCGCCGCGCAACAGGCGCGGCAGGTGCTGGCCCTGCAGCGCGAGGTGCTGGGCGAGCAGCATTCGGGCACGCTCACCACCTGGCAGACGCTGGCCAACATCCTGGCCGAGGACGGCCGGCTCGACGAGGCCGAGGCGGCCGCACGCACCTCGATGCAGGGCTTCGAGCGCAGCGCCGGCGACGGCCATGTGCAGACGCTGGCGGCGATGAACTCGCTCGCCTACATCCTCGAGGCACGCAAGCGCGTGGACGAGGCCGAGGCCCTGTACCGGCGCATCATCGCGATCCAGCAGCGCGCGGGCAGCGAACACCCGTCGGCCTTCGCGCCGCGCAACAACCTTGCGATGCTGCTCATGGATGCCGGGCGCCTGCCGGCGGCCGAGCGCGAGTTCGCCAGTCTCGTGGCCGACGCCCGCAGCGCGCTCGGTGCCGGACACCTGATGACGGCGATCTTCACCAGCAACCTCGGCCTGTGCCTGGCGCGCATGGGCCGGCTCGGCGAGGCCCGCGAACAGCTCGAGGCCGCGCACGCGCAATTGCTCGCACTGGTCGGGGCCGACCATGCGCGCACGCGGACCGCGGCGGAGCGCCTCGCCGACGTCCATGCGCGGCTGGGTGAGCCCGCCAAGGCGGCCGCGCTGCGGCAGCATCCGGCTCCATGACGCCGGCTGCGCTCACGATCGTGGTGCTGGCGTTGGGGTTGGCCGCCGCGAGTCTGGTCCATGCCCTGCGCCTGCGTGCGCAGCTGGCTGCCGAGCGCCGCAGCGCGGCGGTGCGCGGCGCCGAACGCGAGGCCCTGGCGCGCGAGCAGGCCGCCGCCAGCGAACGCGAGCGCATCCATGCCGACCTGCATGACGACCTCGGTGCGCGCCTGCTCGGCCTGATCCACGACGCGCAGACGCCGCAGCAGGCCGACCGCGCGCGGGCGTTGCTGCAGGACCTGCGCGACGTGGTCACGCGCTCGCGCGGTACGCCGGGAACCCTGGCCGACGTGCTCGCCGACATCCGCAACGAGGCCACGCAGCGGCTCGCGGCCGTCGACATCGTGCTGGACTGGCACAGCAGCGAGGCGCTGCCCGACCCGCCGCTCGACCACGCCCGCGCACTGCACCTGCACCGCATCGTGCGCGAGGCGATCAGCAACGTGATCCGCCATGCCCAGGCACGCCACGTGCGCGTGCGCGTGGACGAGCGCGCGGCCCTGCTGCGCCTGGAGCTCACCGACGATGGCAGCGGCGCGGGCGTGAATGCGCCCGCCGCGGGCAGCGGCCTGCGCGGCATGCGCGAACGTGCGGCCGAGCTGGCCGGCGGCATCGACTGGACGGCCGGCACCGCCGGCGGCACCAAGGTGCTGCTGACGATGCCACTGGCGCCGGTGCCGGGCGCATGAGCGCGTTCGCCAGCGCGCTCGTGGTCGACGACCTGGCTTCCAGCCGCGACTGGCTTGCGCGCGCGACGCGGATCGCCTTCCCCGGCATCCGGATCGGGTTTGCCGCGAGCCTCGCGCAGGCGCTCGCGCAGTGCCAGGCGCCACCGCCGCTGGCGCTGGTCGACCTGGGCCTGCCCGACGGCTCGGGCGTGCAGCTCATCGAGCACCTGCATCCGCTGGGTTGCCTGTGCGTCGTCGCCACCGTGTTCGACGACGACGCGCACCTGTTTCCCGCGCTGCACGCGGGCGCTCAGGGCTATGTGCTCAAGGACCAGTCGCCCGAGGCCCTGGCCGCGATGCTCGCGGGCATCGCCGCGGGACAGCCGCCGCTGTCGCCATCGATCGCGCGGCGCCTGCTGCGCCACTTCGCGCCGCCGGTAGCGGCGGACCCCGCAGCCGCCGGCGCCACGCTCACCACGCGCGAAAGCGAGGTGCTGCGCCTGATCGCCAAGGGCCTGAGCGTGGCCGATGCGGCCGGGCTGCTGGGACTGTCACGGCACACGGTGGCTGGCTATCTCAAGGACGTGTACCGCAAGCTCAGCGTGGGCACGCGGGCCGAGGCGACGCTGGAAGCGCTGCGCCGCGGCCTCATCGCGCCGTGAGCGGGCGCCACCGGCGATGGCCTTCCGTGGCCGCGCGGCTTCCTGTTGCGGGCGCAGGGTTCAAGCGTTGCCGGCGCTGCGCCGCTGCGCGCGCCAGCCGATCCAGCCGGTGATGAGGCCGAGCAGGCCCAGCGCCAGCGGATCGGTGGCCGGTACCGCGGTGGGCGTGGTGCCGTTGCCGCCACCGGGACCGACCGGTGCCGAACCGAAGCCATCGACGTAGACGTAGCCGCCATGGCCGCCCAGCGAGCAGTCGGCCGCGATCACGGTGAGCTCGACCTGCTGGCCCAGCGCAGTCGCGGGCAGCACGGCATCGACGTCCTGGAACTCCAGGTACTTCCACGAACCGGCGCCGGACAGGAACTGCACGCCGGCTTGCCCGGAGTAGGCGAACTGCTCGAACAGCACGCTGTTGTCGGCGAGGTTGCGCACCACGACGTAGAAGTAGGGTTGCTCGTGCGGCGCGTGGCTGGGGTCGTCGAGCACGGGTGCGAACGCGAAGCGGATATGCGGCAGGCCATCGAGCGGATCGATGTCGGCCGCGGTCACGGTGTCGACCTGGCGCAGCCGCGTCACCAGCGCACCGCCGTTCTCGTCGTTGAGCCGGGCCGTGTTCTGGCCCACGCGCGGCAGCACGATGGTCGGGGCGCGCGGATCGGCGCCGGCGCCCACCACGTTCGCGGGTCCGGCCGCACCGGGCGTGATCTGCACGCTGGCACCGGTGAACGGCGGTGCGCCGACCAGTCCCGGATTGACGCCGCCTTCCAGCGTCCAGCCGGTGAAGTCGCCGGTTTCGAAGCCGCCGTTGTGGAAGATCGCCGATGCCGGCGAGGACAGTGCGGCCAGCGTCAGGGCGAGCGCGAGGCGCGGGCAGGGGGCAAGCAGTCGGCATGGGTTCATGGGCATGGCATCCACGGTGGAAGGTTCATTGGGCAGTGGCCTGCAACGGCGTGCAGGCATGGCAGAGGCGGGCGCGCGGCTGCGCCGTGAGCGCGGCCGCCAGCAGCGCGTGGCGCTCGGTCGGCGGCGTGTCGGCGGCGAGGTCGAAGGCGAGCACCTCGGCGCCGGCCGCACCGAGCGCGGACAGCCGCAGTGCGCGCACGAGGCAGGCTCGCCCGGTGGCGCAGGCCTGGACGTGCGCGTGTGCGAGCACCGTTTGGCGCCAGCCTTCGATCGCGGCGGCGGGCGTACCGCGGGAAAACACCGCGACGTGGTCGAAGCGCGTGCCCGGTCCGATCGCCTGGCGCGCCGTCGCCGCCGTCGCGTCCGCGTCGCGGACCGGAGTCCACGACGCGAGCATGGCCAGCGCCAGTGCGCTGGCGACGCCCGCAGGGACGAGCAGGCGCGGCCGTGTCGACGGCGTGCCGGGTTGGCTGGACATGGTGTTCCCCTGGATTGCCGCACGCCCGCTGCGGGCGTGTCGTGCCGGGCATGCTAGTCAGGCGCAGCCGCAGGCTGTACCCCGCGAATGGGGGGTCAGGGCGCGGGGCTTGCCTCGGCGGGCGCGGCGCGTGCTTCCCCGGGCCAGCGTTTGTAGGTCCACTGGTACTGCTCGAACGCGAGTGCGACGCACTGCTCGACACCGCGGTTGAGGGCGGTGCAGGCGCGTTCGAGGTCGGGATCGGCGATGCCGACGGGTGCGGGCAGGATGTGCAGGCGGAAGCCAGCGCCGCGCGGCAGTCGTTGCATGAATGCGAACAACACCGTCGCACCGGTACGCTCGGCCAGGCGCGGCAGCAACACCATGGTCGGCGCGGGCACGCCGAACAGCGGCGCCTGCACGCCTTCGCCGCCGCGCGGTTGCTGGTCGGGCAGGATGCCGACCATGCCGCCCGCCGACAGGCGCCGGTACAGCGCGCGCACGCCGCTGCCGTCGGCGCGGATCTGCTCGACTCCGGGCACGCCGCGCACGCGGCGCAGCAGCGGCTCCAGCGCGCGCTGGCGCGGCGCGCGGTACAGGATGGCCAGCGGTCGCTGCGCGGCCAGCCAGTAGTTGAGCAGTTCCCAGCAGCCCAGGTGTGGCGCGGCGATGATGAGTCCGCGTCCGCTGGCCAGCGCCGCCTCGAACAGGTCGCGGCCGTGCACCTCGACCACGTGCCGCAGCGCGCGCTGCGGGCCGCCGCCCCACATCGACAGCACTTCGGCCAGCGAACGTCCGGTCTCGATTACGGTTTTTTTCGCGATCGCCTGTCTGGAATCGGCGCCGTTGTGCGTTAGTACGAGGGCGAGGTTGCGTTCGGCAAGGCGTCGCGAGCGCCCATGCAGGGCCCAGGCGATGTGGCCGAGACCGCCGCCCAGGGCATGGACGAGGCGCAGCGGCAGGAAGCCGAACACGCGCAGGCAGGCGTACAGCAGCGCGATTGGCCAGGTCATCGGGGTATCGGGCATGGGCATGTCCATTGTAGGTGCGGCGCGTGGCGGCGTCGCCTGCACGGGTGCATTGACGCGCGCGCTGGCGCGCGGCGACGATGCGTGCCCCGATCGCGGATGTGGTGATGATTGCCTTGCTCCAGCGCGTGACCCAGGCCAGTGTCGAGGTGGATGGCGCCACCGTCGGCGCGATCGGCGCGGGCCTGCTGGCGCTGGTCGGGGTGCAGCCGCACGACGGCGAGGCGCAGGCGCAGCGGCTGCTCGAGCGCATGCTCGGCTATCGCATGTTCGCCGACGCGCAGGGGCGCATGAATCGTTCGCTGGCCGACACCGGCGGCGGCCTGTTGCTGGTGTCGCAGTTCACGCTGGCGGCCGATACGCGCTCGGGCATGCGCGCGGGGTTTTCCACCGCCGCGGAGCCCGCGGCCGCGCAGCACTGGTTCGAGCGCCTGGTCGAGCTGGCCCGCCAGCGTCACGCCGGGGTGGAAATCGGACGCTTTGGCGCCCATATGCAGGTCCGGCTCGTCAACGACGGACCGGTGACGTTCTGGCTGGAGGCGCGCTGAGCGTTCCCGCGGCACGCCGATTGGCGCGGGTTGATCGCATGGTTGGCACGCAAGCGGTTGATTTGCAGATGTTTATTCAGACGCATGCGGGGCGCGCGCGCAGACCATGGCACAGGCAGTGCCGGCTTCGCCGAGGTTTGAGTTCGTGGCAAGGGGCCCAGGGCAGGCGGATTTTGGCGATCCGCAGCCGTTCGACAGGGCCGTCGCACATCGTTTTACACAATCGGCGAGAGCATCCGGGTCGCCCTTGACGCGGCTCCTACACTCTTTTTCCTTTGTCCCGCATCTTGCACTTTTCCGGAATTCCCATGGCCGCAGAACACAACCAGGAGCAGCAGTCCGAGATCAAGACCCTGATCATCAAGGGCAAGGAGCAGGGCTACCTGACCTATGCCGAAGTCAACGACCACCTGCCCGACGACATCGTCGACCCGGAGCAGATCGAAGACATCATCGGCATGATCAACGACATGGGCATCGAGGTGCACGAAGTCGCACCCGACACCGAGACCCTGCTCGCGGAAGCGCCAGTCACCGCCGATGACGACACCGCCACCGAAGAAGCGGTCGCGGTGCTCAGCGCGGTCGATGCCGAAGTGGGCCGCACCACCGATCCGGTGCGCATGTACATGCGCGAGATGGGCACGGTGGAACTGCTCACGCGCGAGGGCGAGATCGCGATCGCCAAGCGCATCGAGGAAGGCCTGGGCCAGGTGCAGAGCGCGCTCGCCAACTTCCCGTGGTCGATCCAGCTGCTGGTCGAGGAGTATGACCAGCACACCGAGGGCAAGAAGCGCCTGTCGGAAGTGCTCGCGGGTTTTGCCGACGTGGAGCAGCCCGACATCGTCATCGCCGAGACCGTGGTCGCGTCCGATGCCGAGGGTGACGAGGACGACGAGGACGAGGACGGCAGCAGCGACGATGGCGATCCGGTCGACACCGGCCTCGATCTGGCCGAAGTCGCGCGGCGCATGGACGAACTGCGGCAGATCTACGCCAAGTTCCAGAAGTTGGCCGACAAGCACGGCGCCGCCGATCGCAAGGCGCTCAAGGTGCGCGACGAGATGGCGGCCGCGTTCCTCAAGCTCAAGCTGCCCGCGATCATGATCGACGGCTTCGTCAAGAAGCTGCGCGAGGTGGTCAACACCATCCGCCACCACGAGCGTGTGATCGGCGACCTGTGCGTCAAGCATGCGCACATGCCGCGCAAGGACTTCGTCAAGCTGTTCCCGGCCAACGAGACCAACCTCGAGTGGGCCGATGAACTCGCGCGCAAGCGCCAGAAGTGGTCGCCGGCGCTGCGGGGCCAGCGCGACGCGATCGTGGGCGAGCAGGAAAAGCTCGTGGCGATCGAGAAGATGCTGTACCTGGGCATCGCCGAGATCAAGGAGATCAATCGCGCGATGTCGATCGGCGAGGCCAAGGCGCGCCGCGCCAAGAAGGAGATGGTCGAGGCCAACCTGCGCCTGGTGATCTCGATCGCGAAGAAGTACACCAACCGCGGCCTGCAGTTCCTCGACCTCATCCAGGAAGGCAACATCGGCCTCATGAAGGCGGTCGACAAGTTCGAATACCGCCGCGGCTACAAGTTCTCGACCTATGCCACCTGGTGGATCCGCCAGGCGATCACGCGCTCGATCGCCGACCAGGCGCGCACGATCCGCATCCCCGTGCACATGATCGAGACGATCAACAAGCTCAACCGCATCTCGCGCCAGATGCTGCAGGAAATGGGTCGCGAGCCGACCCCGGACGAACTCGCGGTCAAGATGGAAATGCCCGAGGACAAGATCCGCAAGGTGCTCAAGATCGCCAAGGAACCGATCTCGATGGAAACCCCGATCGGCGACGACGAGGATTCGCACCTGGGCGACTTCATCGAGGATGCGGCGATCGTGTCGCCGGTGGATTCGTCCACCAACATCGGTCTCATGGAAACCGTGCGCGACGTGCTCGCCGGGCTCACCCCGCGCGAGGCCAAGGTGCTGCGCATGCGCTTTGGCATCGACATGAACACCGATCACACGCTGGAGGAAGTCGGCAAGCAGTTCGACGTCACCCGCGAGCGCATCCGCCAGATCGAAGCCAAGGCGCTGCGCAAGCTGCGGCATCCGAGCCGTTCGGAGCAGTTGCGCTCGTTCCTCGACATCGAGTGAGCGCGGCCCACGCGCATCAGGCCGGCGTCCGCATCCTGCGCGGGCGCCGTGCCTGCGCCGGACCGGCATGACAGGGTGCGGGCGCGTGCGTAGACTGCGCCGGACCCACTGATTCCGGCTGCCGCCGGCGCGCCCGATGATCCGATCCCGCACCCGCGTTTCCGCCACGATCCGTCCCGCGCCACGCCTGCGCTGCCTTGCCGCAGTCGCCTGGGCGCTGCTGGCCGCACCGGCCTGCGCCGCCACGATCGAGCCCGCGGTGCTGGAGCGGGTCGCGCGCGATGGCACCGTCGAGGCACTGCTCGTGCTGCCCGATCAGAGTCGACCCATGCTCGCGCCGCTGGCGGCCGCGGTCGATCCGCGCATCCGCCGGCACGTGCTGGTCGATGCGCTGCGGGCACGCGCGGATGCGCAGCAGGCGGACCTGCGCGCATGGCTGCGCGGGCAGGGCGTCGAGCATCGCGCGTGGTGGATCGCGAATGTGGTGTGGGTGCGCACCACACCCGCGACGTTGGCGCTGCTGGCCGCGCGCGACGACATCGCCCACATTCGCGCCAACCCGCGGCTGGCGCAGGCGCTGCCGCAGGCCGCGCGCCCCGCCCGCGCCGGCCATGCGCCCGCCGCCATCGAATACGGCGTGGCGCAGATCAACGCGCCGGCCGTGTGGGCGCTCGGCCATACCGGTCAGGGCGTCGTGGTCGCCGTGGCCGATACCGGCATACGCTGGGATCACGCCGCGTTGCGGCCGCACTATCGCGGCTGGAACGGCAGCAGCGCGAGCCATGCCTACAACTGGCACGATGCGATCCACGATGCCGCGGGCAACTCGTGCGGCAACGATGCCGGCGCGCCGTGTGACGACTACGGCCACGGCACCCACGTGACCGGCACCGTGATCGGCGACGATGGCGGCGCCAACCAGATCGGTGTCGCACCGGGCGCGCAGTGGATCGGTTGCCGCAACATGGCCGCTGGCTACGGCACGCCTGCGCGCTACATCGAGTGCATGCAATGGACGCTGGCGCCGACCGATGCCAACGGCCAGAATCCCGATCCCGATCGCGCGCCCGACGTGAGCAGCAACTCGTGGGGCTGCCTCGCCACGGAAGGCTGCAGCAGCGGCGAGGAAATCCGTGCCGCGGTCGACAACGTGGTGGCCGGCGGCATCCTGTTCGTCGCGGCCGCAGGCAACGATGGCCCGGCGTGCAACACGATCGGCGATCCGCCGGCGACCTACGACAGCGCCTTCGTGGTCGGCGCGAGCAATGCCGCCGATGCGATCGCGGCGTTCTCCAGCCGCGGTCCGGTCGCGGGCGCCACCCATGTCCATCCCGACGTGGTCGCGCCCGGCGCGGGCGTACGCTCGGCCTTGCGCGATGCCACCAACAGTTACGGCAACAAGAGCGGCACCAGCATGGCCGCGCCGCACGTGGCCGGTGCGGCCGCATTGCTGATGTCGGCACTGCCCGCGCTCAGGGGCCATCCGCAGCAGGTCGCGCAACTGCTGCGCGACACTGCGGTGTGGCAAGGGATCACCGATCCGTACAACAGCGGTTGTGGCGGGCTCACGCTTGCGGACCGCCCCAACCACCAGGCCGGCTGGGGCCGCATCGACGTGTGGGCCGCGCTGCAGGCGGCACTGGCGGACGACACGATCCTGCAGGATGGCTTCGACAGCCCCTGAAGCGCGCGATGATGTCCACGGTTGGGCGGGCGCGATCGATCCATTAGACTCGCGCGCCGGTCTTGCGGGCCTGTAGCACAGCGGTTAGTGCAGGGGACTCATAATCCCTTGGTCGAAGGTTCGAATCCTTCCGGGCCCATTTTCCCGCCGCGCCGCTCCCTGCGCGCGGCTCGGGTGCGGGTCAACGCGCGTGCGGCGGTGCCTGGTGCACGCGCAGCAGCGTGCCATCGGCGGCAACTTCGAGCAGATCGGCGCGGCAGCCGGCGGCGATGCGCCCGCTGTGCTGTGCGAGCCCGAGGAATTGCGCGGGGTAGGTCGCCGCCATGCGCGCGGCCTCGGCCAGCGACACATCCAGCCAGGTCATGGTGTTGCGCAGCGCGGTGGCCATGTCCAGCGCGGAGCCCGCGAGCGAGCCGGCCGCGTTCACGCAGCGCCCGTCGCGCACGCTCACCCGCTGGCCCGCGAGCATGAAGTCGGCGGCGTCGGCGCCCACCGGCGGCATCGCGTCGGTGACCAGCATGAGCTTGCCGCGCGGCTTGGCCGCCAGCGCCACGCGCAGGCTCGCGGCATCGACGTGGTGGCCATCGACGATGATGCCGCACCAGCTGTCGCGGTCCTCCAGCGCCGCGCCGACCATGCCCGGCGCCCGCCCCTGCAGCGGCGACATCGCGTTGTACAGGTGGGTGAAACCGCGCGCACCGGCATCGAGCGCGGCGCGTGCCTGGGCGTGGCTGGCATCGCTGTGGCCCAGGCACACGAGCACGCCGCGGCGGCTGAACTCATGCACCAGTGCGGGCGTGACGCACTCCGGTGCGAGCGTGAGCACGGTCACGCCATGGCGCAGCGAGCACACCAGCTCGATCTCGTCGGCGCCCGGCACGCGGAACTGGCGCGGGTCATGTGCGCCACGCCGGGCCGGGGCGATGTAGGGACCTTCGAGGTGGATGCCGAGCACGCCGGGCACGCCCTGCACGATCGCCGCATCGACAGCGGCGATCGCGGCACGCATGGTGGCGAGGTCGTCGCTCACCAGCGTGGGCAGGAAGCCGCAGGTGCCGAAGCGCGCGTGCGCGGCGCCGATGCGCGCGATCGTCTCGACGCCGGGGTCGTCGTTGAACAGTACGCCGCCGCCGCCATTGACCTGCACGTCGATGAAGCCGGGCAGCAGGTGGTGGCCGTCGAGGTCGTGCACGCGGTCGGCCGCGGCCACGCGCGGATCGGTCGCGGCGACGATCGCGCTGATGCGCGCGTCATCGACCAGCACCGCGACATCGTCGCGCCAGCCGCCGTCGAGCAACACGCGGCCGTTGCTGAATGCGCTTGTCATCACACCGTCTCCGTGACCTTGCGCAGGTGCGGCGGCACGTCGGGGTTGCGGCCACGCCGTAGTGCCAGCGCGTTGGCCGCATGATAGAACGCGTGCACCGCCGCGATCGGCGCGCAGGCCGGATGGAGCGTGGCCGCATAGGGCAAATCGCCGGTGCCGGCATCGGCGCGCGCGATGCGCACACGCGCCGCGCGAGTGCGGAAGGTGGCGGCGATCGCGAGCGTGCTCGCGAGCGTGTCGTCGGGTTGGGTGAAGAACAGCACCGGAAAGCCATCATCGACCAGCGCCATCGGGCCGTGCTGCACTTCGGCGGCGCTGAACGCCTCGGCGTGCAGGCCGCAGGTTTCCTTGAGCTTGAGCGCGGCTTCCTGTGCCGCCGACAGGCCCAGCCCGCGGCCGACCACGAACAGGTTGCGGGCATCGACCAAGTCCTCGACCAGTGCCGACCAGTCGAACGCACGCGCGCTGCCCAGCGCCGCCGGCAACTGCGCCAGCGCCGAATCGAGCGCGGCGTCGGCGCTCCAGTGCGCGACCAGGTCGGCGATCATGCTGAGCGAGCACAGGTAGCTCTTGGTGGCCGCCACGCTCAGTTCGGGACCCGCGTGCAACGGCAGCACGGTGTGGGCCAGCGCCGCCAGCGGTGAATCGGGCGCGTTGACCAGCGCCACCACGCGCGCGCCGCTGCGCTTGGCGGCCTCGGCCTGGCGCAGCAGGTCGGGGCTGCGGCCCGACTGTGAGATCGCCAGGAACAGGGCGTCGCGCCAGTGCGGCTGCACCGCGTACACCGACTGGATCGAAGGCGCCGCCGAGGCCGTGGCCAGGCCCAGCTGGGTTTCGATCAGGTACTTGGCATAGGTGGCCGCGTTGTCGGAGCTGCCGCGCGCGGCGGTCACGACGAAGCGTGGCGGTGCCACGCGCAGTTCCAGCGCGAGCGAACGCAGCGTCGCCGCATTGGCCTTGCGCTGGTGCGCGATCGCCGCGGCGCTCTCGCCGATCTCGCGATGCATGTGGGTGGTGGCGGGTTCAGGCACGGTCGTGGTCATGGTCGATGCTCGTGAGTTCGGCGACGAAGTCGTAGGCATCGCCGCGGTACAGGGATTGGGTGAACTCGACCACGCGCGCGTCGTCGAGGAAGCCGCGCCGCTCGATCAGCAGGCACGCGCTGCCGTTGGCCACGCCGAGCAGGCGCGCGGCCTCGGCATCGCAGGCCACCGCGCGCAGGCGTTGCAGCGCACGCCGCGGGCGCAGGCCGAAGCGGTCGAGCGTTTCGTACAGCGAGGCGGCCAGTTCGGTGCCCTCGGGCAACGCGAACTCGGGGATCACGCTGCGCTCGATCGCCAGCGGCTCGTCGCCGCCATGGCGCAGGCGCCGCAGCCGCAGCACGCGCGCGCCGGGCGAGAGATTGAGCGCCATCGCCTCCTCGGGCGTCACCTCGCCGCGCTCCTGCGCGAGCGTGCGCGTGTGCGGCGCCAGTCCGCGTGCGCGCAGGTCGTCGCTGAAACTGGTCAGGTGCGAGAACGACTTGACGATGCGTTCGCTGACGAAGGTGCCGGCGCCGTGGCGTTGCACGAGCCGGCCGTCGGCGACCAGACCGGCCAGGGCCTTGCGCACGGTCACGCGCGACACGCCGTGCCGGCGCGCGAGCTCGCGCTCGCCCGGCAGCGCATGGCCGGGGCCGAGTTCGCCCGAGTCGATCGCCTGCACCAGATCGGCGCGCAGGCGCAGGTAGGCCAGTGGTCGCGGCTCGGTTGTGGGTGACGTGGTCGGGAGGGACTTCGGCATCGCAGGATGGTACCACTAAAATACCAATTATGGGCATGGTGACTATTCTGCGCTTATCAGGTAGCTTACTGGTATTGAAACTTTCGATCCGAGTGTCATGACCGCCTCCGCTGCCGTGCCCGCATTCGATCTCGTGATCTTCGGCGGCACCGGCGATCTGGCGCTGCGCAAGCTGCTGCCGGCCTTGCTGCATCGCCACGCCGAGGGCCAGCTCGCGCCCGGCACGCGCGTGCTGGGCATCGCCCGCGACGTGATCGGTGATGACGAATGGCGCGCGCGCGTGCGCGGCGCGCTGGAGCGTGCCAACGGCAGCGTCACGCCGCAGTTCATCGACGAGTTCCTGCGCCTGCTGTCCTACAGCGCGCTCGACATCGAGGGCGTGGCCGGCTGGGACGAGCTGCGGTGCTGGCTCGATGCCGGGGTGGGCGGCGAGCGCGTGCGCGTGTTCTACCTGGCCACCTCGCCCAACTTGTTTGCGCCGACCTGCGAGGGGTTGCGCACGCACGGCCTCATCGACGCGCATTCGCGCGTGGTGATCGAAAAGCCGATCGGGCGCGACCTCGACAGCGCGCGCGAGATCAACGCCGCGATCGGCCGGGCGTTCGATGAGCGCAACACGTTCCGCATCGACCACTACCTGGGCAAGGAGACGGTGCAGAACCTCATCGCGCTGCGCTTTGCCAATGCGCTGTTCGAACCGCTGTGGCGCGCCCAGCACATCGACCACGTGCAGATCACGGTGGCCGAGACGATCGGGGTGGAGCGCCGCGGCGCCTACTATGACGGGGCCGGCGCGCTGCGCGACATGGTGCAGAACCACCTGCTGCAGTTGCTGTGCCTGGTGGCGATGGAGCCGCCGGCCACCTTCGATGCCGATGCGATCCGCGACGAGAAGCTCAAGGTGCTGCACGCGCTGGCGCCGATCGACGCCAGCAATGCCGCGCAGCACACCGTGCGCGGCCAGTACCGCGACAGCGCGGTGGCCGGCAGCCAGGCGCGCGCCTATGTCGACGAGGTGGGTCGGCGCGACAGCCGCACCGAGACCTTCGTGGCGCTGCGCACCCAGGTGCGCAACTGGCGCTGGGCCGAAGTGCCGTTCTACCTGCGCACCGGCAAGTGCCTGCCGCAGCGCGTGTCGGAAATCGTGATCGCGTTCCGCAGCGTGCCGCACTCGATCTTCGGCGCGGGCGCGGGCGCACTCGTTCCCAACGAGCTGGTGGTGCGCGTGCAACCCGACGAGGGCATCAAGCTGTGGCTCATGCTCAAGTCCCCCGGACCGGGCGGCATGCGCCTGCGGCGCGTGCCGCTGGACATGAGCTTTGCCAACGCCTTCGGCGGCCGCCAACCCGACGCCTACGAGCGCCTGCTGCTCGACGTGGTGCGCGGCAACCCGATGTTGTTCATGCGCCGTGACGAGGTCGAGGCGGCATGGCGCTGGATCGACCCGATCCGCGCCGCATGGGATGCCAGTGACGAGGCACCGCGTCCCTATGCGGCCGGCAGCTGGGGGCCGAGTGCCGCGATCGCGCTGATCGAACGCGACGGCCGCACCTGGCACGAGGAGCAGGCGTGAGCGCCGCACCGGGCTGGCACGAATTCGGCGATGGCGCCGCGCTGGCGTCGGCACTGGCGCAGGCCGTGGCGGCCGACCTGCGCGCTGCGATCGCGGCGCGCGGCTGCGCACGGCTGGTGGTGTCGGGTGGGCGCACGCCGCAGGCCTTCCTCACCGTGCTGGCGCGGCAGGTGCTGGACTGGGCCCGCGTGACCGTGACGCTGGCCGATGAGCGCTGGCTGCCGCCCGACCATCCGCGTTCCAACGAACGCCTGCTGCGCTCGACGCTGCTGCAGGGCGCGGCGGCCGCGGCATGCTTTGTGCCGCTGTATCGCGAGCTGCCCGTGGCGAGTGCGGTGGCGCAACTGGAGCGGGAACTCGCGCATGCGGGCCTGCCCTTCGACGTGGTGGTGCTCGGCATGGGGCTGGACGGCCACACCGCGTCGCTGTTTGCCGATGCCGACGGCCTCGCCGCCGCGCTCGATCCACAGGGCGTGGCGCGCGCGATGCTGCTGCAGGCGCCCTCGGCGGGCGAGCCGCGCATGACCTTGACCCTGCGTGCACTGGTCAGCTCGCGCCGGCTGTACCTGCACATCGAAGGCGCGGCCAAGCGCGAGCTGTACGAGTCGCCGCGCCTGGCCGGCAGTCCGCTCGCCACCGTACTGGCGGCCACGCGCGCGCCGGTGGCGGTGTATTGGGCGCCGTGAGTCGAAGGAGAGCGCCGTGAAACTCGATCCCGTCGTTGCCCAGGTCACCGCCGCGTTGCGCGAGCGCAGTGCCGCGAGCCGCGCGCGCTACCTCGCGCGCATCGATGCCGCGCGTGCGGGCGGCGTGCGCCGCGCGGCGCTGTCGTGCGGCAACCTGGCCCACGGTTTTGCCGCCTGCGGCGCCGCCGACAAGGCCGCGCTGCGCGCCGGGCGCACGCCCAATCTCGCGATCGTCACCGCCTACAACGACATGTTGTCGGCGCACCAGCCGTTCGAGCGCTTTCCCGCGCTGATCCGCGCCGCCGCGCGCGAGGCCGGCGCCACCGCGCAGGTCGCCGGTGGCGTGCCGGCGATGTGCGACGGCATCACCCAGGGCCGCGCCGGCATGCAGTTGTCGCTGTTCTCGCGCGAGGTGATCGCACTGGCCACCGCGATCGCGCTGTCGCACGACATGTTCGATGCCGCGCTGTTCCTGGGCGTGTGCGACAAGATCGTACCGGGGTTGCTGATCGGCGCGCTCGCCTTCGGCCATCTGCCCGCGATCTTCGTGCCGGCCGGGCCGATGCCCAGCGGCCTGCCCAACGAGGCCAAGGCCAGGGTGCGCCAGCGCCATGCCGAGGGCCAGGCCACGCGCGAGGAACTGCTCGATGCCGAGGCGCAGTCCTACCACGCGCCAGGCACCTGCACCTTCTACGGCACCGCCAATTCCAACCAGATGCTCATGGAGGTCATGGGCCTGCACCTGCCCGGATCGACCTTCGTGCACCCGGACACGCCGTTGCGCGACGCGCTGACCGCACAGGCCACGCGGCGCGCGCTGCAGATCACCGCGCTGGGGCAGGAGTACCTGCCGCTCGGGCACCTGCTCGACGAGCGCGCGATCGTCAACGGCGTGGTCGGCCTGCATGCCACGGGCGGTTCGACCAACCACCTGCTGCACCTGGTGGCGATCGCGCGGGCGGCCGGCATCGACCTGCGCTGGGACGACTTCGATGCCTTGTCCAACGTGGTGCCGCTGCTCGCGCGCATGTATCCCAACGGCAGCGCCGACGTGAACCACTTCCACGCCGCCGGCGGCATGGGCTTCCTGATCGGCGAGCTGCTCGATGGCGGGCTGTTGCACGCCGACATCGCCACCGTGGCCGGCCCCGGGCTGCAGCGCTACCGCGTGCACGTCAAGCTCGATGCCGGGGCGATGCTGCAGCAGGTGCCCGCGCCCGTGCACAGCGGTGATGCCAACGTGCTGCGGCCGCTGGCCGCACCGTTCCGGCGCGATGGCGGCCTGCGCGTGCTCGACGGCAACCTCGGCCGCGCCGTGGTCAAGGTGTCGTCGGTACCCGAGGATCGCCTCGTGGTGGAGGCGCCCGCGCGCGTGTTCGATGACCAGCAGCAGGTGCGAGTGGCGTTCGCACGCGGCGAACTCGACCGCGATGTGGTGGTGGTGGTGCGCGGGCAAGGCCCGCGCGCCAACGGCATGCCCGAACTGCACCAGCTCACACCCGCGCTGAGTGTGCTGCAGGCGCGTGGCCATCGCGTCGCACTCGTGACCGACGGCCGCATGTCGGGCGCCTCGGGCAAGGTGCCCGCGGCGATCCACCTCACGCCCGAAGCACTCGCCGGTGGTGCGATCGCGCGCCTGCGCGACGGCGACCGTGTGCGCCTGGACGCGCTTGGCGGGCGGCTCGATGTGCTCGTCGACGCGCAGGAATGGCAGGCGCGCGTACCCGTGCCGCCCGACACCGCGGCCGACCAGGCCGGCTGCGGCCGCGAACTGTTCGCGCTGCTGCGCGCCCAGGTGGCGGCGGCCGACCTCGGCGCGGGCGTGCTGGGAGAATCGGCATGAGCGGGCGCCACCACCAGCAGGCGCTGGAAGCGATGCTGCGCCTCGCACCGGTCGTCGCCGTGGTCGTGATCGAGCGGCTCGCCGACGCGGTGCCGCTTGCGCGCGCGCTGTGTGCAGGCGGCATCCGCGCGATCGAGGTTACGCTGCGCACGCCGGTGGCGCTGGCCGCGATCCGGGCGATCGCGGGCGAGGTCGAGGACGCCTGCGTCGGCGCGGGCACGGTGCTGCGCGCGGCCGACCTGCAGGCTGCGCATGCGGCCGGTGCGCGCTTTGCGGTGTCGCCCGGCAGCACGCCGGCCCTGCTCGCTGCCGCGCACGATTGCGACCTGCCGTGGTTGCCCGGCGCCGCCAGCGCAAGCGAGGCGATGGTGCTATTCGAGCACGGCCATCGCCTGCAGAAGTTCTTTCCTGCGGCCGCCGCCGGTGGCATCGCCCAACTGCGCGCGCTGGCGGGTCCGCTGCCGCAGCTCGGCTGGTGCCCCACCGGCGGCATCGACGCCGCGAGCGCGGCGGACTACCTGGCCTTGCCGAACGTGATCTGCGTGGGCGGCTCGTGGCTCACGCCGGCGGCGGCGGTCGCCGCCGCCGACTGGTCGCACATCGGGCAACTGGCGCGTGCGGCGGCGCGGCTACGCGGTTGAGCGCGTGGAGCAGGTCGGCGCGCAGTCCGCTGTTGGAGGTTTCTCAAGCCGAGCGGCGACGGCCGCCTGCGTCAGCCCTCGACCGCGAGCCGCACGCGCGCGGTCGAATCGCGGATCACGAGCTGCGGGCTGAAACCCTGGTTGCGCGCGTAGTTGGCCGCGATCACGTCACCGGCCGGGCGCAGCTCGGCGATCAGGCGCAGCGCGGCGCGGCGCGCGATCTCCTCGGTGTTCTGCTTGGCGGTGGTGAGCGCGGGCCATGACTGCTTGGAGAACGGGCTGTCCTCGAACCCCGCGATCGACAGCTCGTAGGGCACGTCGATGCCGCTGGCCTTGGCCGCGGCGAGCACGCCCGCGGCGATCTCGTCGTTGGAGCCGAAGATTGCGGTGGGCCGCTCGCGCAGCGCGAACAGGCGGCGCGCGCCGCGGAAGCCGTCGTCGAAGGAATAGTCACCCGCGATCACCAGCTTCTTGTCGAGCGCGATGCCATAGTCCCGCAGCGCCGCCTCGTAGCCCTTGAAGCGCTCGGGACTGGAGCGATGCTCGGCGCCGCCCCACAGGAAGCCGATGCGCTGGTGGCCGAGCTGGATCAGGTGCTCGGTGATCTCGTAGGCAGCGTCGCGATCGTCGACGAACACGCATGGATAGCCGTCGGCGGGATCCTCCGCGGCCGACAGGATGCGCACGAACGGGATCTTGTTGCCCGCGAGGAAGCGCACCAGCTCCATGCGTTCGGACATCGGCGGCGCGAGCACGAGGCCGGCCAGGCGCGAGCGCCGCACGAGGTCGCGCAGTTCGTCGGCCAATTGCGGCGAGGCGGCGTTGCACGGGTGGATCTGCAGGCCGAAGCCCTGCTCGCGGCACGCCGACAACACGCCGTTCTGCACCGCGATCACGTAGTAGGCGTTGGGGTTGTCATACACCACGCCCAGCGCGTAGGAGCTGGCGCTGCGCAGGCTGCGCGCCGACAGGTCGGGCAGGTAGCCGAGCGCGTCGATCACGCGCAGCACGTGCTCGCGCGTGTTGGCGCGCACCGAAGGCTCGTTGTTGATCACGCGCGAGACGGTCTTGAGCGAGACCTTGGCCCGTTGCGCGACATCGCGGATGGTCGGGGTTTTCACGTCAACGGCTGCCGGCATGCGTGCATCGTACCCGGGTCGGGTGGTCGCACTCTAGCGGTGCGATTCGTCGACGTGGCAGCCGCGCAACGCGTACCACAGGATGTACAGGTAGCACGGCACCATGATCGCCGCGAACACGAGTTGGAAGTCATAGTGCTCGCGCAGCACCGCGAACAGTTGCGGGATGAGCGCGCCGCCGGCAATGCCCATGATCAGCAGCGCGGCGCCGGTTTCGGTATGGCGTCCCAGGTGCGCGATCGCGAGCGGGAAGATCGCCGGCCACATCATCGCGTTGGCAAAGCCGAGCGCGGCGACGAAGCCGACCGACACATAGCCATGGCTGAAGTAGGCCGCAAGCGCAAACACCACTCCGAGCAGCGCCGACACCGCCAGGTAGCGCTCCTGCGAGATCACGCGCGGGATCAGCACGAGGCCGCCGAGGTAGCCAAGCAACATCGCCGCAAGGGTGCGCGAGGTGAACAGCTTGGTCTCGTCGTCGGGCAGGCCAAAGCCCTTGCCGTAGGTGCCGATCGCATCGCCCGCCATCACCTCGACGCCCACGTACAGGAACAGGCACAGCACGCCCAGCCACAGGTGCCGATAGCTGAAGATGCTGCGCGTGGCGCCCGCGCCCGCGGTGGCCTGTTCGCGATTGGCATCGGCCGGCCGCAGCTCGGGCAGGCGCGACCACAGGATGCCGACCGCGAGCACCACGAGCAGGCCGGCCATCACCAGGTAGGGCGTGTGCACGCGCGCGGCGAATTCGTTGAGCAGGGCCTCGCGTGCGGCCGGATCGGCGGCGGCCACGCGCAGCTTGAGGTCGCCCAGGCCGTGCATCACCAGTGCCCCGATCACCAACGGGGCGAGGATGCCCGCGGCCTTGTTGCAGATGCCCATGAACGCGATGCGGCGCGCCGCCGTCTCGATCGGCCCGAGGATGCTGATGTAGGGGTTGGAGGCGGTCTGCAGCAGCGCCAGTCCCGCGCCGATCACGAACAGTCCCGACAGCGCGCCCGGATACCAGCGGCGCAACGCGAATTCGCCAAAGGCGAGCGCACCCAGCGCCATCGTGAACAGGCCCAGCGCCATGCCCTTCTTCATGCCGGTGCGGCGCAGGATCCACGCCGACGGCAACGCGAGGAAGAAGTACGACAGGTAGAACACCGTGAGCACGAGGAACGCATTGACCGTGTCGAGCGTGAAGGCGAGCTCCACGAACTGGATCAGCGGTCCGTTGAGCCAGGTCACGAAGCCGAAGATGAAGAACAGCGCGCCCACGATGAGCATCGGCACCACCGTGCCGTGGCTCGCTGGCATGTCAGCAGCATTGGTCATGTCTTCCCCTGGTAGCGACGGGTGGGTGTGGACGGATCGCACGGGCTCGTCCCACGCATTGGATTGTCGATGCTGAAACGCGGTTGGGCAACGTTGTCATGGAATGTCCGGCTCCATCGGCGTGCGTGCCAACCCGGGCAATATATGAGATTTACGCATATCGTGCGCCACTTTCTCATGTGCAAACGCAACAACGCCGGAGATGGCTGGACGTCCATCCGCGTCGGGCCGCCGGTCGTGTTGCAGTGTTCGTTGACAACGTTGTCAGTCCGTGGTCAGACTGCGCGCCACGGTCAGGGGACCGGTCCCGGGAGCACCGCGATTCATGGCGTCCAATCCGCGAGCCAAGGCTTCAGCGCAGCGCCTGCTCATCGCCGCGGACGTGGGCGGCACGCATGCGCGCCTCGCGCTGGTCGGGATTGCCGCCGATGGCCATGTCGAGATCCTGCAGCACGAGAAGTACGCATGCGCCGCGTTCGCGGGCCTCGCCGACATCGTCGAGGCGTTCCGGCGTGCTGCGGGGGCCGAATCGGTCGACGAGATCGCGATGGCCTGCGCCGGCTTCGTGGTCGAAGGCGAGGTGGTCAACGAGAACCTGCCGTGGCTGGTGTCGGTGCCGCAGTTGCGCGAGCGCCTGCGCAGCACGCACCTGGCCGTGGTCAACGACTTCAAGGCGCTGGCCTACGCAGTGGCCGACGCGCGTGACGCGCTCGTGACCCTGCAGCGCGGCGTCGCCACCGACGGCACCCTGCCCAGCGTAGCGATCGGCCCCGGCACCGGACTGGGCTCGGCGGTGTGCATCCCGCAGCGCGGCGCCATGGTGGTGCTCGCCACCGAGGCCGGCCACGCCCAGCTCACGCCGGGCAGCGAGCTGGAACTGGATCTGCTGCGCGAGTTCCGCCGCAGCGAGGCCTACGTCAAGACCGAGCATGCGCTGTCCGGCCCCGGCCTGGTCAACCTGCACCGCGCCCTGGCGCGCCTGCACGGCGTGGCGCCGGTGTTCGACACGCCCGCGGCGATCAGCACCGCGGCACACCGCGGTGACGCGACCGCACTCGACACGGTGCGTGTGTTCTGCGGCTGGCTCGGCAGCGTGGTCGGTGACCTCGTGCTCGGTTACGGCGCGTTCGGTGGCGTGCACCTGGCCGGCGGCGTGCTGCCGCAGCTGGGTGACCTGCTCGCCGACAGCGACTTCCTCGCGCGCTTCCTCGACAAGGGGCCGATGCGCGCGGCGCTCGAGCGCGTACCGGTGCGCCTGGTCGAGCACGGTCAGCTCGGCATCACCGGTGCCGCGATCTGGTACCTGCAGCACACGGGTGAGTGACACATGCACGCGCAGCCAGGGTGGATGCGCGCCAGCAACAACATGCGGCAAACGAGGCGCCGCAGAAAGGTCAGGGACGAAGTGGTGACCACAGACCAAACGGCGGAAGACGCAGCCTCGTCGCTTGCCGCCGGACCGATGAATCGACGAACCGAGAGGGGAGTGTCATGAAATGTCATAAGACCTTGCTGTCGGCCAGCATCATCGCGGGCCTCGGGCTCGCCATGGCCAGCACCGCGGCAGCAGCCGAGCGCAGCGACGCGGCATCCGCAGACGCGCCGGCCGACAGTGCCGCCGCCGCTGCCGATCCGCAGCAGGACAGCAGCCAGCAGATGGAAACGATCGTGGTGCGCGGCATCCGCGAGAGCCTCAAGAAGTCGCTCGACGACAAGCGCCTGGCCGATTCGCACGTCGACGTGGTGACCGCCGAGGACATCGGCAAGATGCCCGACAAGAACGTCGCCGACTCGCTCATGCGCGTGCCCGGCGTCACCACGAGCTCGGCCAGCGCCAACGAAGGCGGCTTCGACGAGAACGACCGCGTGAGCATGCGCGGCACCAACCCGAGCCTGACCCAGACGCTCATCAACGGCCATGTGGTGTCCTCGGGCGACTGGTTCGTGCTCAACCAGACCCAGACCGTCGGTCGCAGCGTCACCTACACCCTGCTGCCATCGGAGATCGTGAGCAAGATCGTGGTGCACAAGACCGCGCAGGCCTCCGACCTGGAAGGTGGCGTGGCCGGTGCGATCGACATCCAGACACGCAAGCCGCTCGAGTTCAGCCAGCCGTTCACGGTGTCGGCCAACCTCGGCGCGGTGTTTGCCGAACGTCCCGACAAGACCGACCCGCAGTTCAGCGGCCTCGTCAACTGGGCCAACGCCGACCAGACCTTCGGCGTGATGGTGCAGGCGTTCGTCGAGAAGCGCCACCTGCGCCGCGACGGCCAGGAACTGCTCGGCTACGAGCAGATCGCGCCTGACAGCGCGGTGGCCCTGGCCCATCCCGACCTGGCCAATGTGTGGTATCCCACCATGCTCGGCTCGGCCCTGTTCGAGCAGGTGCGCAAGCGCACCGGCGGCATCATCGACGTGCAGTGGAAACCGTCGGACGACCTCGCGTTCAACCTCACCGGCTTCAGCTCGAAGATGGATGCGGCCAACTACAACCGCAACTATCTCATGTGGCTGACCCACTTCATCAACCGCGGTGCCGGCCAGGGCCCCGATGCGGGTTACGTGGTGCGTGACGGCACGCTGGTGTCGGCCAGCTTCCAGGGTGTGCCCGGCACGGTGTACGGCGTGTACGACATGATCTCGCGCCCGGATGCGAGCTCGAGCTCGAACTTCGTCAACCTCGACGTGAACTGGCGTCTCAACGATGCGCTCAGCTTCAACGGCAAGTTCGGTGTCACGCGCGGCAACGGCCGCACGCCGACCCAGGACGTGGCCGAATGGAACATCGGCGCCGGCAACGGCGCGGCCTACATCCTCAACGGCGTCAACCAGGCGGCGACCTGGAACCTGGGTTCGACCAACACCGGCGCGCCGGGCGACCCGCTGGGCTGGATCTTCGGCGACCAGAACATCAACATCCGCGACAAGGAGCAGTGGGCACAGCTCGACGGCCTGTTCGAGGCCGCCTGGGGCGCATTGGCCGACATCCGCTTCGGCGTGCGCTGGTCCAAGCACGACCGCAGTTCCTCGGGTGTGGTCGGCCAGGGTCCCAAGTGCGCCGATGGCAGCGCCGCGGGCGCGCCGTTCGACTGGGGTGCGCCGTACTACTGCACCGACGGCTCGATCTCGCCGTTCAATCCGGCGAACTTCCCGGTCGGCTACCACAACTATCCGGGCGACTTCGGCAACGGGCTGGGCAGCGGCTTCCCCAGCAACATCTGGTACTACACGCCCGAGCAGTTGCACGCGTTCAACCAGCGCTACACCAACCGCGTGCCCGGCGTGCGCGACAACTGGAACTCGATGTACGCACTGCGTGAGAAGAACGCGGCGGCCTACGTGCAGTTCGATTTCGGTGGCGATGGCTGGAACGGCAACGCGGGCCTGCGCCTGGTGCGCACGGATGAGCACGTGGTCGCCAACGTCGCGGTCGATGCGAACACGCCCGGTGCGATCACGGTGTCGGCATTCGGCGCCTACCTGCCGACTGCGTTCAACAACAGCTACAACGACATCCTGCCCAGCGCGAATCTCAAGTTCGACCTCAGCGACGACCTCGTGCTGCGACTGGCGGCGGCGCGCACGATGACCCGGCCCGACTACTCGGCGCTCGCGGGTGCGATCTCGCTCACCCCGCCGTCGGCGCCGGGTGGCACCGGTTCGGGCAGCGGCAGCAACCCCAACCTCAAGCCGATCCGCTCCAACAATTTCGACGCTTCGCTCGAGTATTACTTCGCGCCGCGCTCGGTGGTGTCGGCCAGCGTGTTCTATCTGGACCTGACCAGCTACATCGGCCTGGGCCACGTCACGCAGACCTTCCGCACCTTCAGCAACGTCTATCCGGACGGGTTCGACGCGCCGTACGTGCTGAGCGTGCCGGTCAACAGCAGCGGCTCGGTCAAGGGCGTGGAGCTGGCCTACGAACAGCCGATCCTCGACAACTTCGGTATCGCGCTCAACTACACCTACGCCGATGGCAAGGAAGACGGCGGCGGCGCGTTGATCGGCACCTCGCGCAATACCTACAACGTGAGCGCCTACTACGAGGATGCGCATTTCAACGCACGCGTGTCCTACACCTACCGCTCGGCGTTCTACAGCGGCCTGGATCGCGCCACCGCGTTCTCGCAGGACAGCGTCGGCAACCTGGCCGCGTCGCTCGGGTACAAGTTCAACGACCACTGGACGGTGTCGCTGGACGCGCTCAACCTCAACAACCCCAAGCTCAAGTACTTCGCGCTCAGCCGCACCCAGCCGCGCTCGATGTATGAAAGCGGTCGCCAGTACTACCTCAACGTGCACCTGAACTACTGACCCCCAAGAACAGCACGGCGCCGCGTCCGCGCGGCGACCGTGCGTGCACTCCCCCAACGTCGTTCAAGGGCTGCCAGGACTGGCGGCCCTCTTTTTTTTTCCGACGATGCGGCCCGGGCACGCCGGCGGCGGCCTGGCGCGCCAGCCCGCGCACGCCGCGTCAGGACAAGGTCGAGCCATGCCGCATCGGCGGCCCGGCGCTGCGTGCGGGCCGCCGCGCGTCGCGCGCACGCCTCAGCAGCATTCCAGCGCCGCCACCGACTTGAGCAGGCGCGGTCCCAGATAGGCGTGGGAGCCGCAGGCGAGCAGCCCCGCATCGAGGAATCGCGCGCGATACCAGGCCGGCGGCCGCGCGATGAAGCCGGCCAGGTCGCCAGCCACGCGGTCCACGCTCGTGAACACCTCGATGAAGGCCAGCCCTTCGAGCAGCTCGCCGAAGCCGGCCAGGCCGCGGCGCAGTTCGGCGGCGGGCACGTAGTGCAGCATGTCGCTGCACACGATGAGGTCGAAACGCGTGTCGAAGCGCAGCTCGCCGAGCTGGCCGAAGCTGGCGAGGCCGATGTTGCGGCTGCGCCCGTAACGCTGCACCACATACGGGCTCGCGTCGAGGCCGCGATAGGCCAGTTGCGGCCGCAGCCGCAGCAGCGGCGCGCGCCATGGTGCCTCGCCACAACCCACGTCGAGCACGTTGCGCAGCGGCCGCGCGAGGTAGTGCTCGGCCAGGTGCACCACCATCGCCACCTTGCGCATGAGCTGCGCGCGCGAGCCCACGCGATGTGCGGGGCTGCGGTACCACTTGTCGAAGTAGGCGCGATCGTAGCGTTTGGGCATGGAGCTCCGGGCGTGATGCACGCTCATGTCGGGAGGGTGCGCACGGGCGGCGCCCGCCTCACTGCGCGAGGGCAAACGGGCACAGGTGCCGCCAGGTGTCGTCGAGCTGGGGCACGCTGTAGGTGTGGCCGCCATTGAAAACGGTGTAGTACAGGTTGCGATTGAGCGTCCAGCCGTTGGCCTGGAAGCGCAGCACATCGCCGGACGCGGTGTGCGGCGGGCTGTACAGGGGGTCGTTCGTGCCCAGGTGGATGTCGACCGGGATCTTCGGCTGCACGGAGCCGAGCAAGGCGGCGCAGGTCGGTGGATACGAGCCGTCGTCCGTGCAGGCATACATTTCCAGCGAGCCTGCACTGGCGGCGTAAGCCGCGAAGTAGTGCGGATTGTTCAGCGCCAGCGCATGGCCATAGTGGGCACCGGCGGAAAAGCCCCAAAGGTGGATGCGACTGCGCTCGACGTTGTAGTGCGCCAGTGCATCGTCGAGCACGGCCGATATCTCGGTGGCGTCGCCGCTCGCGCCCCAGCCGCCCTGGGTGGAGTTGCCCACCGGGGCAAGCACGATGAACCCTTCGGCCTCGGCGATGCCACTCCAGTTGTTGCGCACCTGTTGTGCGCCGTTCGCGGTGGGCAGGGTGGTGCCGCGCAGGGCGAGCAACAACGGCCAGGCCTGCGACGGGGTGTAGCCCGTGGGCACGTACAGGTAGTAGCTGCGCGTGCCCAGCCCGCCCACGTTGATGGTGCGCACCAGCGCACCCGGGTAGGCGCCGCCGCTGCCGAGCGAGGGCTGCGACGGGATCGCCACCGCGGTTTCGAAGCCGCTTGCGAACAAAGGGTCCGATTGCGGACACAGGCTCGCGGGCAGGGTCACCGTCTGCGCGGCCTGGGCGCAGGGCATGCCCGCGAGCGCGAGGGCGGCTGGCAACAGGATCGACTGCGGTATGCGGGGCATCGGTGGCTGGTCGTGGACGTCGGTGCGGTGGGCATGCTGGCACGACCCGCCGGCGGCTCCAACCATACGCCACCGTTTGCGGCAGCGCACGATGGCCAGCTTGGTGAAGTTGACGTTAATATCCCGGCCTATTCGTGGCATTCCACGCCAACACTTTTTGCCAGAGGAGCAGCGGTATGCAGCACAGCCATCGTCGCAACCAGGGTATCCTGGCCCTTGCCGCCTTGCCGTTCGCGCTGGCGATGGCCTTGGGCGCGGGCGAGGCGCAAGCCGCTGCCTTCCAGCTGTCCGAAAACAATGCCATCGGGCTCGGGCGCGCGTTCGCGGGCTCGGCCGCGGCGCCCAGCGACTGTTCCGTGGTGGTGAACAATCCGGCTGCGATGAGCCAGTTCCATACCTCGTGCCTGCAGGCCGACCTCACCCTCATCAACTTCAGCACCCAGTTCCATGGCAGCGGTACCGACCTGCTCGGACGCCCGCTGACGGGTGACGACGGCGGCAATGGCGGCGCCACGGTCCCGGTGCCGGCGACCCACTACATCCGCCCGATCAACGACCAGTTCGTGTTCGGCGCGGCGCTGACCGTGCCCTATGGCTTCCAGACCGAGTACCACGATCGCTGGATGGGCCGCTACCTGGCCCAGACCACCAAGCTGCAGTCGCCGGCGATCACGCTGTCCGGCTCATGGCGTGCGTCGGATGAGTTTTCGGTGGGTCTGAGCTTCGTGATCCAGCGCACCACCGCCACGCTCGGCCAGGCCATCAACCTGGGCACCATCCTCGCCCAGCCCACCAATGGCGCATGGTTGCCGCAGGAGGCCGATGGCCGCGGCACGCTCACCGGCAAGGACTGGGGCTTTGGCTGGGGCCTGGGCCTGTTGTGGAAGCCGACCGATTCGGACCGCATCGGCCTCAACTTCCGCTCGCAGATCGACCATGTGATCGACGGCAAGGCCAAGTTCGAGGTGCCCTCGAACGTGCTGCCGTACTTCAACGGCGCGTTCGTGAACACCGGCGGCAAGGCCGACTTCAACACACCCGCCTACGCCCGTGCGAGCTGGTGGCACACCGCCAACGACCGCTTGAGCTTCGGCGTCGACGTCGGCTTCACGCACTGGTCGAGCTTCGAGCGCCTCGACATCGTCTATGCCAACCCGGCACAGGCCATGTACAACCGGCCGACGATCTTCGGCTTCGAGGACACCTGGTTCTTCTCGGTGGGCGCGGACTATCGCCTCAACGACCGCTGGACCCTGCGCGCGGGCGTCGCCTACGACCAGACGCCGACCGTCGATGAATACCGCGATCCACGCGTGCCCGACGGTTCGCGCAAGTGGATCGCGTTCGGCGTGGACTACCAGTACAGCGACAACATGCGCATCAATGCCGGCTTCGTGCACCTGTTCGTCGACGATGGCAAGATCAACCATCCCACGAGCACATTCGACACGCTGGTCGGCCATTTCGAAAGCTACGGCAACCTGCTCGGTGTGTCGGGCCAGATGACGTTCTGAGCGATGGGCCGGCGCCGCGCGCGCCGGTCACCACGGTTGGGGAGGGAGGCGGCGGACACCTGCGGGTGTCCGCTGCGTTTTTGGGCGCCGGTGGCGGGGCGGGCCGTGAAACTGCGTACCTGAAGCCGGGCACCGGGCCGTCGGGGGCATCATGTATCGCACCATTGCAATCCTGTTGACTGCCGCGCTGCTGCCTGGCGCGATTCCGGCCGCGCGGGCCAACAACACGTTCGGCGGCGTCAACCTCGCCGGAGCGGAGTTCGGCACTGCGATTCCCGGGCAGCTCGGCATCGACTACATCTGGCCAACCGTCGAGGAACTCGATTATTTCCACGCGCGCGGCATGAACATCGTGCGCATCGGCTTCCGCTGGGAACGCATGCAGCCGACGTTGAACGGGCCGCTCGACGCGGACTACCTCGCCTCGCTCGATGCGCTGGTCGCGCATGCGGCCTCGCTCGGGATCCGCGTGATCCTCAACCCGCACAACTTCGCCCGCTACGGCGGTGTGCCGATCGGATCGCCCGCGGTGCCCCATGCCGCGTTCGCCGATTTCTGGTCGCGCCTGGCCACGCACCATCTCGCCAGCCCGCACGTGGTGTTCGGCCTCATGAACGAGCCGATGCAGATGCCGACCGAGCAGTGGCTGGCCGCGGCCAATGCCGCGATCGCGGCGATCCGCGCCAGTGGTGCGCAGCAGCTGGTCCTCGTGCCCGGCAACGCCTGGACCGGCGCCCACAGCTGGGAACAGAACTGGTACGGCACGCCCAATGCGGTGGCGATGCTCGGCATCGTCGACAGCGGCAACCACTACGCCTTCGAGCTGCATCAGTACTTCGACGCCGACTATTCGGGCACCAGCACCACCTGCCTGGCCGCGCCCGGCACCGGCGCCAGCCAGTTGCAGGGCGTGACCGCGTGGCTGCGCACGCATGGCTACAAGGGCTTTCTCGCCGAGTTGGCCGGCGCCGACAATCCCGGCTGCCACAGCGCCGTCGACAACGCGCTCGGCCACCTCAGGGACAACGCCGACGTCTGGCTCGGCTGGACCTGGTGGGCGGCCGGTCCGTGGTGGGGCGACTACATGTTCACGCTCGAACCCAGCGCCGGCTTCAGCATCGATGCGCCGCAGATGGCCTGGCTCACGCCGTATCTGCCGCCGATCTTCGCCGACGGGTTCGACGGCGGCTAGCGGGAGCGGCGGTGCGCATGCCGCCGGCCGTCGCCGGTGGCGTGGCGCCGATGCCGTGAGCGGGCGCCGGCGTCGGGCGCTTCACGGATCGAAGCCGTTGACGAAGATCCGGTCCCAGGTCTGGTTCTCGTAGGGTCCGGGATCGACGGCATCGAATCGCACGCGCAGTTGTGCATCGAGATCGGCGCTGCCCAGCGGGTAGTAGGGCAGCGGCGCCAGACCCTGGTTGATGAGCGGTGACGCATCGCGCAGGCGGAAGTTGCCATTGGCGGGATCGACGAACATCGGATCGCCGGCAAATGCATGGGTGGCGGCCAGCGGCAGGTTGCCGCTGAGGATCGGAATGAGGCTGTAGTCGGCCGCCGCACTGCCATTGCCCAAGCCGATCACCGCCATGCCCTCGAGGTTGAGGTCGGAGATCGCGTTGTCGTGGAACAGGCTGTTGAGCACCGCCAGGTGCACGCCCGCGGGCAGTCCCACCCCGACACCGCAGCCGCGTGTGCCGTTGCCGGCGCAGCGCCCGCGGCCGAAGGTGCTGTTGGCGATGATGATGGCCGGCGACACGTTGGCCGGTGTCGCCACCACGGTGATCGCCGCATGGCCGTATGCCGTCGTGCTGGCATCGTTGTGGTCGAACAGGCTGTTGGCGATGCGCACGAAACCGTTCTTGGCGTACAGGTCGGCGCCGCCACCGAAATAGCCATCGTTGTGGGTGGCGATGACATGGTCGAGCCACAGTTCGGTGAAGCCGTCCGAGTATGAGCCCATCTGCACGCCGCCGCCGCGCTGGAACGTGGCCGGATCGCCATAGCCGTTGGCGAGCGTCAGGTTCATCACGCCCAGACGCGCCGATTGCGTGGTGCCCGCCGGCGGCATCAGGAGTATCTGCAGCACCCGACTCTGGCCGGCTCCATCGAGGATCGTGCGCGAGGCGTCCATGCGCATCTGCGCGCAGTCGTTGCCGTCGACCGTATACCAGCCGCCGATGAGCCACAGCCAGCCTGTGGTCTGGGCGTTGTAGGTGAAGGTGCCGTTGAAGGTGGTGTAGATGCCTTCGCGGATCCTGATCTCATCATCGCCGGGCGAGGCCGCGGCCGCGGTCAACGCCTGCTGCAACTCGGTATGGTTGCGCACGCAAAAGACCCCGGCCCGTGCCGGACCCGGCACCAGCGTGGCCGTAAACACCAACAGCAGGGACAACAGCAGCGTGCGCATCGCAGCAACTCCATGACGGGGTCATGGGAGCCTATACGTGCTGTGATGGCGAAACCCGCAACGGTGCGCTGATCACCGGCCATCCATGGCCGGCCGCGGGGGTGTGGCGGTGGGGTCTATTCGTCCAGCGTCAGCAGCGAGGCGTTGCCGCCGGCCGCGGTGGTGTTGATCGTGAGCGTGCGCTCGGTCGCGAAGCGCAGCAGATAGTGCGGACCGCCGGCCTTGGGGCCGGTGCCCGACAGGTTCTCGCCACCGAACGGCTGCACGCCGACCACCGCGCCGATCTGGTTGCGGTTGACGTAGCAGTTGCCGACCCGCGCCCGCTTGGCGATGTGCGCGATGGTGTCGTCGACACGGCTGTGGATGCCCAGCGTGAGGCCGAATCCGGTGGCATTGATCGCGTCGATCACCTGGTCCAGTTCGCTTGCCTTCCAGCGCACCACATGCAGCGCGGGGCCGAACACCTCGTGGGTGAGCACCGCGATCGACGCGATCTCGTAGGCGCGCGGCGCGAAGAACGTGCCGTGCTCGGCCTCGGGCGGCAACTTGGCCTGGTTGATGAGCTTGGCCACGCCGGCCATGCGCGCGGCATGCTCGTCCAGGTTCGCGCACGAGGGCGGGTCGATCACGGGGCCGACGTCGGTCGACAGTTTGGCCGGATCGCCTACCACGAGCTCATCCATTGCGCCCTTGAGCATGGTGATGACCTTGTCGGCGATGTCCTCCTGCACGAACAGCACGCGCGCAGCCGAGCAGCGCTGGCCGGCCGAGTCGAACGCCGAGGTGACCACGTCCTTGACCAGTTGCTCGGGCAGCGCCGAGGAGTCGGCGATGAGCGCGTTCTGGCCGCCGGTTTCGGCGATCAGCGCCGCGATCGGCGCGTTGCGTGCGGCCAGCGTGCGGTTGATCGTCCAGGCCGTCTCGGTGGAACCGGTGAAGCACACGCCCGCGACTTCGGCGCGCGTGAGCAGGGTCTTGCCGATCATCGAACCCTTGGCCGGCACGAATTGCAGCACCGCTTCGGGCACGCCGGCTTCGTGCAGCAGCTTGACCGCGGCATGGCCCACCAGCGTGGTCTGGTCGGCGGGCTTGGCGATCACCGCGTTGCCCGCGGCCAGGCCTGCTGCCACCTGGCCCATGAAGATCGCGAGCGGGAAGTTCCACGGGCTGATGCACACGAACACGCCACGGCCACGCAGGAACAACTGGTTGGATTCGCCGGTCGGGCCGGGCAGGTTCTCGGGCTGGCCAAACAGCTTGCGCGCCATGGCCGCGTAGTAGCGGCACATGTCCACCGCCTCGCGCACTTCCGAGATCGCCGCGGGGATCGTCTTGCCGGCCTCGCGCACGCACAGCGCGATGAACTCGCCGCGGCGGGCTTCGAGCAGGTCGGCGGCATGTTCGAGGATCGCCGCACGGCTCGCCGCCGGCAGCGTGTCCCAGCCTTCCTGCGCCGCCACCGCATTGGCCAGCGCCTTCTCCACCGTGGCCGCATCGGCATTGCGCGACTGGCCCACCACTTGGCGGCGGTCGGCCGGATTGGTCACATCGCGTGGCGCCTCGCTGGTCTGTGCCCCGGGCACCAGCGGCGCGGCCTGCCATGGCCCGCGCTGCGCATTGACCGCTTCGGCCAGGGCCTTGAGTTCGTTGTCGTTGGCAAGATTGACGCCCATGGAATTCTTCCGTAGCTGACCATAGAGGCCGACCGGCAGCGGGATGCGCGGGTGCGGCTTGGAGGGATAGGCACGTACCGTCTCGCAGGGATCGGCCACCAGGTCCTCGACCGCCACCGACTCGTCGACGATGCGGTTGACGAACGAGGTGTTGGCGCCGTTCTCGAGCAGGCGGCGCACGAGGTACGGCAACAGGTCCTCATGGCTGCCCACCGGCGCGTACACGCGGCACGGCACGTTGAGCTTGTCCTTGCCGATGACCTCGCCGTAGAGGTCGGTGCCCATGCCGTGCAGGCGCTGGAACTCGAATGGCCGGCCCTGCGCGTGGTGGTGGATCGCCGCGATCGTATGCGCGTTGTGGGTGGCGAACTGCGGGTAGATGAGGTCGCTTCCGGCCGCGAACAGACGCTTGGCACAGGCCAGGTACGACACATCGGTATTGGGCTTGCGCGTGAACACCGGGTAGCCGACCAGGCCCAGTTCCTGCGCGCGCTTGATCTCGGCATCCCAGTAGGCGCCCTTGACCAGGCGCACGCACCAGCGGCGACCGGCCTTGCGCGCGGTCTGCGCCAACCAGTCGATCACGAACGGGCAGCGCTTCTGGTAGGCCTGCACGGCCAGGCCGAAGCCATTCCAGCCCGCTAGCGATTCATGCGCGAACACCGCGCCGATGATCTCCAGCGACAGTTCCAGCCGGTCGGCTTCCTCGGCGTCGACGGTCATGCCGATGCCGCTCTTCATCGCCAGCTGGGCCAGTTCCAGCACCTTGGGCGTGAGTTCGGCATGCACGCGCGCGCGCTTGGCCACCTCGTAGCGCGGATGCAGCGCCGACAGCTTGACCGAAATCGAGGGCGCCTCGATCACGCTGGCGAACGGGCCGCGCGCGCCGAGCGTGACGATCGCATCCTTGTAGGCCTTGTGGTAGCGCTCGGCGTCGGGCTGGGTCAGCGCGGCCTCGCCAAGCATGTCGTAGGAATAGCGGTAGTCGCTGTAGCCCTTCTGCGCGCAGCGGTCGAGCGCCTCATCGATGTTGCGCCCCATCACGAACTGGTGGCCCATGATGCGCATGGCCTGGCGCACCGCGAGGCGGATCATCGGCTCGCCGGCGCGTCCGATCAGGCGCTTGAAGCTGCCGGTGAAGTCGCGGCGCGTTTCCTCGGCGAGGTTGACGAGGTGGCCCGTGAGCATGAGGCCCCAGGTCGAGGCGTTGACCAGCACCGACTCGCTGCCGCCCAGGTGCTTCTTCCAGTCGGCCTCGCCGAGCTTGTCGCGGATGAGCTTGTCGGCGGTGGTCTTGTCGGGGATGCGCAGCAAGGCTTCGGCCACGCACATGAGCAGCACGCCTTCCTCGCTGGACAGGTCGTACTGGCGCATGAAGGACTCGACCACGCTCTGCTCGCCCGCGCGCAGGCGCACGCGGGCGACCAGTTCGGCCGCGCGCGCGAGCACGAGCGAGCGCTCGGTCGGTGGCAGGCTGGCCTGCTCGAGCAGGTCGGCGATCGCGCTGGCCTCGTCACGCGACCAGGCCGCGGTGATGCTCGTCCAGATGGGGTCGGCCGCGGCCGGCAATTCGGGTAGCAGGATCTCGCTCACGCACGTTCTCGGCAGCGCACATCGCGGCGGATTGCATAGTGTAGTGAGCTGCCCGGAGGCGGCCAAGGACATGCGCCCGCGCCCATGTCGCGGGCTTCGCACAGGCGTGGCTGCCGGTTGCCGCTGCGGCGCACGCTCGTCTATGATGCGTCAAATTGCCGCATCCAATGCCGTGCACGCGGGGTCGCGTGGCGCGCTGGAAAGGTTTCGGGGAGCAGGCGAGCGCGGTGGCTCGCGCCAGCAAGCAGACAATCAAGGTGATGCCGATGATTTCTTCCGGGGTGATGCGCGCTCGCCGCGCCGTGGCTGGGCTGGCGATGATGGTGAGCGGGCTGGCGCTGGCCAACCCGCAACCATGGCAACTGAACATGCCGACCGGGGCCACCACGATCGCGCAGCGCATCTACGACGTGCACATGCTCGCGTTCTGGGTCTGCGTCGCGATCGGCGTGGTGGTCTATGGCGCGATGGTCTATGCGCTGTTCAAGTTCCGCAAGTCGCGCGGCGCGGTTCCGGCCAGGTGGAGCCACAACACCGCGATGGAGCTGGTCTGGACCACGATCCCGATCATCATCCTCATCGTGATGGCGTGGCCCGCGACCAAGCTCGTGGTCGACATGGCCAACGTCGAAAACTCCGAGATGACGATCAAGGTCACCGGCTACCAGTGGAAGTGGCGCTACGAGTACGTCGACTATTTCGGCAAGGCCACGCCCGTCAATTTCATCTCCACCCTCGACGAGCACTCCAACCGCGTGCGTCAGACCGGCTCGGGGCTGGATCCGCACGCGGTCAAGGACGGTGGCGAGAACGTGTACCTGCTCAACGTCGACAGGCCGCTGCTGCTGCCGGTGGGCGTCAAGGTGCGCTTCGTGCTCACCGCCGATGACGTGATCCACTCGTGGTGGGTGCCCGACCTGGGTTGGAAGCAGGACGCGATCCCCGGAATCATCAACTCCAACTGGACGCGCATCGATACCGCCGGCACCTATCGCGGCCAGTGCGCGGAGCTGTGCGGCAAGGACCACGGCTTCATGCCGATCGTGGTCAAGGCCGTGCCCAAGGCCGAGTTCGAACAGTGGCTGGCCACGCAGGAAGGCGCTGCTGCCGCCGCCAAGACCGCGCAGGCCGCTCCTGCCGCAACGTCCGCCACGCAGGGCTGAGGCCCGCGACATCCGAGGTTACAGCCATGGCCGCAGTCAATCCTGCCATCCCCGATACCCACAGCGACGCGCACGAGCACAAGCCGCACGGCTTCCTGCAGCGCTGGCTGTTCACCACCAACCACAAGGACATCGGTACCTTGTACCTGGTGTTCTCGCTCACCGCGTTCTTCATCGGCGGCACCTTCGCGATGCTGATCCGCGCCGAGCTGTTCCAGCCCGGCCTGCAGCTCATGCAGCCGGAGTTCTTCAATCAGCTCACCACCATGCACGGCCTCATCATGATCTTCGGCGCGATCATGCCGGCCTTCGTCGGGCTCGCGAACTGGATGATCCCGATGATGATCGGTGCGCCGGACATGGCGCTGCCGCGCATGAACAACTGGTCGTTCTGGATCCTGCCGTTCGCGTTCCTGCTGCTGGTGATGGAGGTGTTCCTGCCCGGCGGCGGTCCGCAGGGCGGCTGGACGATGTACCCGCCGCTCGCGCTCGAAGGTGGCGCCAACGTCGCCTTCATGATCTTCGCGGTGCACCTCATGGGCATCAGCTCGATCATGGGCGCGATCAACATCATCGCGACCATCCTCAACATGCGCGCGCCGGGCATGGACCTGCTCAAGATGCCGGTGTTCGTGTGGAGCTGGCTCATCACCGCGTTCCTGCTCATCATGGTGATGCCGGTGCTGGCCGGTGCGGTCACGATGCTGCTCACCGACAAGTTCTTCGGCACCAGCTTCTTCAACGCGGCCGGCGGCGGCGACCCGGTGATGTTCCAGCACATCTTCTGGTTCTTCGGCCATCCCGAGGTCTACATCATGATCCTGCCGGCGTTCGGGATCATTTCGGAGATCGTGCCGACGTTCTCGCGCAAGCCGCTGTTCGGCTACCAGGCGATGGTCTACTCGCTGGCGTCGATCGCGTTCCTGTCGTGCATCGTGTGGGCGCACCACATGTTCGCGGTGGGCATGCCGCTGGGCGGCGAGCTGTTCTTCATGTACGGCACCATGTTGATCGGCATTCCGACCGGCGTGAAGGTGTTCAACTGGGTGTCGACGATGTGGAAGGGTTCGATCACCTTCGAAACGCCGATGCTGTTCGCGATCGCGTTCGTGGTCCTGTTCACGATCGGCGGCTTCTCGGGCGTGATGTGCGCGATCGTGCCGGCCGACTTCCAGTACCAGGACACCTACTTCGTAGTGTCGCACTTCCACTACGTGCTGGTCAGCGGCGCGCTGTTCGGCATCATGGCCGCGGTGTACTACTGGCTGCCCAAGTGGTCGGGCAACATGTACTCGGAGAAGTGGGGCAAGATCCACTTCTGGTCGAGCGTGATCTCGGTCAACGTGCTGTTCTTCCCGCAGCATTTCGTCGGCCTCGCCGGCATGCCACGACGCATCCCCGACTACAACGTCGCCTTCGCCGACTTCAACATGATGTCCTCGATCGGCGGCTTCTGGTTCGGTGCGAGCCAGTTCATCTTCCTCGGCGTGATCCTCCACTGCGTGTACCGCTCCAGGCAGCGGGCCACCGCGCAGGTGTGGGAAGGCGCGCGCGGACTGGAGTGGACGCTGCCCTCGCCGGCGCCGTACCACAGCTTCTCCACGCCGCCGGTCATCACCGACGACATGCTGGCGCACGGCGATGTCGCGCACTGACGGCTTCGAGGCCGGGCGCGCGCGCGCGCGCCGCACTGCGCTGATTGCCGGCGCGGTGGCCGTGGGCATGTACCTGTTCGCGATCATCGAGATGGCGCTGAGCCGATGAACGAGCGCAGCGGCCATCGCGGCGTACTCAAGACCACGGCGATCGTCGTGATCTGTGCGTTCGTGTTCGGTTTCGCCATGGTGCCCGCCTACCGCATCGTGTGCGAGCACGTGCTTGGCATCCGCCTGCCGCAGGGCGCGACCGCGGCAACGGCGCTGACCGACCTGCGTGAGGACACCAGCCGCACCGTCACGGTGCAGTTCGTCGCCAACGTCAACAGCAAGCTGCCGTGGACGTTCGCCACCGAGCAACCGATCATGCAGGTGCATCCGGGCAAGCTCGTCGACGCGTGGTTCGATGCCACCAACACCAGCGATCAGGACATCGTCGGCAACGCGGTGCCGAGCGTGGCGCCGAGCGCGGCCTCGGCGTTCTTCAACAAGACCGAGTGCTTCTGCTTCACCGAGCAGGTGCTCAAGGCCGGCGAGACGCGGCGCATGCCGGTGCGCTTCTTCGTCGATCCGCGCCTGCCGGCCGATGTCCGGGAATTGACGCTGTCCTACACCTTCTATGCCAACGAGGCCGCCACCCGGCGGCTGCTCAACTCTGCTTCGCCGCCACCCGCGGCGGGTTGACCACCAACCGACCGAGATCCCGTCATGGCGCAAACATCAGGTGCTTACTACGTTCCCCACGGCAGCCATTGGCCGATCGTCGGCTCGTTCGGCCTGAGTGGCACCGTGGTCGGTGCCGGCATGTGGCTCAACGAGACCGCCGGCGGCAAGGGCATCATGCTGGTCGGCATCGGCCTGCTCATCGTGATGATCGCGGGCTGGTTCGGCTCGGTGATCCGCGAGTCGGTGTCGGGCCTGTACAACCGCCAGGTCGACGTGTCGTTCCGCATGGGCATGATGTGGTTCATCTTTTCCGAGGTCATGTTCTTCGCCGCGTTCTTCGGCGCGCTGTTCTACGCGCGCACCTTCTCGGTGCCGTGGCTCGGCGGTGAGGGCCATGGCGCGATGACCAATTTCTACCTGTGGTCGCAGTATTCGGCGGCGTGGCCGACCAATGGCCCGCAGGACGTCGGCGGTGCGTTCTCGACGATGTCGCCGTGGGGCATCCCGCTGCTCAACACCCTGTTGCTGCTGTCCTCGGGTGTGACGATCACGATCGCCCACCATGCGCTGCGCGCGGGCCATCGCGGTCGCCTGCTGGTGTTCCTCGCGCTCACGGTGTTGCTGGGCGTGGTGTTCCTCGGCTTCCAGGCCCACGAGTACGCCGAAGCCTACGAGCATCTGAATCTCACGCTCGGCAGCGGCATCTACGGCAGCACCTTCTTCATGCTCACCGGATTCCACGGCCTGCACGTCACGCTCGGCGCGATCATCCTCGCGGTGATCTGGTTCCGCTGCGCCAAGGGCCACTTCACGCGCGACAACCACTTCGGCTTCGAGGCCGCGGCCTGGTACTGGCACTTCGTCGACGTGGTGTGGGTGTGCCTGTTCGTGTTCGTCTACATCCTGTAGTTGGCATGCGGGCGCGGCGCCGACGGAGGCGGCGCGCCCGGGCGGGACACTGGAGCGCAGACCCGGCGCCGGGCATCGCCAGTGCGTGCCCGCCGTGCCGTGCGTCGCTCAACCACCCACGCCGTGCGGACGGATCAGGCCGGTCTTGATGCCGATCACGATCAGCACGATGAGCAGCACCGACAGCCCGATGCGCCAGGTCAGCGCCTTGAGCGTGCGATCGGTGCTGCCCTTGTCGCTCATCATGTAGTACAGGCCGGCGCCCAGGCTGTAGAGGATGGCGATCAGGAACGCGATGATGAACAGGGTCTTGAACATGGGCCGGCCCGCGGGCCGGGCGCAACGCCCGGCGACGGCGTGAGTATAGTTGCGCGCATGAGTCGCCGGCGTTGGCACACACCCAGCGTGTTCGCGGTCGCACTCGCGCTGGCCGGCTTGGCGCTGTTCATGGCACTGGGCAGCTGGCAGGTGCGCCGCGCGCATGAAAAGGAGGCGCTGTTCGCGGCCTTCGACGCCACCGAGCATGGCACCCCGGTGACCCTGGCGCAGGCGCGCCAGCTCGCCAGTGCCACGCGCTATCCGTTGATCGAGGTGAACGGCAGCTTTGATGCCGCGCATGGCTACGTGCTCGACGACCAGGTCCACGCGGGCAAGGTCGGCGTCATGGTGTACGGCGTGTTCATGCCCAGCGCGGGTGGACCGGCATTGCTGCTCAACCGCGGCTTCCTCGCCCGCGACGCGCGCGGCGCGGTGCCGCCGATCCCGCCACCGCCAGCGGGCGTGCGCAAGGTGCACGCGCTGTATGCGCCACCACCCGGGGTCGCGCTGCGCATGGGTGGCGACGCCTTGCCGCGGCAGAGCCACTGGCCCAAGACCATGATCTATCTCGACCTGGCCGAGGTTGCCCACGACCTGGGTCATGCACTCGACCCGCGCGTGCTGCTGCAGGTCGATGCCGACGACCCAGCGGTCGGCTTCGTGCGCGAGTGGCGCCCGGGCGTGTTCCCACCCGAGCGCCATTACGCCTATGCCTTCACCTGGTTCGCTTTCGGCGCGGTAGTCGTGGCACTCTTTGCCATTCTGCATTGGCGCCGCCCGACCTCGGCCACATGACTCCGCGTACGCGCAACCGCATCGGCCTGATCCTGATCCTCGTGTTGTTCACCGCGCCGCTGATCGCGGCGTGGGTGCTGGGCGAGCGCGGCTGGCTGCCCGCGGGCAAGCGCAACTACGGCACGCTGATCCAGCCGCCGCGCGCGCTCGATGCGGCGCGGCTGGTCGCTGCCGACGGCAACGCACTGGCTTGGCGTGATCCCGGCTGGTCATGGACCGTGCTGGCGCTGCCGGGTCCGCGCTGCGCCGCGCGCTGCCTCGCGCGACTCGACGAACTGCGCCGCGTGCGTGTGAGCCTCAACCAGAATGCAACGCGCGTGCGCCTGGTGCTGGTGGGCGAGCTGGCGTCGGCCGAGCTGGCCGCGCTGGCGCCGCTGCGGACGGTACGCGACCTCGATGGCGCGCTGCGCGAACTGTTGCCGACGGCGCCCGACGAGCTCGCCGTCGCCTTCGTCGATCCGCAGGGGTTTCTCGTGCTCCGCTATGGCGTCGGTTACGATGCGCGCAAGTTGCGCAAGGACCTCGAGCGCGTCCTCAAGAGTTGATCTTCCATGCAAGCATCCTCCGCCACCGGCCGGCTCGCCCTCGTCGCGGCCATCGTTGCGTTCGTCGTGATCGTGTTCGGCGCGTTCGTGCGCCTGTCCGATGCCGGGCTGTCGTGCCCGGACTGGCCGACCTGCTACGGCAAGGCCACCTGGCCCGGCCACGAGCAGGAAATCGCCCACGCCAACGCGGCATTCCCGCAGCGCCCGGTCGAAACGCACAAGGCCTGGCGCGAGCAGGTGCACCGCATGCTGGCCGGCTCGCTCGGCACCCTCGTGCTCGCGATCGCGCTCAGCGCGGCCTGGCGCCGGCGTGGCGCACTCGCCGCGCTCGCCGCGGCGGCGGTGGCCGCCGCGATCGGGGTGGTGCTGTACATGAAGGCCGCCTATGTCGCCTCCACGGCGTTCTCGCTGGTGGCGCTGGCCTTGCCCTTCCTCGTCGCCGCGCGGCTCGACCGGCCAGCGCCGTACCGGGTCGCGGTGGCAAGTTTCGCGGTGATCGTGTTCCAGGCCATGCTCGGCATGTGGACCGTGACCTGGCTGCTCAAGCCGATCGTGGTGATGGGCCACCTGCTGGGTGGGCTGCTCACGTTCTCGCTGCTCGCCTATGTCGCGCTGGGCCTGCTCATGCGCAGCCAGGCCACGCCCGCGCAGCGCCCGCTGCACGCGATGGCGATCGTGTCGCTGGTGCTGCTGTCGCTGCAGATCGCGCTTGGTGGCTGGACCAGCGCCAACTATGCAGCACTGGCCTGTGGCGCCGACTTCCCGCAGTGCGCGGGCGCGTGGTGGCCGCAGACCGACTTCGGCGAGGGCTTCGTGTTGTGGCGTGGCATCGGGGTCAACTACGAGGGCGGCGTGCTCGATGCGGCGGCGCGCGCGGCAATCCAGATCGCGCACCGCATCGGCGCGCTGGTGGTGTTCGGCTACGTGCTGGCGACGGCGCTGGCGGCCTGGCGCCGCGGCCTGCCGCTGCTCGCGGCCACCATCGGCCTGCTGCTGTGCGTGCAGGTCGGACTGGGTATCGCCAACGTGATGCTGCTGCTGCCGCTGCCGGTGGCGACCGCGCACAACGCCGGCGCGGTGCTGCTGTTGCTCGCGCTCATCGTGCTGCTCGTGCGCACGCGGCGCGTGGCCTGATCGTGGACCCGGTCCGGTGAATTCCCCCTCGCTCCTGCGCCAATACCTCGAGGTCACCAAGCCGCGCATCGTCGCGCTGATCGTGTTCACCGCGGTGATCGGCATGCTGCTGGCGGTGCCGGGCGTGCCGCCGCTGCAGGAGGCGATCGCGGGCACGCTCGGGATCTGGCTGGCTTCCTCCTCGGCGGCCGCGATCAACCATCTCATCGACCAGCGCATCGACAAGGTGATGGCGCGCACCTCGCACCGGCCGCTGGCCACCGGCGCGCTCACGCCTCGCCAGGTGCTGGTGTTCGCGCTCACGCTCGGCGCGCTGTCGATGCTCATCCTCGTGCTGTTCGACAACCTGTTGACCGCGGTGCTCACGTTCTGCGGCCTGATCGGCTACGCGATCATCTACACCGCCTTCCTCAAGCGCGCGACCTCGCAGAACATCGTGATCGGCGGCGCCGCGGGCGCGATCCCGCCGGTGCTGGGCTGGTCGGCCGTGACCGGCGAGGTGCACGCGCACGCGCTGCTGCTGTTCCTCATCGTGTTCATCTGGACGCCGCCGCACTTCTGGGCGCTGGCGATCTTTCGTCGCGACGACTACGCGCGCGCGCAGATCCCGATGCTGCCGGTCACCCATGGCGTGGTCTACACGCGCTGGCACGTGCTGTTCTACACGATCCTGCTCGTGGTCATCACCGTGCTGCCGTATCTGGCCGGCATGAGCGGCGTGTTCTACCTCGGCGGTGCGCTCGTGCTCGGCGGCGCGTTCCTGTGGTACGCGGTGCGCCTGATGAACCCGCCCGACGAGTTCTACGCGATGCGCGTGTTCAATTATTCGATCATCTACCTGATGGCACTGTTCGCGTTCCTGCTGCTGGACCACTATCTGCTGCCGGCCAGCGCCAGTGCGCCGGCGCTGCTGCTGCAGCGCATCGGCTGAGCGCCGGCGGCCGCCGCCGCGCGCTGCAGTACACTGCGCCGCGACGCCGCCGCGCAGCCGGTGCCGGCGTTGACCAGCCCCCGGAGCGAACATGCCATCGGTCCATGATTTCACTGCCGAAACCATCGACGGCAAGCAGCAGTCGCTGGCGGCCTATCGCGGCAAGACCCTTCTGATCGTCAACGTCGCCTCCAAGTGCGGGTTCACGCCGCAATACGCCGGGCTGGAGCAGCTGTATCGCGACTACCGCAAGCGCGGGCTGGTGGTGCTGGGCTTTCCCTGCGACCAGTTCGGCCACCAGGAGCCGGGCGACGCGGCCGAGATCAAGCAGTTCTGCGCGCTCAACTACGACGTGACCTTCCCGCTGTTCGCCAAGATCGAGGTCAACGGCGCCCACGCCCACCCGCTGTACCGCCACCTCAAGGCGCAGGCCAGGGGGCTGCTCGGCAGCGAGGCGATCAAGTGGAACTTCACCAAGTTCCTGGTCGACTCGCAGGGGCAGGTGCTCCGCCGCTACGCGCCCACCGACACACCAGCCGGCATCGCCAAGGAGCTGGAGACGATGTTGTGAGCCCGCCGGCCCCGGCGCTCGGCCGGCGCGACCTGCGCACGCTCGCACTGGCCTCGCTCGGCGGGGCGCTCGAGTTCTACGACTTCATCATCTTCGTGTTCTTCGCCAACGTGATCGGCCAGTTGTTCTTCCCGGCCGACACGCCCGAGTGGCTGCGCCAGTTCCAGACCTATGGCTTGTTCGCGGCCGGCTACTTCGCCCGGCCGCTCGGCGGCGTGCTGATGGCGCACTTCGGCGACCGCAGCGGGCGCAAGCGCATGTTCATGCTCAGCGTGCTGCTGATGGCCTTGCCCACGCTCGCGATCGGACTGCTGCCGACCTGGGCCACGCTCGGCCATGCCGCGCCTTTGCTGTTGCTGCTCATGCGCATCGCGCAGGGCGCGGCGGTCGGCGGTGAGGTGCCCGGCGCCTGGACCTTCGTCGCCGAACACGTGCCCGCGGGGCGCGTGGGCATCGCCTGCGGCACGCTCACCGCCGGCCTCACCGCGGGCATCCTGCTCGGATCACTCATCGCCGGTGCGGTCAACCGCGAGCTCACGCCTGCGCAGGTGCTCGACTGGGGCTGGCGCGTCCCGTTCCTGCTCGGTGGCGTGTTCGGGCTCGGCGCGGTGTTCCTGCGCCGCATGCTGGCCGAGACGCCGGTGTTCGAGGAACTGCGCCGCCGCCGCGAACTGGTGCAGGGCCTGCCGCTGCGCAGCGTGCTGGCGGGCCATCGCAGCGCGGTGGTCTGTTCGATGCTGCTGACCTGGGTGCTGACCGCGGCGATCGTGGTGGTGATCCTGCTCACGCCCAGCCTCATGCAGAACCTGTACGGCATTCCCGCGCGCGCGGCGCTCGATGCCAACAGCATCGCCACGCTCGCGCTCACCATCGGCTGCGTGGCATTCGGCGCCGCGGCCGATCGCATCGGTGCCACGCGCACGCTCATGTTCGGCTGCGCCGCGCTCGGCGCCAGCGTGCTCGCGCTGTACCTGGGCGTGGCCCGCGATCCGGCCCGGCTGCCGCTGCTGTATGGACTGGCCGGGTTCTGCGTGGGCGTGGTGGGCGTGATCCCGACCTTGCTGGTGCAGGCGTTCCCGGCGCCGGTGCGCTACTCGGGCGTGTCCTTTGCCTACAACGTGGCCTATGCGGTGTTTGGCGGCCTCACGCCGCAACTGGTCGGCCTCGTGGTGCTGCACTCGCCGCTCGCGCCGGCGTGGTATGTGGTCGCCTTGAGCCTGCTCGGTGTGCTGAGCGTACCCATGGCCCGCCGCGTGACGCTGCGCGCAGCCGGCGCGAACGCGTTGGCTTGAGCCGGCGCGGTCCGCGCGCCCAGTGCGCGGGCGCGGACGCGATGGTTCAGGCGCAGCCGCCGCAGCAGGTGCTGCCGGGGCCGCTGTGCGGCGCGGCTTCGGCTGCGGCGAAACCGGCGCCACGGATCGCGGCCAGTGCCTGCTCGGTGCTCAGGTTGCCTTCCACGCGCACGCGGCGCTGGTCGAGCTTGACCTCCACGCTGGCGCCCAGATCCTGCGCCAGCAGCGCATTGGTGATGGTGGTGACGCATTGCGCGCTGTGGATCGCGGGGACTTCGAACAACATGGACAGGACTCCGGCAGATGAAGGAACGTGCCGCGCGTGCGCGAGCGGGCGCAGCGACGTGGCGTCGCATCCTCGCGGTGCACGCGTCGCGCCGCCTTGATCCCGGTCAGGGCGGCCGTGGGTGATGCGCGGCAGCGCGGGCGGGGTGGACGAGGATGTACCATCGCGCGCTCGCAATCGGAGCCGACCGCAATGTACGACGCGATCCTCGTCGGGGGTGGCCACAACGGACTGGTGTGCGCGGCCTATCTCGCCAAGGCCGGCAAGCGCGTGCTCGTGCTCGAACGGCGCGGCGTGGTCGGTGGCGCGGCCGTGACCGAGGAGTTCCATCCAGGGTTTCGCAATTCGGTGGCGGCCTACACGGTGTCGCTGCTGCAGCCCAAGGTCATCGAGGACCTGAAGCTGCGCGAGCATGGTTTGCAGGTGGTGCTGCGCAAGGCCAACAATTTCCTGCCGCGCCCCGACGGCAGCTACCTGCTCACCGGCGCCGGCCGCACCCAGGCCGAGGTCGCCAAATTCTCGCGCAAGGATGCCGAGGCGCTGGCGGGGTACGAACGCCGCCTCGACGCGATCGCCGACGTGCTGCGCGCGCTCGCGTTGCAACCGCCGCCCAACGTGACCGAGGGCGGCTGGCTCAAGGCGCTGCCCGAACTCGTGCGCGCGGGCCGGCTCGGCCGGCGCCTGGGCGCGCTCGATGCAACCTTGCGCACCGACCTGCTCGACCTGTTCACGATCTCCGCGGCCGAGTACCTCGACCGCTGGTTCGAGAGCGAGCCGATCAAGGCCGTGCTCGGCTTCGACGGTGTGGTCGGCAACTACGCCAGCCCGTACACGCCGGGCAGCGCCTACGTGCTGCTGCACCACGTGTTCGGCGAGGTCAACGGCGTCAAGGGTGCATGGGGCCACGCGATCGGCGGCATGGGCGCGATCACCCAGGCCATGGCCAGGGCGGCGCAGGCGGCCGGCGTGGAAATCCGCACCGGCTGCGGCGTGCGCGAGGTCGTGGTCGAGAACGGGCGCGCCGTCGGCGTGGTGAGCGACGACAGCGACCTGCTGCATGCGCGCGCGATCGTGGCCAACGTCAACCCCAAGCTGCTGTACGAGCGCCTGATCGCGCCCGACCGCGTGCCCGCGCCGACCCGCGAGCGCATGGCGTACTGGCGCTGCGGCTCGGGCACCTTCCGCATGAACGTCGCGCTCGAGCGCCTGCCCAGCTTCAGCGTGCTGCCGGGCGAGGGCGACCACCTGACCGCCGGCATCATCCTCGCGCCGAGCCTGGCCTACATGGACCGCGCCTACCTCGATGCGCGCGCATACGGCTGGTCGCGTGAGCCGATCGTCGAGATGCTCATTCCATCCACGCTCGATGACTCGCTCGCGCCCAAGGGTCGGCATGTGGCGAGCCTGTTCTGCCAGCATGTCGCGCCGGTGCTGCCCAACGGCGCGAGCTGGGATGCGCATCGCGAAGAGGTGGCCGACCTCATGCTCGACACCGTCGAGCGCCATGCACCCGGCTTCAAGGCCAGCGTGCTCGGCCGCCAGATCAAGTCCCCGCTCGACCTGGAACGCGACTTCGGCCTCATCGGCGGCGACATCTTCCACGGCGCGTTGTCGCTCAACCAGTTGTTCAGCGCGCGACCGATGCTTGGCCAGGCCAACTATCGCGGCGCGCTGCCGGGCCTGTACCTGTGCGGCGCCGGCACCCACCCCGGCGGCGGCGTGACCGGTGCGCCCGGGCACAACGCCGCGCGCGTGGTCCTCGCCGACCTGCGCTGAACCGCTGCGCGATGGCCGTGGACAGCGGCCCTCGCGCCCGCCCCGGCGCACCCATGGCACAAGACTTGCCTCAGTCGCTGCAGACACTGCGTCACGCTTGGCCATCCCATACCGGATGCGCCCGGCAGGGTGTCCGGGTTCTCGCATTGCCGCATGTTGAATGCGCATGCCCGAAACGGACATGCATCGATGCTGCAATGACGTGGATCAGGGTTTGCGAAGCTGGACCGTGAGGTCCGTCACAATTGTTTGCGGCCGCTTGTCCGGATCTGACAGTGTGTGTCAGCACGCTTGGCTAAGCTGCCGTTCCAGGGGCAAGACCCGGCGTGGATGGCCATGGGTACCGCGGTGATGCGGCACCCGTCCACGTGCGTGTCGCCAGCGTTGCCGTTGCCGCCATCGGTCGGCACATCGTATTCAATCCGGGATCAGCACATGTCATCGAACACGCCAACCATGTCCTCCCACCAACCGGGCGTGCGGCCGCGCGGCATCCAGCGCGGCCTGTCGTGGTGCGCGGTGCTGCTGCTGTTGCTGGCGCCGCTGCTGGCCTCGGCCCAGCTGGCCCAGCGCTACAGCGTCAACACCACCGGCGATGTCGAGATGATCGGCAACACGCTGCTGACCTGTACCAACAACTCCCCGAACAACTGCGCCCAGGCACAGGCGGGAACCGTCACGGCGGACAACAACCGCGCGATGGGCTACGTCAACATCGACAACGCCAACCTGCCGGCCACCGGCGTGGGTGGCTGGACTTTGTATCGCAATTCCTCGCGCGCCACCCTGTCGCTGCCGGCGGGCAGTACGGTGCTGTCGGCGGGGCTGTATTGGGGTGGGCGCGCTGCCACGACCGGTGCAGCTGCAACGGCGCGTGAGACGGTTTATCTGCGCCAGCCGGGTGGAACCAGCTACCAAGCCATCACTGCCGATGCGGCAGATGTCTACACCTTCACCGGGCAGGGAGCAGCCGCGAGCCGGCCCTACACCGCGTTCGCCAATGTCACCACACTGATCCAGTCCGCCGGCAACGGCGACTACTACGTCGGTGGCCTCACCGCATTGACCGGCAACGACGGCCTGGGTTTCTACGGCGGTTGGGGTCTGATCGTCGTCTACGAGAACGCGGGCAAGCCGTTCCGCCGGCTGATGGTGTTCGACGGCGATGGCGGCACCGTCAACAACAACACGCAGCCCATCTCGGTCAGCGGGCTGCTCACGCCGCCGATCGGCAACTTCGACGCCTACATGGGCGCGCTGGTGTGGGAAGGCGATGACGGCATCGGCGGAGACCAGTTCCTGCTGGGTGGTGCGGGCGCGGTCAGCCCCGGTGCGCTCAGTGACGCACAGAGCCCGATCGGCAACTTCTGGAACAGCCGCATCGCGCGCCTGGGTACGCTGTTCACCGCCAAGGACCCGAATTACGTCAACCAGTTCGCGCTCGACCTCAAGTTGGTCGACATCTCCAACATACCGGCCAACCTCGGCAAGCCGCACGTGGCCAACAATGCCACGACGGTGGACCTTTCGTTCACGTCCACGGGCGACGTGTATTTCCCGCACGCGCTGGTGTTCGTGTCGGACCTGTATCGCCCCGAGGTGGTGCCGACGCTGGAAAAGACCGCGGTCAAGGTTGGCGGCTCGCCAGGACCGGACCTGCACCCGGGCGACATCATCGAGTACACGATCGACTTCCACAACCAAGGTCTGGACGGCGCGATCCGCACCGTGGCCAGCGACCCGATCCCGGCTGGCCTGACCTATGTGCCCGGCAGCATCCAGATCCTGCAGGACGATGGCGACCCGAGTCATGTCGGATCCAAGACGGACGCGACCGATGCCGACATCGCCGAGTTCGTGGCCGGGGACGGCCCCAACGGCACCTTGTACTTCCGCGTAGGCAACGGCGCCACGGGCGGTGTGCCGCCACCGACCGTGCAGGGCGGCACCCTGCTGCCGGGCCAGGGCGTGATTCTCAAGTATCGCGCGACCATCGACCCCGGCTTTGGCGGCGGCACCATCACCAACGTGGTGAGCATCAGCCATGGTTCGCTGACCTTCCCCGACGACCCTGACCAGACGGTCAGCGGCACGGCCGACACCGATGTGAGTGTCACGCCGCTGCCAGCCTTGCTGCTGGCCAAGACGGCCAGCCCCAACGCGATACCCGATGCGGCCGGCCAGACCTCGCAGTTCACGCTCACGGTCCACACCTACAGCGATGCGGTCAGTGGCGTCAACGTGACGGACACCTTGCCCGCCAACTGGGCCTATGTCGCCGGCAGCACCACCATCACGCTGCCGGGCGGTGGTGTCATCACCGGGGTGGCGGCCGATCCGACCGGCATGCCCGGTCCGAATCTCAGCTGGAACCTCGGCCAGAACATGGCCGCCAACCAGCAGATGACGATCGTGTTCAGTGCCATCACCACGGCCGCGCCGGGCGGCGACAGCATCAACAACGCCCAGGCCAGTGGCACCTCGGGGGGTGGCCCGCTCAATGCCAACGCCTCCGCCACGGTAGGCATTTCCAACCTGCTCATCAGCAAGGTGGCCAATCCGACGATGGCCAGCCCGGGAGACACGGTCACCTACACGGTCACGCTCACCAACAATGGCAGCACGCGCCAGAGCCATCTCGTCGTCAACGATCCGCTGGCCGCCGGCACCACCTATGTGCCGCAGAGCACGGTTGCGACCGGCCATGTGTTGATCGATGCCGACTACTTCGACCAGTTCCCCGCGATCGCCTTCAACGGCAGCAACGGATCGATCAACTGGAGTGGTTCGCCATGGACCAAGACCGACAGCGACCCCAGCGTCAGCAACGGCAGCATCCGTGTGGTGGCCAATGCGGCCTGCACGGCGGGCAACTGCCTGCGTATCCGCCCGCAGAACACCGCACGTTTCATCTACCGCGAAGCTGATCTGACCTCGGCAGCATGCTCCGCCGCCGAGTCGGTCACGCTCAGTTACGACTACAACAACCAGTTGGGCGCCGCTGCCGGCGACCGTGCGGTCAGCGCGTTCCTCTATACAGGCAACACGCAGCGCGCACCGTTGGGTGTGTTCAACATCAGCAACCAGGGCACTTCCGGCACGGTCAACTACACGCTGTCCGGAGCGGAAATTGCCGCCGATACCCGCATTCGCTTCAACATCACCGGCACGGGTGGTGACAGCAACACCCGATACGTGTACTTCGACAATGTGCGCTTCACCTGCCACAACGCCGCCACCACGCCGGCCACCAGGGACAACGTCCCCGCCGGCGCGAATCCCGACCTGAGCAGCGGCGTGCCGTCCACGCTGGTCACCGCGGGCGACAAGTTCGCGCTCGGGCCCGGCCAGTCCATGACCGTGACCTACCAAGTTACGGTCGATGCCGGCGCCACCGGCCAGCTCGTCAATACCGCCTCCGCCTCCAGCCCGCAGACACCAAACCCGATCCAGGGCAGTGCGACGGTACTGGTCCCCAACCCGGCGCTGACGCTGACGGCGCTGACGCTGACCAAGAGCGCGAGCCCGGCGAGCGTGACGCAAGCGGGTGACGTGATCACGTACACGTTCTCGGTGGAGAACACGGGCAACGTGACGTTGACCAACGTGAACGTGAGCGATCCGCTGCTTGGGAGCCTGGTGTGCACGCCGATCGCGAGCCTGGCGCCGGGTGCGACGGCGAGCCTGAGCTGCACGGGCAACAGCTACACGGTGACGCAGGGCGACATCGACGGCAACGGCGGTCGAGCGGCACGCCGCCGAGCGGACCTGCGGTGAGCGACAGCGACAGTGCGGTGGTGACGCTGCCAGCGACGAGCGCGGCGCTGACGCTGACCAAGAGCGTTACGTCGACCGGTCCGTATGGGCAGGGCAGCACGATCACCTACAGCTTTACCGTACTCAACAGCGGCAACACCACGCTGACCGGCGTCGGTGTCAATGACCCGCTGCTGGGCGGCGCGATCACCTGCACGCCGACGACGCTGGCACCGGGTGCGACCGCGACCTGTGGCCCGGTCAACTACACCGTGACTGCACCCGATGTGCTCAACGGCCAAGTCGACAACACGGCGACTGCAACGGGCACGCCCCCGAGCGGACCGCCTGTCATCGATACCGACACGGTTTCCACGCCGACCACTGCGCCGACGATCACCGTCAGCAAGGCCTCCAATCCTGCGAGCGGAACCAGTGTCGTTGCGGGCCAGACCATCACCTACACGCTCACCGCAGTCGTGGCGGATGTGGCGCTGGCGACGAATCTGGTGCTGAGCGACAACCTGGGCACGGGCCAGACCTACGTGGCCGGTTCGGCCGCGGGCGCGGGCTGGGACGTGAGCGCAGC